>DASSZW010000027.1:0-23649 GCA_035713285.1 Burkholderiales bacterium
TCCGGAAATTATCGAGGGCGAATACCGGCGTGCGCCGGATGAAGCTATTTCAAAAAAGTGAATTTTTTTGCCGGTACGTTAACGATAGTAATTTAATACCAGATTTGGTACATTGGCTCCGGATTATTAATTGAGTACTAATTATGATTGCACCCTTTAATGTCGTAGTCCTGGCAGCCGGCCGAGGCCAGCGCATGAAATCTGAAATTCCCAAGGTATTGCAGCCGTTAGGCGGCAGGCCGATGCTGGCGCATTTGCTCGAAGCCGCTCGCACGGTCGAGCCGCTGCAAATCTGCGTTATTTACGGGTATGCGGGCGATCAGGTACGGCAAGCCCTGGCGGAAGAAGACCTGACCTGGGTATTGCAAGCCGATCAGCGCGGAACCGGTCACGCATTGATGCAGGCGTTGCCGCATCTGGCGCCGTCCGGCGTTACGCTGATTTTGTATGGCGATGTCCCGCTCGTTACGCCGGAGACCATGCGAAACCTGACTGCGCAGGCCATGCAGGATTGCGTGGCCTTGTTGACGACCAGGCTCGCCGACCCGTCTGGTTACGGCCGTATCGTCCGTAACGATGCAGGAAGCGTGACCCGCATTGTCGAAGATAAGGATGCCGATACGTCAATCCGGTCTATCAACGAAATCAATACCGGTTTGATGGCGCTGCCTACGCAAAGACTGTCCGGCTGGCTCGGACGATTGCGCAACGATAATTCCCAGGGCGAATACTATCTCACCGATATCATCGCCCTGGCGGTCGAAGACGGGGTGGAAATACAGACTTCCCAACCTTTGCATTCATGGGAAACCCTGGGCGTGAACGATAAAATTCAGCTCGCCGAACTAGAGCGCCAGCTCCAGCAAAACATTGCCCGCAAACTGATGGCGCAAGGCGTGACGTTGCTCGATCCGGCGCGGCTCGATGTGCGCGGCAAGCTGGAGTGTGGGCGGGACGTCAGCATAGACCTGGGTTGCGTGTTCGAAGGCAACGTAATACTGGGCGATAACGTGCATGTAGGCGCTTACTGCGTACTGTCTGACGCGACCATCGGTGCGGGCACTCGCATCGCGCCGTTTTCTCATCTTGCCGGCGCGTGCGTCGGGCAAAACACGCGCATCGGCCCGTTCGCCCGTCTCCGGCCCGGTACCGAACTCGCGGCTGACGTCCATATCGGCAATTTCGTCGAAGTCAAAAACAGCCAGGTCGATACCGGTTCAAAAATCAATCATTTGTCGTATGTCGGAGATAGCACGATAGGCAAACAGGTCAATATCGGCGCCGGCACGATCACCTGTAATTACGATGGCGTCAACAAACATCGCACCGTCATAGAAGACGAGGCTTTTATCGGTTCCGATACGCAATTGATCGCGCCGATAACGGTAGGCAAGGGCGCAACGATAGGCGCCGGTTCCACCATTACCAAAAATGTGTCTGCCGGCATGCTTACCCTGTCGCGCAGCGCGCAAATAACCGTCCCCGGATGGCAGCGTCCCGATAATAAAATCAAGGAATAATTCATGTGTGGTGTCGTAGGCGCGGTAGCGCAACGCAATGTAGTGCCAATTTTACTGGAAGGCTTGCGCCGGCTCGAATATCGGGGATACGATTCGGCCGGGCTGGCAGTGATTAATGAAGGTCTGCATCGGGTGCGCAGTACCGGCCGCGTCGCGTCATTGGCCGATGCCGCGCACCAACAGAACGCCCACGGATTCTGGGGTATCGCGCATACGCGCTGGGCTACGCACGGCATACCGAGCGTAAACAACGCTCATCCGCACGTCAGCCGCGATTTGATCGCGGTGGTGCATAACGGCATTATCGAAAACTATGAAGCCTTGCGCGAACGTTTGAAGCCGCTGGGTTATCAATTCGTATCGGAAACCGATACCGAAGTTATCGCTCACCTGGTCCATCATTACTATCAGCGCAACCATGATTTGCTCGCTGCCACCCAGCAAGCCGTAGCGGACTTGCATGGGACGTTTGCGATCGGCGTCATCGCAGCCGATGCGCCGCAGCGCCTGATTTGCGCCCGCCGGGGCAGCCCGTTACTGATAGGACTGGGCATAGAAGAAAATTTTATCGCTTCCGATGTTTCCGCTTTGCTGCCGGTGACCCAGAAAGTCATTTATCTTGAAGAAGGCGATATCGCGGATCTGGGATTATTGACCGTGGCGATCTACGATGCAAACGGCCGGCGTATCGAGCGTAACGTATTCGTTTCGGAACAGTCGTCGGAAATGTCGGAACTCGGCAATTATCGGCATTTCATGCAAAAGGAAATCCACGAACAGCCGAGGGCGCTTACCGATACGCTTTACAATGCGGTCATGGGTGAGCGCTTACTGCCGGAATTATTCGGCGCCGATGCGGAATCCGTATTTGAAAAAACACGGGCGGTGACCATTCTGGCCTGCGGCACCAGCTATCATGCAGCAAGGGTGGCGTGCTACTGGATAGAATCCCTGGCAGGTATCCCCTGCAATGCCGAGATCGCCAGCGAATACCGTTATCGCGACAGCGTGCCCAACCCGCAGGCTCTGGTCGTAACGCTATCGCAATCGGGAGAAACGGCCGACACCCTGGCTGCGCTCAAACACGCCCAGGCGATGGGTCACGATTATACGCTCTGCATCTGCAACGTCGCTGAGTCTGCGCTGGTGCGCCTGTCCCGTCTGAGCTTCCTGACGCGCGCCGGTCCCGAAATCGGCGTCGCTTCAACCAAGGCATTTACCACCCAATTGGCTGCGCTGTTTTTATTGACGCTGTTGCTCGCCAAACAAAACGGCCGGCTGGACGCGGAAGCGGAAGCCGCCCACATTCATTCGCTCCGCGTCTTGCCCGCCGCCGTGCAGCAAGTGCTGGAACTGGAACCCGCCGTCATGGTCTGGGCGGAACGCTTCGTCGACAAACATCATGCCCTGTTTTTAGGGCGCGGCATGCATTACCCCATCGCTATGGAAGGCGCCTTAAAACTCAAGGAAATCTCTTATATCCACGCCGAAGCCTACCCTGCGGGCGAACTCAAACACGGACCGCTGGCGCTGGTGGACAAGGACATGCCGGTGGTCGCGATTGCTCCTAATGACGCACTGCTGGAAAAACTTAAATCCAATCTGCATGAAGTGGGCGCCCGAGGCGGCGAGCTCTACGTCTTCGCCGACGCCGATACGCACATCGCCAGCGATGCCGCTGTCCATCAAATCCAGCTACCCGGTCACGCCGGCTGGCTGTCGCCGATTCTGCATACGATCCCGTTGCAGATGCTGGCCTATCATGCCGCGCTGCAAAAAGGCACCGACGTCGACAAGCCGCGCAACCTGGCTAAATCGGTGACGGTGGAATAGGGGGATTATTTCGTAGACTGGTTTTGTTGACGCATAATCAAGTTCGCTCATAGTTAAATATTGGCCTGAACGTTGCCCGATTGCTCATTTCCTCGCTGGAAATGATTTATGCAACAACGCCAATTCAGACGCAGTCGTGCAGCAACGCATCAGGCAGCATGCTTTTTCACCCAAATAACATACTGGTTTATCCAGTTCTGTAGAAATTCTTTGCTGTCTGGTCCAATGTTACCGGTTTCATCAAACAGCCCATCCTTTGCATGAATGAATGCTTCCGGTTGGCCTAGCGTCGGTACATTTAAGTACGCGAGCACATTACGCAAATGCTGTTGTGCCATAGCAGTGCCAAAGACACCAACAGAGACACCTAACACGCCTGCAGGCTTGCCCGACCAAGCGCTTTGTCCATAGGGACGAGATGCGTGGTCGATTGCGTTTTTGAGGACGCCGGGGATCGAGCGATTGTATTCGGGTGTAACAAACAGAATGCCTTGCGCAGCCGCGATTTCGCTTTTCAGTCGCTTGACAGACGGTGATTGATTTGTGTCATCGTCCTGGTTGTAAAGCGGCAAATCGTCGATTTGTACTTGTTTGAATGAAAACGCTGAAGGTGCCAGTTTTACAATGGCGCTTGCCAGCTTGCGGTTGAAAGAATCTTTGCGCAGGCTTCCGACGACAACAGCAATTTGATATTGACTCATGATAATCTCCTTATATAAATTCTATTATCTGTAATGGGTTTGGGTGACAATCGGATAAGCACGGTTTGAAGCAATACTTCGTTCATTGAAAATCGACAGAATAACACCCGCCATAACAAGCCCTATCGCAAGAAATTGCACGGCATTGATTTTTTCGTTAAGCGCGATAATCCCTGAAAGAATGATCACGATAGGGACAAAATTCGTGAAACTGCTCGCCGCAAACGGTCCGATTGAACGTACGGCTCTTGTATATAATATAAAACTTATGGCCGTTGCAAACATCGCCATATAAGCGATACCAAAAATACCGCTCCATGTTATCGTCAGCCTTCCGGTCGTCTGGTATTCAAACATGCTCACCGGAATCGCTCCCAGTGCCGCGCCGATAGATGCGTAAAAAATTATGACTGGGTTTCGTATGGCGGTGCTGACTCGTTTGCTTAAAATGGTATAGAGGGAAAAACATGCCATAGCAATAATTAAAAATAGTATGCCGGCGCTCTGTTGCGGGTTGGTATGCTGCAACTGCCGGCCGGTCTCCATGAGGAAAAGCACCAGACCGCCATAGGCGATGCCGATACTGAAGAGCACTGTGCGTGTCGGAAGCGAACGAACCAGAAGTGAGGATATCAGCACTGTCATGGCGGGAATCGTGCCTTGAATCATACCCGTAGTTGATATGTCTACGTATTTTACTCCGGTCAGAAAAAAATAACTGAAAGGCAACAGTGTGCAGACACCTAAAAGCATTAGCAGCAACGCAGGCCGCATTCCGGCATGCTGAATGTCCCTATAATATAGGCTGCCTAGCATCAGCGATACTAAAATAAAACGTAACAGGCTAAACGTACCTGCCGGCATCTCCAGAGAGGTACGCTTCATTACTAGTGGCACTAAACCCCATAGCAACACTACTACGGCAAGCTCCAGATAGATCACTATTTGTCTGCCATTGTGAATTTTTATCATGTAGCTCTCCTGCTAAAAATTTCATTCGTACTGTTTTTTCTGCAAATACCAATATCAATTTCCTCTCCTGCCGGGAGAAGATTGGGTGAGGAAGGAACGTGGCATCAACGGATTTTTATGCCGACTGCGCTACCGAAATTTCCTCAGTCAGGTTTAATTCATCAAGCAAATCCTTGAATGCGCTATAATTCCTTGGCAGCCGTGTACCCTTGGTCTTTTCTTCCAGGCAAATAATGATTTGCGCTGCCTGAGGTATCTGTAGGTATTTGAGTATCGTTGCCCAACCCGAATTGTCCGGTTCCGTGAAGTCGTTAAGCGCGCGGCGGATATATTCCTTAAATATCTGTGCCTGATGACTGTTGAGGCTACGGTAGACAGATGTGCCAAGCTCCTTAAAGAGCGTGCTGTGAGCGACCTCATCCTGCCGGTGCATATCCGTGTTAATACGGTTGAGAGGTTGTATTGAGGTATCAGCGGACAGTGTTTTCAGGTAGGTATTAATTGTCATCTCGGCAACCAGGGCATATGCCATTCGGGCCAAAGCGACTTCGCCGCGCACCTCTGCCTCCCTTGTTACACTATCGGTGCGTTCGATAAGTAGCGGTGTGGTAATTGTCAGGTCATGAAGTTGATGGCGCTCTCGCGCGCTATTACACACTTCGAGGCACATGAGAATATGAAATTGTTCATCGACAAGGGTCTGCGCGATTACCTCCTTGACATCTGGATCGCACACGCCGGGCAATTCGGCGCGTAAGAGCAGCTGGCAGGCCGGGTTAATTATTTTATCTTCTATGTAGATTGTTTTTTCGTTGTACATTATCCAGGCCCCGGCCAAAAGGCGAAGCCGCGTCCGTTCGTCTACACTTTTAAACGCTTCGTCGTCCCAGAATTGCACCATGTGAATGGGGAAATCAGGGATTGTCGGGTTGTAGAATTGTGCCAGATCCAGGCGCTGTTTACGTACCGCAACCCGGCTGTTCCAACTGCTCTTTAATTTCTGGACGATAGCCTTGTTCAGGGCAGTATCACCGATGCTATTTGTATACATGGTCTATTGTCCTTATTATCGGCCGTTCGAATGTATCGAGTGTTCGAATGCTGAGGCGTGCATGAAATTTGCCAGCAATTCACGTCCGTACTCTGTTAAAATTGCTTCGGGATGGAACTGTACGCCCTCAATGGCATAGGTTTTGTGTCGTAATCCCATAATTTCAGCAATGTCGTCAGTTTCTGACTTGGTCCATGCGCTAATTTCCAGCTCACAGGGAAGCGAGACGCGTTCGACTACTAAAGAATGGTAGCGTGTAGCCTTAAATGGGCTGGGGATGCCCCGAAATACGCCCTTGCCGTCATGATATATTTCGGAAACCTTTCCATGCATGACTTTTCTCGCGTGGATAACATTTCCGCCAAATGCCTGCCCGATGGCTTCGTGTCCAAGACATATTCCGAGGATAGGGATATGACCAGCACATTGGCGCAGAGCGTCCACGGAAATTCCCGCTTCATTCGGTGTACAGGGGCCCGGAGAAATTAATATTGCGTTGACATGGCGAGATAGAATTTCATCTACGCTTATCTCATCATTTTTTACTACCCACACATCGACGTTGAGTTCCTTCAGATATTGAACGATGTTGAAAGTAAACGAATCGTAATTATCAATTAGGCAAAGCATATTTGCCATCCTTTCGCTTGTGCGACTGCTCTGGGAGATGTGCAAGTTCCACCTGCATGATGCCGCGTATAGCATTTGTCAGGTATATCCGGTCGGCACAAAGTAGATCTTCGTAATAGAGCTCTTTCTCTATGGCTGATTGGGTACTGTCTCGAAGAATCATCTCACGATACACCCCTGGAAGAATGCCAGCGCTAATAGGCGGCGTATATAGTCGCCCTTCTCGTTCCAGGAAGAGATTGTGCCTGCTTGCCTCCGCCAATTGCCCGTGCTCGTTTAGGAATAGGACATCGTAGGCTCCATTTGCGGTGGCCTGTTGATATGCGGTTTCATATGTACTCCGTACGGTTGTTTTATGATATTGAAAGATGCAAGAGCTATCTATTCGTTGATTGCTGAGCAGCAAACGGCGCGGAACGGATTGTTCATATACGATGGGCGACACCGTTATATTTACGTCCCCATTTTGCCAAAGTAAAATACGGATTTTGTGTGTGCCATATAGGATCTTATCGACAGCTTTATTTAGCTCGGCTATTACTTGTTCAGGGTCATAGCGAAAACTAAATATCTCCGCCGATCTTTGCAATCGGGCGAGATGCATCGAAAGATGCGAAAAAGTTTTTTTTGCGCCGTCAAACTGTATGGCTTCAATAAGCTGGAAATGGTCATTTATTCCGGTTAGAAACCGGGCTTTTAAACGGCATTCTTCATACTCATCAGCAGCATCCGCCTCGAATATTATGCCGCTGCCTATGCCCATTTCCGCCCGACCCGCTTCGGTTGAAACAATTGTACGAATCGGTACGTTAAAACAGAAATCATTATTCGGCATGATATAACCGATAGCACCCGTATAAATCCCTCGATGCTCCGCCTCAAGTTCTTCAATTATTTCCATCGTCCTTATTTTTGGTGCGCCAGTGATGGATCCGCATGGAAACAGATTAGCCAACACTTTAGCGATGGATATTTCTTCGGATACTTCGCCGGTGATTGTTGATATCATTTGGTGCAGGGTTTTAAAGGATTGCACCTTAAACAGACTGTTAACCTGTACAGTCCCCCAACTGGCGATGCGGCCGATATCATTCCGAATGAGATCTACAATCATCACATTTTCGGATTGAGTCTTCGGATCATTCTTGAGGTATTCCTTTATTTTTTCATCTTCTAATGAGGTCGCGCCTCGACGCGCCGTCCCTTTCATGGGTTTTGATTCAAGAGCCCGACCGGTTTTCTTGATAAACAGTTCGGGTGAGAAGGAAAGAATGCGGCACTCTGGAAAATTGAGAAATGCACCGTATTCGACGGACTGCTTTTGTCGCAGCTCCCGATATAAGACCAAGGGCGAACCTTCATATTTAAAGTGATATTTCAATGTATGATTTACTTGATAAGTGTCGCCTTCCAAAATATATTTGTGTATCGTTGCAAGATTTCCCAGGTATTTCTCTTTTGTTTCGCTTAGTGCAAATTCGTATACTGCTGTTGCTTGGATAGGTTCCGCATTGTTGAGTAAGCTATCCGTCTCGGCGCGGGTTAAACGAATACACTTGGAAAATACGTAGAAATGAATATAGGGAAGATTGTTGATGTCAGACTTTTTGAAGGTGAATTGGCGCTTATCAACCATATGATAACCTGCCTCGTACGTGACATAGCCACATATAAAATGTCTTGCGGCTCGGGCATCGTCGACTCTCGCAAGCGCAGATTTGATCTGAGTCTTATCGGACGCGATGATCTGTTCAACCGGGTCAATAAATAAGTAAGAAATCGCCTCATCCGGATGCTTCTTGGTGTCTTCCAGTAGCGCAAATACGGTGTCAGAAGAGGGTAAAAATAGGTTGCTGCTATTAATGCCGCCCATATGGTAGACTCCCTAATGTACTTAGCCAGTAAAAAATCGACGCAATATTAATGTTCAACAAAATTCGAACAATAGAGACTTAAGATTAGCCTAAAATAGATGACTCATGCAAGACATATTTCATCCTGATATCAAGGATATTTCGCTGACCAACGTATTTTCTGCGCTGAGCGATCCGATGCGGCTACGGATTGTAGTTCAATTGGGTAGCATGGATGAGGAATACACATGCGCGGAATTGCAACCGGATGGAATTACAAAATCCACCATTTCACATCATTTCAAAGTGTTGCGCGAATCTGGAATTATTCGAACAAGACTGGAAGGTACCCGTCGTTTCGTTTCGTTACGCAAACAAGATCTCGAAGCGCGCTTTCCCGGCCTCTTGACCATGATATTTGCGTTACAGAGTTCGAATGAGGATAAAGGAGAATAAGTGGCGCTTCCCTTGTGAATTTATCCTTTCTATTTTTGCTGACCTATCCTTTCGCCGGCTTGCAATACGGTGGACGTAACAGAAAATAGAACGCGGCAAAATGCGTGATCATCAGCAAGGGTACATAGATGACCGGAATTGCATAAGCGGCGCCCAAATCTCCCGCGCGGTCGGGCAGGCCGGCCTTAATGGCGTGGTAGTAGTCGAACAAGAGGTCGGTAACTCCCGCCAGATTGAAGGCGATGACGAAGAACCAGAACAATGGCCTGATCCGGATCGTGAGCAGCGCCAGCATCGCTAGCAAGCCGGTGAGAAAGTCGCCGTAAGCGGCGAAGGTGGCGAAGCTCGCGGGCAGGCTGGGGCTGACGATGCCCGGGAGAATGAAGACGAGTCCGAAGAAGCGGAAGCTGTGAAGCGTCGCGATGGCGCGATGTATTCGCACGCTGTCCATTGATTTGAGCCAGGGCCGTATGTAAGCCCAGAAGCACAGGCCCCAGGCGACATAACCCGCTACCAGCTGTATTCTGAAAATAATTTGTGCTGACATTTAAAGCTCCTTTTCTCAAATAAAGATGGTTAAGTTCAACTAAGCAGTCAGGATGGATTTCATGATTCGTATTTATGTGTATATACACTCAAATAAACAAAAAAATTACCCGGAGCGAAGGATTTTCAAGTCTGGAACCTCGAGTTCTTCCAGCAGCTTTTCAACCGTAGACTGCGCCTGTTTCCAGGCATCCAGCGCCATCAGCGCTGCGGTTTCGCCTTCTGGCGTGATGGAAATACGCCGTATCCGCTGGTCCATATCAGTCGTTCTGCTGATATATCCTTTTTTTTCCAGCGGAGCCAGATTTCTGGACAGCGTAGTGCGTTCCAGCCCCAGCATCGTTGCCAGCGCATTTAACGGCTGCGGGCCGGTTTGGGCCAGGGTTGCGAGCAGCGTGAACTGGGTCGCGCGCAATCCCGTGCCGCGAAAACTGGCTTCGTAGTGCTGGGTGACCGCTCGGCTCGCGCGGCGCAGCGCCGAGCAGGTGCATTTGCGGCATGCTTGAAAAGGTGAAATATTGTCAGCCATGAGTGTATATACACCAAAATTTCCAGACAGGCAAGCGCGCCGGTGACAGCGCATATTTAAATACCGGGGTGTGTATGGTATCGAACCGAAATCGGGCCGCTGGCTCAATAGAATCCGTATCAAGTATGGAGCGGCCGGGCCTGCGTTACCGTAAGTCGCCCTTAAAGCGGCACTACCGGGACGAGGATAAATGATATTCAGACAAAATGCATCATTCAGGAGGAGAAACCATGGATACCTATATTCTTAAGACCGGCCGTAAATTGTCCCGGTGGGGATTGATAGGGACAGCCGTTGTTTTTATGGGGGGATGTGCGAGCACGCCTCCTCCGGTGGCGCAAATGGCAGTTGCGAAAACGGCATTGAGCAATGCGAGTACGGCGGGGGGCGAAGAGTATGCGCCGCTCCAGCTCAAAGAAGCCAGAGACAAGATGGACGCAGCGCAGCGAGCGATGGCTGCGCACCACTATGGGCTTGCAAGCCGGCTGGCCGAAGAGGCGCAGGTCGATGCCGAACTTGCTATAGCCAAAGCGCGTTCAGACAAAGCGGCAAAAGCGGCGGCAGCGGTAAAAAAGGATAGCAATGCCCTGCGCCAGCAAATAAACAATAACGCCCAATAATCATAGATGGAGCCCGTCATGAAACGCTTTATATCTTTTCCCCTCAGCCTGATCGCCGCCGCCGTAATTTCGGCTTGCAGTTCCGTTCCCCAGAATTCCGCGCTGTCGCAAGCGCAAGCCGCATACGATAGCGCGCGCGCTAATCCCCAAGTGGCCCAGCTCGCTCCGGTGCAGCTGAAAGATGCCGGCGCAGCGATAAATCAGGCCGATGAGGCATTGAAAAAAGGCGATAGCGAAGAGACCGTTACGCATCTTGCGTATATCGCCCAGCGCAAGGCTGAAATTGCTCAGGAAGTCGCCAAGGGCAAAGCAGACGAAGCCATAGTCGCCAATTCGGGCGCCAAACTCGATCAGATGGAGATACAGGCGAATGCCGCCGAAATAGCGAAGTCGAAACAGAAGCTTGCGGCTGCCAACGAACAGGCGCAAAAAGATCAAGCGCTAATTGCCCAGCAGCAAGCAAAGCTCGAAGCGCTCAATGCTAAAAAAACTGCGCGGGGCATGGTCATTACATTGAGCAACGTATTGTTCAGTACCGACAAAGCCAGACTCTCTGCCGGGGGAGTACGAAATGTAGAAAAGCTGGGGCAATTTCTTCAGCAGTATCCCAAGTACAATGTTCTGGTCGAAGGTTATACGGATAGCACCGGCAGCGACGAACTGAACCAGACGCTGTCCAAACAGCGCGCGGACGCAGTCCGTGCGGTTCTGCTCGATATGGGTATCGACCGAAATCGCATAACCGCACGCGGATACGGCAAGGAATTTCCCGTTGCGACCAACCGGACGGCGGCAGGACGCCAGTTGAACCGGCGTGTGGAAATCGTGCTTTCGGACGAAAACGGCAATCTCCCGCCTCGCTAGAATAACCAATAAGCACGGCTCGTGACATGGCGTTCCGTGTCGCGAGACGCAGTTCGCCTGTCTGATTCCTTCATCCGGCAAGTCATCCCGCTCACAGCCCCCAGCATCGACTTATCCTCAGCCCCGCCCAATTCTGGCTTAAGTTAAACCGGGCTCCGTTACAGGTAGGAAATAAAAGTTTTGTACGGAATGCAATCTGCATTATCCTGTCTGGACAGAACTCACTCTAAATAGAACTTATTTAAACCGCATTTGATGACTAATCCGCAATGGTACCTGCTGATAGGCTGGCTTTTGCTCGGCATGGGACTTACGTCTTCCATCATCCAGCGCCTGCCGATCACCTCGGCCATCATTTATCTGGCCGTCGGGTTGCTGGTCGGGCCTACCGTGTTCAACCTGTTTCATTTCAACCCGCTCAAACAATCGGCGCTGCTGGAGGTCCTGACCGAAGCGGCCGTCCTGATTTCGCTGTTTTCGGCCGGAGTCAAAATGTCGGAGCCGTTCAGTTTCAACCGCTGGCGCACGCCGGTACTGCTGGCGACGGTGTCCGTAACTGTTACCGTCGCACTGATAGCCGCGTTTTCCTATTACGTATTGGGAATGCCGCCGGGTGCCGGTGTGCTGTTGGGCGCCATACTAGCTCCTACTGATCCGGTGCTGGCGACCGATGTGCAAATCCGCCATCCCGGCGATCGCGACCAGCTGCGTTTTACGCTGACCTCGGAGGCGGGGATGAACGACGGCAGCGCCTTTCCGTTTGTAATGCTGGGGATGGGTTTGCTGGGACTGCACGATCTGGGGCATTTCGGCCTGCACTGGCTTGGCTTCGATGTAATATGGGCAACGCTGGGCGGCATCGCTATCGGCGTCGCCGGAGGCGCAGCGCTGGCGCGGTTGAGCTGGATCCTGCGCCGCGCTCCGTACAGGCATGAACTGATGGACGATTTTCTGGGACTCGGCTTGATCGGCGTGGTTTACGGACTCGCCGTACTGGCGCATGCATGGGGATTTCTGGCGGTGTTTTTTGCCGCCGTGGCGCTGCACCAGACCGAGTTGAAACTTGCTCGCGGCACCCGGCAAACGGAACGCACGTCCGCAAAAATCGCGCGCAGCAACACAAATTCATACCCGGACACGGAATTGCCGTCAACAGTCAGCGCAGGGTCGCTGGTATTCAAGGAGCATCTGGAACGCTTGTCGGAAGTACTGCTGATACTGCTGATCGGAGGCACCCTGTTTCTGGACTCATGGAGCTGGGCAGCGGTAGGACTGGCGTTGTTCGTGTTTGTGGTCGCGCGTCCGATCAGCGTTCTGGTCAGTCTTACGGGTAGCCGCAGTTTGTGGCGGATACGCGGCATGACAGCCTGGTTCGGCGTGCGCGGCATCGGCTCGCTCTACTATCTTATGTACGCCATCCAGCATGGCCTGCCGCAAACGCTGGCGCTGAAGCTTATCCAGTTGACGCTGATCGTCGTCACGCTTTCCATATTGGTCCACGGCATCAGCGTCAAACCGATGCTGGGACGCTTCTGGCGGCATGACAAACATTAAGGGATCAAAGATGCGGGAAGCTTTCATTGCACCAGCGCAAGGATCACGTTTGAGGCATTGAACAGCGCGCATACGGGCATTCCTGCGGCCAGGCCGATTTTTTGCGAGCTTTCCGAGCTGATGACGGCGGCGACGGTTTTCCCGCTCTCCAGCCCGACTGTAATTTCGGTGTTGACCGAGCCTTTATGGATGCGCAGTACGTTGCCGCAAAACCGGTTTTCCAGGCTGGTTTGTCCGTTGAGGTCGGTAGTGATGAAAACCGTTCCGGCCTTGAATAGCGCGTACACTTCGACGCCAACGGCCAGCCCCATGGTTTTCCTGCTTTCGGCGGTGATGGCGGCGATGATTTCATTGTCGGCATCGATGCGTATATGTACGCTCGCGTTGACCGCCTCCTCGGTCATGCGCGTGATCCGGCCGACAAACTGGTTTCTGGCGCTGGTGGTAAAGGAAAATTTCTGCAGCAGGCGCTGGAATTCATCGAAATTCTCGATATTCCCGATCATCGTATTCAGGGTCTGCTGGTATTCGCCTTCGATAGCGCGAAACAGATTGACGATACGGCGGCCGTGTTCGGTGAGCCGGGTGCCTCCGCCCTGTTTACCGCCGGCGGTACGCTCGACCAGGGCTTGATCCGACTGGTTGTTCATCGAGTCTACCGCGTCCCAGGCGCCGCGGTAGCTCATTCCTACCGATTTGGCGGCTTGAGTGATGGAACCGGTGGCGCCGATCGCTTCGAGCAGGTCGAGACGGCTGCCGCCGAGAAACGATACGCCGTCCTTTTCCAGCAACAGGCGTCCCTTGAATCGATTTTCGTTTGCGGCCATCAGCGCTTCCTTCGATGCGTGGATTCGGAAAATTAAACGGCCGCCTCACCTGTGCGGGACGTCCGTCAAAAAGTGTATTGCAGCATCACGCGATTGTCTACATACGCGCTGCCCAATAACGGAATATCGTGTTCAATGCCCAGCCGGTCGCGGATCGTCAGGCCCTTGAAGGCACCATCCAGATGATAAGCGATATCCAGCATGTAAGCGCGGCCGTTAGCAACATACGGAGCCGTGTAATAATTAGAAACGGTAGGCGTAATATCCAGCGTTTTGCCGTAAGGATGCAATGTTGCGCCAACCAGCCACGCGTAGCCGGCGGCGCGCGCCGACACCAGGCCGTAGTTCATGACGGTGGTATAGAGCGGGTCGGTATTGTAAATCTGGGTGTACGGAGAAAACAGATTGCCGTTGGACACGCTGCCGGCGCTGCTTTGCACCGGATTGTTGCCGGTGCGGTTCCAGGCAAGATATACGCTGCCCCACTGTTTGGGCAGATCGACGCCGAATTTGGCGCCGTACACGGTCGCATCGACGGTGCCGATGTCGCCGTTGCCGGTTTCGTGCGCATATTGCACGTCGAAGAACGGTGCGAACGACGCGACGGGTAATTTATAGCCGGCTTCCAGATACGTCATGTCGGCGAAACCGTAAAAATGATAAAGCCAGGCCTGCGCCAGATATCTGTCGTCCCTGTAGCTCGCGCCGACGTCGGCGGTGCCGCCGCTGACCCCCGCGTAAGTGATTTTGTCGTAGGGCAGCGCAGAAATATTGTATTCCTGAAAATCCGCCACCGTGCGATTCTTGTAACGCAATACCCGGTCACTTTCCAGTTGCAGCCCGGGCAGCGGGGTAACGGTAGCGGTTACGGCGCGGTAGAGGTTGGGGATCATAAATCCGTCGCTGGAATTGACCCAGGGGTTGTCGATGGTCTGGTTGCCTATTTTGCCGAGCAGCCAGCGGTTTTTATATTGCAGGTAGGCTTCGCCCAGCGTATCCACGGTGCGGTTGACCCCCATCAGCAGCGGATTGAGATAAGGATAATTATAATTGGCGGCATATATCTTATCCGGATTGTAGAGATAATTATTCATGCCGACGTCGTATGCGAAATACAATGCCGCCGCCGCGCTGAAGCCTTCCACCTCCCCGGTTTCCCATTTGATTTTACCGCCCAGCGAAACGGCATTCATGTCTTTGAAATTAAAAATATTTTTTCCGGTATACGGCGAACCGGACGGCATATCGGAAGCGGTGCCGGCGTAATCCCTGCCGAAATCGTAGAGGCGCACGTCTCCCGAAACGTGGCCGTTTTCCAGCAACTGCGCCAGACTGTCGTCTGCGCCGGCCGCAGCGGGTAAAAGCGTAGCAAGGCTTAAGCCTAGAGCGAAGCCTGTATTTTTTATCATGTTCTTCCCTTTCCCGGAATAGTTCCTGTTGCCGTTATGTGCTTGCATTATTTGCCCGCCATAAGGATGTTATGGCCGAATGACATCGTTATGCAATATTTTATATAACGATAAGCAAAACTTATGCCGATATATCGGTTATTTGCAGGAAATGTCGAAAACAGAGGGGCGATAATGGGGTATGGATGGGTGAGTGCAGAAAACCAATATGAAAATATTTGCATATTGGTTGTAGGATTTCCTACCGGTTGGTGGAATTATTTCAAACGACCTGCCTTGCGCGAAGCCCGGATTTGCGTTTACTCGACCGTCACGATTTCCTTGCCGAACGGAAAAAACGACAGCACGGCCAGCTTGAGATGCTGGAACGCGAAAGGTATGCCGATGATCGTGACGGCGCACATCGCCGCGGCGATCAGGTGCCCGAGCGCCAGCCACCAGCCCGCCAGCAGCGCCCAGATCAAGTTGCCGATCGCCGCGCCGGCGGCGCCGACGCTGCCGGAAGGGCGATCGACGATCTGGCGGCCGAACGGCCAGAAACTGAAGGTGCCGATCCGGAAAGCAGCGATAGCCCAGGGAATGCCGATGATCGTGATTGCCGCGAGCAGGGCGGCGAACCACCATCCCAGGCCCATGACGAAGCCGCCGAATACGAACCAGATGATGTTGCCGATTAAGCTCATGGATTTCCTTTTGGACTGAATAATCAAATAATAGCCGTCACGCCCAGCGCGGGGCGTTATCCGGCTTCGATGCATTATATCCATTAATATACCCGAGCTTGCCCGTTCCGGTTGTTAAATAAACGGTGCTACAATGGACCGTGCACATCGAAACCCGACTGACACTGCTGATCGCAACGGAATGCGTAGCCAGATTGCGCCGCCATCCCCTGCTCAAAAGCCAGCTTCGTTCGCATACAATAAAGTTCACCAGTATTTATTACGACACCCCCGACCTGAGCCTCAAGTCGAAAAATACCGTATTGCAATTGAGGAAAGAAGGCGTACGTTATAGGCTAAGCATCAGAACAGAGTGCATGGAATCGGCCGGACTGCATCGTTGCCGCAAATGGGAAATGTTTCAGATGCGTAATGTCCCTGATTTTTCCGGGCTTGAACAGGCTGTCCCGAACAGCATGCTTGCAGTTTCCGATTTTCGTTTCAGGTTGCATTCTTTGTTCACTGCCCGATTGGTGAGCAAAACCATAGCGCTGGATTTTGGAGGAAACCGGATCGACTATTGTTTCGACCAGGGCGAGCTCAGGTCCGGCGACCAGTTCGAAGAAATTTGCGAAATCGGGCTCGAATTACAATCGGGAAATTCGGCGGCTCTGTTTGAGTTCGCGCTGGAACTGCAAAAAACAATTCCATTAAAGCTGGAGCAGAAAAGCCTTGCGGAGCGGGGTTACGATTTGTTCTCGGGCAAAACGGTCGCTGTGGCGACTCCAGCCGTCGCTATCGCACTTCATAAAAAAGCGGGTGTCAGTGCGGCTTGCAAAGAGATTGTGCGCGGCTGCCTGCGGCAAATGCAGGCAAATGTACCGGGAGTTGCTGCGGGCAACGCCGATAGCGAATACCTGCACCAGTTGCGGGTGGCGAGCAGGCGGATGCGTTCATCTTTTAATGTGTTTTCGGATTTTTTCGGCAAAGCGGTATTTTCCGGTTTTTCGTCCGAGCTCGAATGGCTGTCTGGTGAACTCGGCCCGGCAAGGAACTGGGATATTTTTATGCTGGAAACGTTTCCTCAGGTACTGAAGGCGCTGCCGGCGGAGCGCAGTTTGCCGGCCCTGCGCCAGGCAGCCGAAAGCAAACGCCGGGTCGGCCTGAGCCGGGCTGTTGCAGCCGTAACGTCGCAACGATACCAGACGCTGTTGCTCAAACTCGGCGCGGCGCTGAACGACGCCGCGTGGCCTGCGCCAGACGCCGCATCCCCTGTTTCCATTTCTGATTTCGCGAAGCGGATATTGGACCAGCGTTATCGAAATTTCAGACGCCGAGGAAAAAATTTCAAGACGTTGCCCGCTGATAAATTGCATGCGTTGCGTATTGCCGGAAAGAAATTGCGCTATGCTGCGGAATTCTTTGCGCCGATTTACCGAGGGCGCGACGCCCGTACATATCTCGAGGCTATGAGCATCTTGCAGGATGCGCTCGGAGCGGTCAATGACGCGGTCACGACCGGACTGTTGCTGAACGAGTTTTCCGTTGCCGACGCGGAAGCCTCAAGCCTGATAAAAGGCTGGATTGCCTGCCGGACCGGGCAGCACGTCGCCGGCCTGGCTTCGCAATGGAAGCGATTTAAGTCGGCGCCCGTGTTTTGGAAATGACGCGTGGCGCCCTAGCCCTGTCTGGACGGAATAAAGACGTTATGCAGAAAAATGAGCAGACGGCCCGATGCTAACGAATCTTGACCGGGGCCCGGTTGTGGGGTAGATTTTGGCGGAGATGCGCCCGAATTCCTGTTCTCGATAGGGTAAACCATGCACATGCCGAAAATTGATACCGAGGGATATTTGGTCGAACCTCAGGATTGGAGCGAAACGATTGCGGCAGACTTCGCCCGGCAGGAAAATATCGCGCTGACCGATGAGCACTGGACCGTCATCCGCTTTATGCGGGATTATTACGAAGAACACCAGGTCGCGCCCGATGCCCGGTTCGCGATCAAGCACCTGGCCGAAAAACTCGGCGCATCGCGTAACAAACTGTTCGAGCTCTTTCCTTACGGGTACGTGAAGCAAGCGTGCAAGATAGCCGGCATGAAACGGCCCAGAGGCTGGAGTACTGGCTAACGCGCGGTTAACCTGATTTTTGCGTCAAATGAATTGAAACAGACGATACGGAGACTTATTTGACAGCCAAGCGGTATTTGCCCTGGGTCGTGGCTACCGCCCTGTTTATGGAACAGCTTGATGCCACTATCGTTAATACGGCAGTGCCTGCCATGGCGGCAAGTCTGCATGTTGCGCCTCTGAGCCTGAAAGCGGTGGTCGCCAGCTATATCCTGAGTCTGGCGGTATTCATCCCGATCAGCGGCTGGATGGCGGATCGTTACGGCACCCGCCGCGTATTCGGGATCGCCGTGACCGTGTTCACCGTTTCTTCCGTATTGTGCGGTTTGTCGGTAAGCGCGCCCATGCTGGTGGCGGCGCGGATTTTACAGGGCATGGGCGCGGCGATGATGATGCCGGTCGGGCGGCTCGCCATTATCCGTACTTTCCCCAAGACGGAATTGCTGGCAGCGATGAATTTCGTCATCATTCCGGCCTTGATCGGCCCGCTGCTGGGTCCGACGCTGGGCGGACTGATCGTCGAATGGCTGTCGTGGAGGGAGATATTTTTCGTTAACGTTCCGGTAGGATTGATCGCGCTGGCATTGATTTATCGTTATATGCCGGATTATCGAGGCGAAAAATCGCGCCCGCTGGACGCCATCGGCCTGGTGCTGTTTGGCGGCGGCACGGCGCTGCTTTCCTGGCTGCTCGAAATATTCGGCGAACACCGCATCGACGTCACGTCGGGAGGAATCTTGCTGTTGCTCGCACTGAGCATGCTGGCCGCCTACGGCTGGCATGCCCGGCAGATCGCTTATCCGCTGTTGCGCCTGGCGCTGTTCCGCGTGCGCACCTTTCGCGTGGCGGTCATCGGCGGCTTTATCACGCGGTTGGGCCTGGGCGCTTTGCCTTTTCTGCTGCCTTTGCTCTATCAGTTGGGACTCGGTTTGCCGGCCTGGCAGTCGGGTTTGCTGATGATGCCCCTGGCCGTCGCGGCGATGGGCATGAAGCTGATGGCCGTGCGCATCCTGCAACGCTTCGGCTATCGCAAAGTGCTCATCGTGAATACGCTGTTGATCGGTACGACGATCGGCCTGTTTGCGCTGATTATGCCGGCTACCCCGTTGCCGTGGATTATCGCCCTCGGTCTGGCGCAGGGATTTTTTAATTCGCTGCAATTTTCGAGCATGAATTCCATGGCGTACGCCGATATCGATACGGCGGATTCGAGCATGGCGAGTACAATTGCCAGCTCGCTGCAGCAAATGTCGATGAGTTTCGGCCTGGCCTGCGGCACGCTCGTGACCGCCTGGTTTCTCGGCGGCCTGCCGCAAACCGACCGGATCGCCGTGACTACCGCCTTGCATCATGCTTTTTTGACGCTGGGCGTATTCACCCTGCTGTCGTCGTTAACCTTCTGGACCTTGCGGCCGAGCGACGGCGAAAACATGAACCGGCGCGATGGTGAGGCGGCAGAGGCTCCGGCGTAAGCCTGGCAGGAATTCCTCGAGATTTTTTCCTGCGGACGGGAATTAATTGCCGCTCCGCAATTCGAATTTCACCTGCTCCATGAATATCGCTGCGAATTCCTTGCCGGTTCTGGATTCGCGCAGCGCCATATGCCAGAATGCCGCTGCCGCTATCAATTGTTCGGCGGTGCGGCAACGCTGAATCCGGGCGATGGTATCCGCGCCCATCAATCCGAGATGGGTATCGGTCGAAGCGAGCATAAAGGCTTTAACCTTTTCTATGATGTCGGTATCCTGCGTGAGGGGCGGCTGAGTGCTTGTCTGCTTGAACAAGGTAGCCGCGGCCGTATTCGCCGCTCCGGCAGGGGTTTGCCGGTCGCGAGCCGCAACCGGGCGTTCTTCCGCCTGCTGCACGTGTGCCAGCACGATAAATCCGTGCTCGAGCAGAAAGGGTACGGTTTTTTCCAGCTCGGTCAGCGGGATCGCATCGGCTATCAATTCCAGCTTCTTTGCGCAATCCATCAATATGAGCGTATTGCGTTGCCGGAATGTCAGGGGGTGCCGACGCTCGATAATTTCCTGGCGGCCTTTATCGGTTTTGCAATAAACGCGGTTTTTAGTCATAAATGCGGGCGATTTACGGATTATCGCAGACCACGCGTGAAGCCCGTCTGCAATTATATTGGCGTACCTCTGTTTTTCAGGGTAAAAAAACAATATTTAATGTTATGGAGAGCATTCTTCATCATAGAACAGCATTGTTTCAGAATTATGAAGGCCGTAATTTTAATGGCGAACATGCGAGCGGATTTGTTTTTTCAGCGCCGTCAGGTATAATTTGCACCTGTCCGCTACGTGAGTGCGGGAGAGTGCGCAAGCGGATTCTGCATCCGGCTGACGCCGCCGAAGGCGCAATTCACCCGGAATCGCTCAGGCCCCCGAACCGCATTCCACAGGACATCTCTGGAGAGTGATTAATCATCCACCGAAGGGGCACACAGCGCATCGCTGTAATCTCTCAGGTAAATAGGACAGAGGGGTGGCATTACCCTTTTATTATTTACGCTGAACATGACCTCCATTATTTCGATTGATAAAAACGAACGTTTGCCGAACGCTGTGCGCATGCCGATCTGGATACGGCAAAATCTCGGCAGTGATGCGCATTACGGCAAAACCCGGGCGACCGTGCAGCAACACCGTCTGCATACGGTATGCGAAGAAGCGCGCTGCCCCAATCGCGGCGAATGCTGGAGCCGCGGCACCGCCACGTTCATGCTGCTGGGCGATGTCTGCACGCGCGCCTGCGGTTTCTGTTCGGTCAAGACCGGCAAGCCCAAACCGGTCGACGACGACGAGCCGCGTCGCGTCGCCGATGCCGTGGCGGAGTTGCCGTTGCGTTATGTCGTTTTGACGTCGGTCAACCGCGACGACAGGGCCGACGGCGGAGTCGGCATCTTTGCCGAAACCTTGCGCTTGTTGCGCCTGCGCGACGGCGCAATAGGCGTAGAATTTTTAACCCCCGATTTCTGGCGCAACCAGTTGCAGGCGGTGAATGAGATTGCCGCCGTCCTCGCCGGGTTGCCTGCGACGGCGCGGCGCGATCTGGTGTGGGGTCATAATGTCGAAACGGTGCCGCGTCTTTACTCTACTGCCCGGCGCGGTTCCAGATATTTGCGTTCGCTCAATCTGCTGACGTTAGTGGCACGCAAAGCCGGTCTGCAGGCGAAATCCGCATTGATGCTGGGCTTGGGCGAAACGCGGGCGGAAGTGCTGGAAGTGCTGCATAATCTGCATGAGGCGGGAGTCAGCCGCGTATCGCTGGGGCAATATTTGCGTCCGTCGCGCGACAACATGGCGGTAACCGATTATATCCATCCGGATGTGTTCCTCGAATACGAACACGAAGCGCGCGCGATAGGGTTCGAGTGGGTCAAAGCGGGGCCGATGGTGCGCAGCAGTTATTACGCCGAAGAAACCCAGGGATTGCCTGCCGCTCCGGCAGACGCCTTGCAGACGGGAATTATATGTTAAAACAAACGCCGCTCAACGCTGCGCATCGCCGGATGGGTGCCAAGATGGTCGATTTCGGCGGCTGGGACATGCCGCTCAGCTACGGTTCGCAGCTCGATGAACACCATCAGGTGCGTCGCGATGCCGGGATGTTCGACGTGAGCCACATGCTGGTGGCCGACGTGCAAGGTGAGGGCGTGCGCGGATTTTTGCGCGGCCTCGTCGCCAACAACGTCGACAAGCTGACCGTTCCGGGCAAGGGTTTATACAGCTGCATGCTCAATCCCGAGGGCGGCGTGATCGACGATCTCATTATTTATTTTATGGCCGAGAACCGGTTTCGCATCGTCGTCAATGCCGGTACGGCAGACAAAGACATCGCCTGGATGCGCGAGCAGGTAGCGGAGCGGGCGCTAACTATCACTCCGCGCCGCGATCTGGCGATGATAGCGGTGCAGGGACCGCAAGCCCGGGCAAAAGTCTGGGCGGCGATTCCCGGTTCGGAAGCGGCGACGTCGACGATGAAACCGTTCAATGCGATCGAATTCCAGCACTATTTTATCGCGCGCACCGGCTATACCGGCGAAGACGGTTTCGAAGTTATCCTTCCCGCTGGTGAGGCGGAAGCGCTGTGGCAACGGCTGGCCGCTCTCGGCGTCAAGCCCGCCGGTCTGGGCGCGCGCGATACGCTACGCCTCGAAGCCGGCATGAACCTGTACGGTCAGGATATGGACGACAGCACCAGTCCGCTGGAATCGGGTCTGGCATGGACCGTCGATTTGCGCAGCGAGCGCGAGTTCGTCGGCAAAGCCGCTTTGCAAAGTCGCGACATAGACCGGCAGCTGGCCGGTTTGGTGCTGCTCGACAAAGGCGTGCTGCGTGCGCATCAAAGTGTGCGTACCCGATACGGCGACGGAGTAGTAACCAGCGGCACGTTTTCGCCCACCTTGCAGCAATCGATCGCGCTGGCGCGCATTCCGCTGGGCATTGCGCCGGGAACGGACGTGACGGTACAGGTGCGCGACAGGGAATTAACGGCCAGAGTAGTCAATTATCCTTTTGTACGCAACGGCAAAGCGGTGCTTTCGCCGCGTCCGGGACCAATAACCGAAATCAAGGAGTAACCATGAACATTCCCGCAGAGCTGAAATACACCGCCTCCCACGAATGGGTCAAAGTCAACGCCGACGGCACGCTCACGGTCGGCATTACCGATCATGCGCAGGATTTGCTGGGCGACATGGTATTCGTCGAGAATCCGGCGGTCGGCCGCGAACTCAAAGCCGGGGAAGAATGCGCGGTGGTCGAGTCGGTCAAGGCCGCTTCCGATATTTACGCTCCGGTGGCGGGAGTCGTTCTGGCAGCGAATGCCGATGTCGAAAGCGCGCCCGAAGTGCTTAATAAAGACGCTTACAGTGCCTGGCTGTTCACGCTCAAACCGGCCGATCCCGCCGATGTCGACGGATTGATGACCGCTGCCGCCTACCGGGCGCTGGTCGAAGCCGAAGCGCATTAGCCGAGCAACTCCTTACTTCGCAGGATTTTATGCCATTTATTCCTCATACCGATGCAGAAGTCGCGGCCATGCTGGCCGTCATAGGCGCGCCGGATATAGACGCCCTGTTCGATGAAATCCCTGCTGAGCTCGGCAGCGGCAAGCTGGTTAACGTGCCCGACGCGCTCAACGAAATGGAAATAACGCGGCTGATGCACGAACGGGCCGGGCAGGACTGCCGTCAGCTGAATTTTATCGGCGCCGGTGCGTACGAGCATCACATTCCCGCCGCCGTCTGGCAAATCGCGACGCGCGGCGAATTTTATTCGGCTTACACGCCTTATCAGGCCGAAGCGTCGCAAGGCACTCTGCAGCTCATTTACGAATACCAGACCATGATGGCCTCGCTCACCGGAATGGATGTCTCCAACGCGTCGCTGTACGACGGCGGCTCTGCGCTGGCCGAAGCGGTGCTGATGGCGGTGCGCGCGCATAAAAGCGCTGCGCGGATATTGATGCCGAGAACGGTTT
>DASSZW010000028.1:0-7164 GCA_035713285.1 Burkholderiales bacterium
CTCAATGCCGTCGAGCGTTGCCGCCCGGCTGCTCGTCAGACGTTTGAGCTTCTGATGCTCGATCTGCCATTGATGCTGCCGCAACTGATATTCTTCGAGCTCGGCGTCGTCCGGATCGACGATAACGACGCCCTGTTCGCCGTCAACGATAATGATTTCATTGTCGCGTATCAGCGTATGCGCGTTATGCAAAGCCATTACGGAGGAAATATTCAGACTGCGCGCCAGAATCGCGGTATGCGAAGTCGAGCCGCCGACATCGGTCACGAAAGCGGCGAACTGCTGGCGCTTGAAGCCTATCATGTCGGCCGGAGACAGGTCGTGCGCGACCAGGATGCAATCGGCCAGGTTGCTTTCGGTCGAGGGCAGATTGTCGGGATGGCCCAGCAATACCTTGAGCACCCGTTCGACTACCTGCACGACATCGGTTTTACGTTCGCGCAAGTACACATCCTCGATTTCTTCGAATTGAGCGACGAGATGTTCCATTTGCTGCGTCAACGCCCATTCTGCGTTGCATTGCTGGCTGCGGATAAGCTGTTTGGGGACTTCCGAGAGCATGGAATCGTTCAGTATCATCAAATGCATGTCGAGAAAAGCGGGCAATTCTGCAGGCGCGTTGGCAGGAATCTGCGTACGCAGCGTTTCCATTTCGTTGCGCACCGTAGCGATCGCATCGTCGAAACGAGCCGTTTCCTTGTCCAGATGCTGTTGCGACAACACATAATGCGCCACTTCAATCCGGCTATGAGAAGCCAGTCTGGCCACTCCGATAGCGATCCCGGGCGACACGCCGATTCCGTGCAGGGTAAAGCTCACTCGCCTTCTCCGAATTTGTCGCCGAACAGAGCCAGCATGGTTTCCATCGCCTGGTTTTCATCCGTACCGTCGGCTTCCAGGCGAATGATGCTGCCTTTTGCCGCAGCCAGCATCATTACGCCCATAATGCTTTTGGCGTTAACGCGGCGCTGGTTGCGCGTAATCCAGATAGCGCTCTGAAATTGACCGGCAGCCTGGGTAAGCTTAGCCGATGCCCGCGCATGCAAACCTAATTTATTTGTGATTTCAACATCCTGTTGTAGCATCGCAAAGCTCCGAATTAATGTACAAAACACCCTCCTGGCCGCCCGTTACCGCTTTGCTTACCAGACTGTTCAACGATTCGGTCCGATAGGTAATCGCCCGCATGAGCATGGGCAAATTCACGCCGGCGATCCCTTCTACGCTGCCTGGTCTCAATAAACGACACATGGTATTGCACGGCGTTGCGCCATACACGTCCGACAGCAGCAGTACGCCGTCGCCCTGATTCAATTCTTCAAGCAGGCTACGGCCCTTTTCCAGCATGTTCGACTGCGTCTGCGCCGTAACGTCCAGCGCCGCCAGATACATAGGTCGCTCGCCCAGCACATGCGTTGCGCATTGAATCAAACTTTCGCCCAGTGTTCCATGGGCAACGATCAGTATCCCTATCATTGATTGCGTTATCCTTAATGCGTATCGAAATTCAATCTTTTCTGCATCGCTGAAGTCAGATGAATCTTGCCTTTAGCATCGATCAGCATGGCCGCGTTCACTCCCATCCGCTCCGCTGACCGGCGCCAGCCGGCCGGTCCTGCAATAAATAACGGCTTGCTCGCCACATCGGACAACGTGCCGGCGCGATTTCCGGGCGGAATCAATACCGTCACGGCTTCAACTCCTTGCGCAGGCCATCCGGTGCGAGGGTCGATAATATGGCAATATCTTTTGCCGTTAAGTTCAAAAAAACGTTGATAATCGCCTGAAGTTCCGATCGCTTCGCCGTCGCGCAAATCCAGCGTAGCGATCGGCCCGGGTTTGCGCGGATTCTGTATGCCGACCCGCCAGGGCCGCTCGCCATATCGCCCGAGCGCCATAATATTACCACCGATATTGATCAGCGCATTGCGTATCCCCTGAGAACGCAGATACGCCGCCGCAACGTCCAGGGCATACCCCTTGGCGTAGCCGCCCAGATCAAGCCTGACGGCCGGATTCGTGCTGTAGACCTGATTACCGGCAATAACGATATCGCGCATTTGCGGATTGGCCGCAACTAAAGCCGCTACCGCTCCGGGGTCGGGCAATCTGGCCTGGAACCGGTCGGACTGAAAACCCCACAGCCTTATCAGATTGCCGATGGCGGGGTTGAACAGCCCGTCCGACTGCACGGAATAGCCGGTGGCATCCTTAATGATAGCGGATATTTCCGGATCGACAGAAACTCTTTGCGGACTATGGCTGAACGCCTCATTCAGGGTCGAGAGCGGGCCGGGCTCCCAGGCATGCAGATCATGATGCATTTGATCGAAAACGGCCAGCACATGCGCGGTGACGCGCCGGGCTACGCTATCGGGCTCGCCGTAAATGCTGACTTCCACCCGGGTGCCGAACACATAACTTTCCTGGGTATACAGAGCCGGTTTACCGCATGCTCCCAGCATCGACAGCAACGCCGCCAATATTAACAGCCTTATGATACGCCGCATTTTCGTTCCAGCGCATCGATAAACCGGCTGGCCACATTGCAATCCGTCTGCCGGGTAATCTCCGTAAATCCGGTCGGGCTGGTAACATTGATTTCTGTCAGATAATCGCCGATGACATCGAGTCCGACGAGAAACAAGCCCAGTTCGCGCACTACCGGACCCACGGTTCCGGCGATCTCACGATCGCGCGCCGACAGCGGTTGCGCCACGCCTTTGCCGCCGGCGGCCAGGTTCCCCCTCGTCTCCCCTTCGGCCGGAATCCGGGCCAGCGCATACGGCACCGCTTCGCCGTCTATCAGCAATATGCGTTTATCGCCCAGCACTATTTCCGGAATATAGCGTTGCGCCATCACAGTACGCGTTTCCAGTCCGGTTAAGGTTTCGATGATAACGTTCAGGTTGGCGTCGCCGCCCCTGATGCGGAAAATTCCGGAACCGCCCATCCCGTCCAGCGGTTTGAGGATGACGTCGCGCTGTTCGGCCAGAAAATCCTTGATCAGATCGGCGCGGCGCGTCACCAGAGTCGGCACCGTAAATTGCGGGAAACGGGCGATCGCCAGCTTTTCATTGAAATCGCGCAAGGCGGATGGACGATTAAATACGCGCACCCCTTGATTTTGGGCCAATTCCAGCAAATGCGTGCTGTATAAATATTCGGTATCGAAAGGCGGGTCCTTCCGCATCAGCACCGCGTCGAAAGCGCCAAGCGGAGTATCGCTCGTCGCGCTCAGTTCATACCATCCGGCAGTCGTATCGATCAGCCGGATCCTGCTCGCAAAAGCGGCTGGCCGACCCTCGCGCAGATACAGATCGCGCTGCTCTATGACCGAAAGATCATGGCCGCGCCGGGCGGCCTCGCGCATCATGGCGACGCTGCTGTCCTTGTAAGCCTTGAGTCCGGCTAAGGGATCGACAATAAACGCGAGCTTCATCCGGCAGAACCCGCATAGCGTTCCAGTTCGATGGACGCGGCAAGCATCGCCAGACGAGCTACGACGCCGTAAGTATAAAACCGGTTAGGCATCGAATCCGGGTTACCTGCCCGGTTCGGCGTGCAGCATGGCGTCTCGAAAGCCAGCGGCACAAATTGCATGCCCGGCGCATTCAGGTTTTCGTCGATACCGCGCCCGGTATGCACACGATAAAAACCGCCGACGACAAAATGGTCGATCATATAAACCACCGGTTCGGCTACTGCGTCGTTGATGCTTTCAAAGGTGTACACGCCTTCCTGTATGATCACTTCGGAATTTTGCAGACCTTCTTTGCCTACCGCCATCTTGTTGCGCTGCTTGCGGTTCAGGTCGCGCACCTCGGAAGGGTCTTTTACCGTCATGATGGCCATTCCGTAGGTTCCGGCATCGGCTTTGATAATCACGAAAGGTTGCGCGTCGATTTTATATTCTGCATATTTGGCGCGAATTTTCTCGAGCATCTCGGTAACATGCATTTGCAGACATTCTTCGCCTTGACGGGCATGAAAATCGATCTCGCCGCAGGTTGCGAAATAGGGATTGATCAGCCAGGGATCTATTTCTATCAGTTCCGCGAATTCGGTCGCAACCTGATTATAGGCGGTGAAATGTTGCGATTTGCGCCGCCGATGCCAGCCTGCGTGCAACGGCGGCAGCAGGGACTGCTCGATGCCGCGCAGGATTTCCGGCACGCCCGCCGACAGATCGTTATTGAGCAGCACCGCACAAGGATCGTAATCAGCCAGGCCGATACGGTTTCCCTGCCGCACGACTGGTTCCAGCGTCAGGGTTTCGCCTTCGCCCAAATCCATGACCAGCGGTTCGGCCAGATTTTCTATCAGACTGCCGATACGCACTTCAAGGCCGGTCTGGCGAAGTATATCGGCGAGCCGAGCAACATTTTTCAGGTAAAAAATATTGCGGGTATGATTTTCCGGTATCAATAATAACTGCTGCGCCTCGGGACAAATTTTTTCTACCGCGCTCATCGCCGCCTGAACGGACAAAGGCACAAAATCGGCATTGAGATTATTGAACCCGCCCGGAAAAAGATTAGTGTCTACTGGAGCCAGCTTGAAACCGCTATTACGCAAATCGACCGAGGTATAAAACGGCGCTTCGTGCTCTTGCCACTGCAAGCGGAACCAGTGTTCGATTTTCGGCGTCGCCGCCAGGATATGCCGCTCAAGATCCAGCAGCGGTCCTGTCAATGCGGTAGTTAAATGGGGAACCATGCGATACCTCTTTCATTATAGATTCGTTCCTGATCGATTGCAGTTCGGCTGCCGGGCAAATTGTGCGGAACAATCCACGTGCTCCGTCTGATCGATTGCCACATACCGAATGGTACACTGCCAGCCGAAGCTGCGGCAAGAAAGTCGTTGGCTATCCGCCGCACGAAATGTTTCCTCTAGAGCTACGACAAAAATGCGTGGATAATTACCCATCGCATGACGCGGTCGCCCGGTCATAACCCGATAGCGACATTCGCGGCATAGCCATGTTTCGAGAACAGAGGAGCTTTTCATGTTTGTTTATCTTATTTATGTGGTGATTTTTATCGTCTCGCTCGTATTGATGTACTGGTTTTTCAAATGGCTGAACAAGCATTGATAGCTGACCGGTTCCGGCGGCTGAAACAGCCTGTAACCTCTTGATACAAAGCTCCGTCAACAAAATCTTGCAATTATCGTTATATTCTCATACCGGTTGTAATTTTCCTCCTGCCATCGGATGAAAACAGACCGGCACGGGTCGCTAGCCGGCATGATGCCATTTTTCGGAGTTTTAAAACAATGCTCAAGCATATCGACGCAATCAAATTCTTCGGCTTGGTCATCCTTGCAGGTTTTAGCGCCTTCCCGTATTCCGCCAATTCGGCAATCCCTTCCGCCACGCCGCCCTCGAATCCGCCCGGTCGTGTGGCCCGGCTGGATTTTTTTTCAGGCGACGTCACAATCGAACCGGCAGGCGCTCAAACCTGGTCCCATGCCGAACTTAATTGGCCATTGACTACGGGAGACCAATTATGGACCGGCGATGCCGGCCGGGCCGAATTGCAGATAGGCGCTTCGGCTTTGCGGATCAATCGAAAAACAGCGTTCGATATCGTCGATCTCGATGACAGCACCTTGCAGGTAAAAGTGGCGCAGGGATCGCTGGCGGCGCGATTGCGTACTTTAGCCGCAGGTCAGGATGTGGAAATCGATACGCCCAATCTGGCGCTGCAGGCGACCAATCCCGGATCTTATCGCGTCGATGTCGCACCGGGCGGCGATGCGACTACCGTTACGGTCAGATCGGGGACGGCGATGCTGTACGGCGACCATGCTTCTTTAACCGTCCCGGCCGGACAACAAATCCGTTTCGTCGGCACCCATCTGCAGCAATACACCGGAACAACCGAACCCATGCTCGACGGATTCGACGCCTGGGCGGCGCAACGCGATGCCAGCTTGAACAGCCCGGTATCGGCGCAATACGTCCCGCCCGACATGACCGGCTATCAGGATCTTGATGCTAACGGCACATGGCAGGATACGCAGACCTACGGACCGGTGTGGATACCGACCGTCGCCCTGTATTCGGGCTGGGTGCCTTATCGCGAAGGCCGCTGGGCCTGGATCGCGCCGTGGGGGTGGACCTGGATCGACGCCGAACCATGGGGCTTTGCACCGTTCCATTACGGGCGCTGGGCGCAGATCGGCGGAGTATGGGGCTGGGTGCCCGGAGTTTACGCCGGAATGTGGTCGCCCGTTTACGCGCCGGCGCTGGTCGGTTTCGTCGGCGGCGGCGCTATGGGCTGGGGCGTCAACATGCGGTTCGGCGCCGGAATCGGCCCCGGGATTGCCTGGCTGCCGCTGGGGCCGGGCGAAAACTGGTATCCTGCATACGGCGTCAGCCGCAATTATTTCAACCGGGTAAATAATATCAACGTCAACACGGTCCGGAACACGACCATCATCAACAATACGACTATTATCAATAACCGCAACTATTACCGCAATCGAAACATTCCCGGCGCAATTACCGCCATCCCGGCCGGAAATTTTGTACGCGGCATGCCGGTTGCTGCAGCAGCGATCCCCTTATCGGCACAGCAAATCGCCCGCTTCCCGATTACCGGCTCCGAACCCGCCGTAGCGCCGGTCAAGACCAGTTTTCTCGGCGGCATGCGGCCCGCTACGGCCATCGGGCTGCCGCGTCGCATAATGCAAAGACCGGTCATCGCTACCAGAGCCCCTGTCATGCCTCCGGCTTTTCGCGATACTCTGGCACAGCGTTACGCCGCACGAGGCGGCTTCATCGCTGGAGCCGGGAAACCCGTCGTCCACGATATCGCGGCTTTGAAACCGGCCGCGGGTACGCTGCTGCATTCGGCAAACATGTCGTTGCCGCAAACGTTTCACGTCATCGACCGCGCGCATGCGCAACGGTACAATGTCCGGTCCTGGCAGGCCGGTAACGGAGCACTTCGTTCGAACGGAGGAAATGCGGCCGTAAGCCCAGTCCCCGGAAGCGGCAATTCCGCGATGCGGCAGAACCGGTATGCTTTACCGGGCCAGATCCAATCTTCCGCCGGCGCCAAACATGATTTTCAGCAGCTCCACCTGCCGCCGGCCGGCCAGCCGGCCGCCAGGCCCGAATCCCGGGCAGCGCAAGCTCCTGCCGGTTTCGGC
>DASSZW010000029.1:0-6572 GCA_035713285.1 Burkholderiales bacterium
CCCGGCATGAATGGCGCCGGTACTGTCAATCAGGGTTACGTCGAGACCTCGAACGTGAATGTGGCGGAAGAACTGGTCAACATGATACAGACGCAGCGCGCCTACGAGATCAACAGCAAGGCCATCACGACATCCGATCAGATGATGCAAAGTCTGGATCAGATCAGTTGACGGATTGAGCGCGCGATGAGACGGATAATTACAGGCTCGATCATGACATTGCTGCTTGCCGGATGCGCGGTCGTACCGGACAGCATCGTGAAACAGCCGATGTCTGCCAAACCGCCGCGCGCAGCAACGCCGACCAATAACGGAGCCATCTACCAGATCGGCAGCTATCGGCCTTTGCTGGAAGACAAACGCGCGCATTACGTCGGCGATATCATTACCATCATTATCAGCGAGACCAATAATGCCGGCAAAAACGCGTCGAGTTCCGGCAGCAAGTCGGGCAGCGTAGCCGCCGGCATACCTACCGTATTCGGATTGCCGTTCAAGACCGTGCAGGGCATGTCGGTTTCGGCGTCGTCTTCCGATAAAAATGCGGCGACGAATGTGCTGAGTTCGGCGGATAACTTTACCAGCACTTTGGCGGTAACCGTAGTGGATGTCGAGGCTAACGGCGACCTGGTAGTCAGCGGCGAAAAGCAGGTATCGCTGGATACGGGCGTCGAATATATCCGTTTCTCCGGTATTGTCGATCCGGCTACGATAGTCAGCGGCAATATCGTTTCATCGACCCAGGTTGCCGACGCGAAAATCGAATATCGTTCGGACACGCGTATAGACAAGGCTTCGGTAATGTCGGCGATGACCAAATTTTTCTTGAGCGTAGCGCCTTTTTAAGTGATGCAGTCATGACGAATTTATGGAAATCATTATTGAAAATCGTTCTGATTGCGGCCCTGTCAGCCGGAAGCGCGCAGGCGGAAAGAATCAAAGATCTGGCCAGTATCCAGGGGGTGCGGGAAAACCAGTTGATCGGCTATGGTCTGGTAGTCGGCCTGGACGGCAGCGGAGACCAGACGGTACTCACTCCCTTTACGGTGCAAAGTATCACCAATATGTTGCTGAACATGGGCGTGAATTTGTCGGCGAGCTCGATTGCGCTGCTGCAATTGAAAAATGTCGCCGCAGTCATGGTTACGGCGACTTTGCCGGCATTTGCGCAAGCCGGACAATTGCTGGATGTGACCGTGTCCTCGATGGGTAGCGCCAAGAGTCTGGTGGGAGGGACCTTGCTGATGGCGCCGCTGAAAGGCGCTGACGGCCAGGTTTATGCGATGGCGCAAGGCAACCTGGTCGTGGGCGGAGTCGGTGCTGCGGCGAACGGCAGCAAGGCGCAGGTCAATCATCTGAGCGTGGGCGTGATTTCTGGCGGGGCTACGGTAGAGCGTACGGTCGCCAACAATCTCGGACAGGACAATATCATCAGCCTGGAACTCAACGAAACGGATTTCGCTACCGCCAGCCGGGTCGTCGCTGCAATCAACCGGCATTTCGGCGCGACGATCGCGGCAGCGATCAACGGTCGCGTCATTCAGGTTCATACGCCGATCGGCAGTAACGACAGAGTGTCGTTTCTGGGGTCGCTGGAAGGCATCGATGTCACGCCTGCACTGACCGAGGCGAAAGTCATCATGAATGCACGCACCGGATCGGTGGTCATGAATCAGTCCGTCACCTTGCTGCCTTGCGCGGTTTCGCACGGCAACCTGACCATTACCATCAACACCGAGCCGAATGTAAGCCAGCCCGGGCCATTATCGCAAGGTACCACCGCGGTGACGCAGACCTCGCAGATCGATATATCGTCGCAACCGGGAGCGGTAGCCCTGCTCAAAGGAGGCGCGTCGCTGGCTGAAGTGGTCAAGGCGCTGAATTCGATCGGAGCGACGCCGCAGGATTTGCTGGCGATCCTGCAAGCCATGAAATCCTCCGGCGCTTTGCGCGCCGAACTCGATATCATCTGATTGCGCCATGCTTAATTCCTCCGACATCAGCAATACGCTTGCGGCCGACACCAGAGGGCTGGCAAGCTTGAAACAGGCAGCCAAAACCAATTCGCCGGAAGCGATCAAGGCGGTGTCCAAACAGTTCGAGGCCGTGTTCATGAACATGATGCTGAAAAGCATGCGCGATGCGACCCCGCAGGACGGCATGCTGGACAACGATCAGAGCCGCCTGTATACCTCGATGCTCGACCAGCAGATCAGCCAGAGCATGGCGAGCAAGGGAATCGGTCTCGGCGACATGCTCGCGCGGCAGCTTTCGCGCAATCTTCCTGCGGCCAAAGATCCAGGCGCTACCCCGACCAGTCCCGGCGTTGCCAACAAAGTGTCCGGCGACGCCGCTCCGCCTTCAACGACCACGAATTTTTACGGATCGAATCCGGCCCATGTCCTGGCGTTTAAAAACCGCCTGCAGGCGCATGCGGAAGCCGCCAGCAGAGTGACAGGCATTCCCGCCAAATTCATGCTCGGGCAGGCCGCGCTCGAAAGCGGTTGGGGCCGCAAGGAAATTGTCGCGGCAAACGGCGAGAGCAGTCATAACCTTTTCGGCATGAAAGCGACGGCCGGCTGGCACGGCAAAACGGTTGAAGCCACCACAACGGAATACGTTAACGGCGTCGCCCGGCATAAAGTAGAAAAATTCAGGGCGTATGCCAGTTATGCCGATTCATTTCGCGATTATGCCAATATGCTGCGCAACAATCCGCGCTATCAGCAGGTAATAGCGAATTCGCAAAACGCAACGGAGTTCGCTCACGGTTTACAGCAGGCGGGCTATGCGACCGATCCGCATTATGCCGACAAATTGGCCAGGATTATCAGCCAGACATCTTCTGCCTGACGATTAACGCTGAGCGGCCCTAAAGTATTCGGCATTATTGCCGTTAGAACGAGTTAACGTCCCGGAGTAAATTCATCATGGCTTCTAATATATTAAGTATCGGACAAAGCGCACTGGCTGCCGCACAGATCGGCATCAGTACGACGGGAAATAATATAGCCAATGCTTCGACACCGGGCTACAGTCGCGAGACGGTGCTCCAGACCGAAGCGACTCCGCAAACTTTCGGTTTCGGTTCTCTGGGCAATGGAGTCAATGTCACCACCATACAGCGGTCCTATTCCAATTTCATCGGCACCCAGGTCAATGCCACGCAGGCTTCCAAAAGCAGCATGGACAGCTATTACAGCCAGGTGCAGCAGATCGACAATATGCTGGGCGATTCCACCAGCGGATTGTCGCCGGCCATGCAGAGTTTTTTTGCCGGCGTCCAGACTGTTTCGGCAGATCCGTCCTCCATATCTTCGCGGCAGGCATTGCTGTCCAATGCGCAATCGATGACTTCCGAGTTCCAGAGCATGGGGCAGCAACTGGTTCAAATAAACCAGGGCGTTAATACCCAAATCACGAACAGCGTCGCTACGATCAATACGATCGCGGGCCAGATAGCGCAACTGAACAGTACGATTTTATCCGTCCAGGGCGGTTCGGCCAGCGGCCAGCCGCCGAACGATTTGATGGATCAGCGCGACCAGCTGATAACCCAGCTCAACCAACAGATCAAGGCAACCGTCGTGCAGCAGGACAACGGTCAATACAACGTCTTCATCGGCAACGGACAGCCTCTGGTAATGGGTCAGCAAGCGACTGCCCTGACCACGGTCTCCTCGCCAACCAACCCTGCCGAAACGGATGTTGCTTACAATTCCGGCGGGAAGAGCATCGTGCTGAACGGCAATACCCTGTCGGGCGGGCAGTTAGGCGGATTGCTCGAATTCCGCTCGCAATCGCTGGACCCCGCGCAGAATTCGCTGGGATTGACGGCGATAGGACTGGGAACGGCCTTTAACAACCAGCAAGTCCTGGGGCAGGACCTGAACGGAACTCTCGGCACCAATTTATTTACCGTGGGCACGCCTTCCGTGCAATCCAGCACGGCCAATACCGGTACGGGAAATTTGACTGCACAGATTACTAATGTCAGCGCATTGACCGCCAGCGATTATCAGTTGAGCTATAACGGTACGAATTATACGATGACGCCGGTTTCGGGAGGCGCTGCGACGACTTTCGCGACTTTCCCTCAAACCATCGACGGCGTGACCTATAACATGAGCGGCACTCCTGCCGCCGGCGACAGCTTTCTGGTCCGGCCTACTGCCAATGGCGCTACCGGTTTCGGCGTGGCAATTACCGACCCGGCCAAAATTGCCGCCGCAGCTCCGATCGTGACGTCTGCAGCCACCGATAGCCCGGTCATGACGTCGAATTCCGCAACCAATACCGGTACCGGACAAATAAGCGCAGCCAGCATCGGCAGCAATCCGGTATCGCCGCTCACCGCGCCGGTTACTCTGACATACTCTTCGGCAAGCAACACCCTGAGCGGTTTTCCCGCCACTCAGGCCGTGAGTGTCACCAGTAACGGAACGACCACCACTTTTGCCGCCGGAACGCCGGTAACGTATACCTCCGGTGCGACGATCAGCTTTGAAGGCACCAGTTTTTCAATCAGCGGTGCCCCAGCCAATAACGATTCATTCAATTTGACGAACGGCGGTACCGGGCAGATCAGTTCGGGCAGCGTGAGCGCGAGTTACCTGTCGTCGCCGCTGACCGCGCCGCTGACGCTGACTTACGCATCGGCAAGCAATACCCTGAGCGGCTTTCCGTCTGCGCAAGCAGTAACCGTTACCGATAACGGCGCGAGCACGACGTATGCGGCAGGAACGCCGGTTGTCTATACCCCGGGGGCAACCGTAAGTTTCGGCGGCATCAGCTTTACGATTAACGGCACGCTGGTCAATAACGATACGTTTACGGTCGGACCCAATACCGGTGGAGTAGGGGACAACCGCAATGCCTTATTGATGGGCAACCTGCAAAACGCCAATACGCTGTTTGGCGGTACTGCCAATTTTCAGGGAGCCTATTCGCAAATGGTGAGCAGCGTCGCGGGGAAAACCAACGAACTGAATGTAACCAGTACTGCGGAAGGCGCTACCCTGACCAGCATGCAAAATGCGCAGCAATCGGTCTCGGGAGTGAATCTGGATGAAGAGGCAAGCAATTTGCTGCAATATCAGCAGGCCTATCAGGCGGCAGGCAAATTGATGCAGGTGGCAAGTCAGTTATTTTCCGTGATTTTGAATCTGGGTAATTAGAAAGGGCCGCATCATGCGTATCAGCACCAGTATGATTTACAGTCAGGGCGGCAGCCAGATCAGCAATCTGCAGAATGCCGTCATTAACAGTCAGCAGCATATTTCCGCCGATAGCAGCATACTCACGCCGGCGGATAATCCGGCGGCTGCCGCGCAGGTTTTGAACGTGGCGCAAATGCAGTCGATGAACAATCAATTCGCAACCAACCGCCAGGCGGCGGAAAATTCGCTGAACATGACCGGCAGCGCATTGTCGAGCGTGACAACCTTGCTGCAGAGCGCACATACGCTCGTAATCAGCGCGGGCGACCCGACCTTGTCGGCGAGCGATCGCAGCGTGCTCGCCGTTCAGGCCCGGAATGATTTCAACAGCATGCTCGCTCTGGCCAATGCGACGGATGGTACGGGGAATTATTTGTTCGGCGGCTACCATACGGCAACCCCTCCTTTCGTACAGACCAGTACCGTTGTGGGAACCACAACGGTAACCGGGGCTCAATATGAGGGCGATCAGGGACAGAGGCAATTAGAAGTAGGCAATAACCAGCAGATTGCCGTCAGCGCTTCCGGATCGGCTATATTTCAGTCCGGCGGTCAGGATATTTTCAAGACGCTGGATAGCCTGGCGACCTTGCTGGCAACGCCGAGCCTGAGCAACGCGGCGTTGACTGCGGGATTGTCTGCCGCAAGCGATGGAATTACGCAGACCTTGAATAAAGTGCTGACTGCAAGTACGACAGCAGGCGCCAGCCTGCAGCAGTTGAGCGCGCTCGACACGACCGGTACCAGCCTGGATGTCCAGTATGCCCAGAACCTGAATAGTTTGCAGGGCCTGGATTATGCCAAGGCCATCTCGCAGTTGACGCAGGAAACGACGACATTGCAGGCTGCGCAACAATCCTTTGTGAAAATTTCCAATCTGTCCTTGTTCAATTATATTCCTTGAAAAAGCCGTATTGGAAATCGCGAAATGCAACGCATTCAAATAGATCGGTTTCGATTTGTTTTCTGATAAAACACGATTTATTTTCTAATAAAACAATAGCAACAGATGTAACTTGAGGGGTTATTCCATGACAGTGGATATGAGTCAGTTTTACGAAGTGTTTTTTGACGAAGCTACTGAATTGTTAGCGGAAAAAGAAAGACTGCTGTTAAGTGTCGATATCGCAGCGCCCGATTCGGAAGATTTAAACGCAATTTTTCGGACGGCGCACTCAATAAAAGGCGGCGCGGCCACCTTCGGGTTTACCGATATTACCGAGGTGACGCATATTCTGGAATCTTTGCTTGACCGGATCCGTACCGGCGAAATGGCGTTGACCGCAGAGCATGTCGATGCATTTCTCGCAGCCAAGGATGTGCTCGCAATGCTGATCGACGGACATCGGCACG
>DASSZW010000030.1:0-15247 GCA_035713285.1 Burkholderiales bacterium
GTAAACTTTCTGCTATATTAGTGAACCTTGATTACACGGCTACGGTGTAGAATGACAAGGGTTGCCTATCGACCGGTTGCTTACGATAAAAATAATAAGGATGATATATTCAAACATATTTGGCGTAATGAAGATAGGTACTTATTTATGAGCGAAGCCTGGAAAAAACTCGATCTGGAAGGCGAAGGACTGCAAAGCGCCAATCTGAAGCTAGTTCAAAAGCTGAAGAAACGCAAGCAAGCGTATGTTTTATTATGGGCATTTCCGCTTGGACTGCATCGAGACTACTTAAACAACCCTTGGGGTGCGTGGATTTATAGAATCGGCACGGTATTATCCGTTACCGGATTTTTGTCCGGTTTTCACATTGCGTCGTATGTGCTGCTGGCTTTCATGGCGGCATTTGCCCTATACGATATCCGCTGGATAGAAGATACGGTGGCCGCCATCAACAAAACTTTGCGCGTACAGGCATATAAAAATAAAAACGCGCCGGCCGTGCCGTCAAATTTTCGTGGCCGTTATACCGATGAAAGCCTCGACGATTATTTACAGGTCAAGGAACGGGAACGCGGCGGCCACGTTGCACCCGGCACCGATCCGGCGCTCAACAGCCGCAGTCGAGCCCCTTCTTTTGCTGAACAGGAAGCCATGCTCAAGGAACTGGCAAAATCCAAATCAGGCCGGACTTCAAAATAGCGGCATGAATCTTGGCTTTTATATCATATTAACGGCGCAATTCTTATCGGCGCTAGCGGATAACTCCCTGCTGTTCGCGGCGATCGCCTTGTTAAAAGACCTGCATAGCCCGACCTGGTATACACCGGTCCTGCAGGAGTTTTTTGTCGTGTCCTATATCCTGCTCGCACCGTTCGTCGGCGCGTTTGCGGACGGGATACCCAAAGGCCGCGTCATGTTCATCAGCAATAATATCAAGCTGGCGGGCTGCTTTGCGATGCTTGCGGGCGTCAATCCATTGTTTGCATACGGCATCGTCGGTTTGGGCGCTGCGGCGTATTCCCCGGCAAAATACGGCATTCTGACCGAATATCTGCCGGCCGAACAATTGGTTGCGGCAAATGCATGGATGGAAGGCGCGACTGTATTTGCCATCATATTCGGCGCCATTATCGGCGGTTTGATGCTCAATCCGCATATCAGCGCCCGGCTTTCGTCCTATTTGCCCGTATTGTCGGGACTGGACGTGGCAAAATTCGCTATCATAATGATTACGCTACTCTATATTTCTGCCGCCATCACGAATCTGTTCATTCCCGTTACCGCTCCGGATCATGATACGCCGCGCCGCGACCCGATTTCGCTGGTCTGCGATTTCTGGCACAGTTTCAAGCAATTGTGGCGCGATCCGCTCGGGCAGGTTTCGCTGGCCGTAACCACCTTGTTCTGGGGGGCTGGCGCGACCCTGCGGCTGGTTGTATTGACCTGGGCGATGATGGTGCTCAAATTCAATACCCAGAAAGCCACTCAGCTGACAGCGGTAGTAGCCATAGGCATCGCGCTGGGAGCGGTGCTTGCCGGCCGTTACGTTAAACTGGCGGATTCGGTCAAGGTTATTTCTACCGGCGTTCTGATGGGCATAGCCGTCATGAGCATGATATTCGTCACTACGCCTGCAATGGCGGCCTTGCTATTATTCATAATCGGAATTTTAGGCGGTTTTTTCGTCGTGCCGATGAATGCGCTGCTGCAGCATCGAGGGCATCTGCTGATGGGCGCCGGTCACTCGATTGCGGTGCAGAATTTCAATGAGAACTTATCGATACTGATCATGCTCGGCTTTTATGCTTTTTTCGACAAAATAGGCCAGTCGCTGAATGTCATCATATTGGCGTTCGGTTCGTTTATCAGCATCTCAATGCTGCTGATCCAATATCATTATCGCCACGTAAACGTTTCAAGCCATGGATGAGATCGAACGCGCTTTTGCTGCCGACGGCCCGTTTGCAACGGCGATTCCCGGATTCAAAACCCGCTCCCAGCAACTGGAAATGGCCCGGGCAGTACGGAACGCGATCGACGGGCGTCAAACCCTGATCGTCGAGGCCGGAACCGGCACCGGAAAAACCCTGGCTTATCTTGCTCCCGCCCTGCTGCACGGCGGCAAGGTGATCGTATCCACGGGCACCAAGCATTTGCAGGATCAATTATTCTATCGAGATTTGCCTGCGGTACGCGGCGCCCTGCAGGTTCCAGCCGTAATTGCCCTGTTAAAAGGCCGCGCCAATTACGTGTGTCATTATCATCTTGAACGCGCCGCCCAAGATGGACGCTTTACGACGCGGGAAAGCAGCCTGCATTTACAGCAAATCGTCCAATTCGCCAAACACAGCCAATCCGGCGACAAAGCGGAACTGTCTGGCGTGGCGGAAGACGCCGATATCTGGCGCCACGTCACGTCGACCCGCGATAATTGTCTCGGCGGCGACTGTCCCCGGCATAATCAGTGTTTCGTGCTCGAAGCGCGCAAAAAAGCGATGGAAGCCGATATCATTGTCGTCAACCATCATCTGTTTTTTGCCGACGTATGGTTGCGCGACGAAGGCGTCGCCGAATTGCTGCCCGCCTGCAATACCGTCATTTTCGATGAAGCGCACCAGCTTCCTGAAACCGCCGGGCTGTTTTTCGGCGAAACCCTTTCGACCGGGCAACTGCTGGAGCTGGCGCGGGATGCCCGCCTGGAAGGACTTTCTTCCTGCAAGGACTATGCGCCATTGCCGGAAGCGGCAATGGCCATGGACAAAGCGGCGCGCGATCTGCGCCTGGCGTTCGACGAAGAGAGCGGACGCTGGCCGCTGGATAAAGCGCAATTGCGGCAAGATTACGCCGCTGCGCTAACGCACTGCCACCGCACTCTGGATGAATTGAATACCCAGCTGGAAACTCAAGCCGCCCGTGCCCCCGCACTGGAAAACATCTGGAAGCGCGGGCAGGAACTGGCGACCCAGCTCGGCAACTGGCAACAGCCTCCGGCGCAGGAAACGGTGCGTTGGATCGAGGCGTTCAGCCATGCGCTCACCCTGAATACGACCCCCCTTTCCGTCGCCGACGTATTCGCCAAACAAATCGAAAGCAATGCGCGCGCCTGGATTTTCACTTCGGCCACGCTTTCGGTCAAAGGCGATTTTACCCATTACCGCAGTCAATTAGGCCTGGCGAACGGCGCAAGTCTGAGCTGGGACAGTCCGTTCGAATACGCGCGGCAGGCGGTGTTCTATCTGCCGCAGAACATGCCGGAACCCAATACCGCCGGCTATACGGCGGCGGTCGTCAAAACGGCGCTGCCGTTATTGGCGGCGAGCGAAGGGCGCGCGTTTTTGTTGTTTACCTCATTGCGCGCCATGAAAGAAGCGCGCCATTTACTCGAACAGGAATTTGCGCACAGCCACCTGGATTTCCCCATACTGATGCAGGGGGAACGTTCGCGCACCGAACTGCTCGCCCAATTCCGCGCGCTGGGCAATGCGGTATTGCTCGGCAGCCAGAGCTTCTGGGAAGGCGTCGACGTCAAGGGCGACGCCTTGTCGCTGGTCATTATCGACAAGCTGCCGTTCATGCCGCCCGACGATCCCGTGCTGGCGGCGCGGATCCGGCAAATCAACGAATCCGGCGGCAATGCGTTCATGCAGTATCAGTTGCCGCATGCCGTGATCACGCTCAAGCAAGGCGCGGGACGCCTGATCCGCGACGAAACGGATCGCGGCGTGCTGGTTATCTGCGACCCGCGTCTGGTCTCCAAACCTTACGGCAAACGGATCTGGCAAAGCCTGCCGCCGATGAAGCGCAGCCGCAACGAAGACGAAGTCGTCGAATTTCTGCGGCAGCGATAACGCGTTCAGGCATCGCGCAGATATGTAACCGCTTCCTGCAACCTGTCTATACCGGTCACTTCCATGCCGGCTATCGGCTGCCGCGACTGATTGGCAGCGGGCACGATCGCCCTGGTAAAACCGAGTTTCGCCGCTTCCTTCAAACGCTCCTGCCCGCGTTGCACCGGACGAATTTCACCGGCCAGGCCAACTTCGCCGAACACTACAAGTTTATCCGGCAATGGTTTGTTTTTAAAAGATGAAACTATTGCCAGCAATAAAGGCAAATCCGCTGCCGGCTCGTTGATGCGCACGCCGCCTACTGCATTGATAAAGACATCCTGATCGTGGCAGGCCAGTCCGCCATGCCGATGCAATACCGCAAGCAGCATCGCCAGCCGGTTTTGTTCCAGCCCGACCGACAGCCGCCTCGGATTCGGCATCGGCGAAGATTCGACCAGTGCCTGGATTTCCACCAGCAACGGCCGCGTGCCTTCCTGCGTGACCATCACGCAGGAGCCCGCCACATCGGCCCTGTGGCCGGATAAAAAGATCGCCGAAGGATTGGAGACCCCTTTCAGCCCCTTATCCGTCATGGCGAACACGCCGAGCTCGTTGACTGCGCCGAAACGGTTTTTGAACGCGCGCACCAGCCGAAAACTCGAACTCGTATCGCCTTCGAAATACAGGACCGTATCGACGATATGCTCCAAGACCCGCGGGCCGGCCAACGCCCCTTCCTTGGTCACGTGTCCGACCAGGAAAATCGCAGTGCCGCTCTGTTTGGCAAAGCGGGTCAGCTGCGCGGCGCATTCACGAACCTGGGCAACCGAACCGGGCGCCGATTGCAAGGCTTCGGAATACACGGTCTGTATCGAATCGATGACCGCCACGGCCGGTTGGTGCGCCTGCAAGGTGGCCAGAATGTTTTCCAGCTGGATCTCGGCCAGCAATTGCAGATTTTCAGCGTCCACCTGCAGGCGTTGCGCCCGCAACGCGATTTGCTGGGCGGACTCTTCGCCGCTGACGTACAGGGTTTTATATCCGGCGCTCAGCGCGCTCAATGCCTGCAGCAACAGCGTCGATTTGCCGATGCCGGGATCGCCGCCGATCAAAACGACTCCGCCTTTAACCAGGCCGCCGCCCAGCACGCGATCGAGCTCGTCGATGCCGCTTTTTATACGTTCGTTTTCTGCCGCCACGATAGTCGAGAGCGCCTGTACTTCGCTTAATACCGACAGGCCGCTGTAACGCGACGGCGCTGCGGATTCAGGCACGGTTTCAACCAGCGTGTTCCACGCATCGCAATGCGGGCACTGTCCCTGCCATTTGCTCAGGGAGCCGCCGCATTCGGTACAGGTATAAAAGGTTTTAGATTTGGCCATACAGATTCGGATCAATAATTTCCGGATAACAATAATTGAAAGTGCGAATTGCCAAATATCCACCGTTAGGCGTATGCTGGTTATGCAAATATTTTGCAATAACTATTATAAGCGTGGAGACTAGCATAATCATGGACCAAAAAATCAAAATAGCCCTGCTTGGATTGAGTCGCGTCGGGGAAATTTTTTCCGAACATTTCCTCGAAAAAATACAGGAACAGCATATCAGGGTCGAAATTGTCGCCGTTGCGACGCACCAACTGGATTCGCCCGTAGCATTAGGGTTCGCTCACAGCAATATCCCCGTATTCGAAGACGCTTTAAAAGTCGTCGATCTGGGCGACAAGGTCGATATCATATTCGATTTGACCGGAAATGCGGAAGTACGGCGGCAATTACGGGCTAAAATGCAAGCGACGGGTAATCAGCATACAGTCATTGCGCCCGAGATTTTCGCCCAGTTGCTGTGGGAATTTTTCAACGAGGGCGAAGCGTTGCCTCACAGCGCAAAAATGGGTTATAAATAGCCGGAAAAGCAATATCGTATTATCGGCTACGGGAAACCGCAGCATTCTGTAGCCGATACGATCCTGTCCCGCCCCGGGGCAGGCCGGATGCGAATCGCGATCAATCGTAATTCAGTCCCATAACCGACCTGACATCGCGCATGGTGTCGCACGCCATCACGCGCGCTTTCTCGCAGCCGTCGGCAATGATATTGCGGACCAGGGAAGGATTGTCGGCATACATCAAGGCCCGCTCGCGCATCGGTTCCTGTTCCTTCATTATGCCGTCGATAACAGGCTGTTTGCATTCCAGGCAACCGATTCCCGCGCTGACGCAGCCGTTCTGTACCCAGGAACGTATCCCTTGATCGGAATAGACCTGATGCAAGGCCCAGACCGGACATTTTTCCGGCGTGCCCGGATCGGTGCGGCGCACCCGTGCCGGATCGGTCGGCATGGTGCGGATTTTTTTGGTTAAGCTCTCGGCGGATTCGCGCAAGGTGATCGTATTCTGATACGATTTGGACATTTTCTGGCCGTCCAGGCCCGGCATTTTCGACGCTGTCGTCAGCAGAGCCTGAGGTTCGGTCAGGATCATTTTGCCTCCGCCTTCCAGATAGCCGAACAAACGTTCGCGATCTCCCAGCGACAGGCTTTGCTGCTCGTTCAACAAGGCGTGAGCCGCTGCGATAGCGGTTTCGTCGCCGTCCTGCTGATAGCGCATGCGCAACTCTTCGTACAGACGGGCTTTTTTGTTACCCATTTTTTTGATCGCGGCTTCCGCCCTCTGCTCGAAACCGGGCTCGCGCCCGTACAGGTGATTGAACCGGCGGGCGATTTCTCGCGTGAATTCGATATGCGGAACCTGATCTTCGCCTACCGGCACCTGATTTGCCCGATAAATCAGTATGTCTGCGCTTTGCAGCAAGGGATAGCCTAAAAAACCGTAGGTTGCCAGGTCTTTTTCGGCCAGCTTTTCCTGCTGGTCCTTATAGGTAGGAACCCGCTCCAGCCAGCCCAGAGGCGCAAACATCGACAGCAGCAAATGCAGTTCGGCATGTTCCGGCACCTGGGACTGGATAAACAGCGTTGCCAGATCGGGGTCTACGCCTGCCGCCAGCCAGTCTATGACCATATCCCATACGTTATTCCGGATGAGATCCGGATTGTCGTAATGCGTGGTCAATGCATGCCAGTCGGCAACGAAAAACAGGCATTCATGTTCGTGCTGGAGCTTGACCCAGTTTTTCAATACGCCGTGATAATGGCCCAGATGCAGGCTGCCTGTCGGGCGCATGCCCGATAATACTCGATTGGCGTACATGGTTTAATTGGTGATGACTTGAATAAGGGTAATTAAATCATTATAACTCAAGCCTGACAATGCGCTGCTAACCATCAGCATTACCGCTAGCAGCGGACTGAGAATGACGCTCAACCAGCCCACGAACATCAGGATCAGCAGAATATAAAATCCGTAAGGCTCGATGCGGGAAAAACTGTATGAAAGCTTGCCGGGCAATACGCTAATCATGACGCGACCGCCGTCGAGGGGCGGCAACGGCAACAGATTCAACGCCATGAGCACGGCGTTTATATAGATTCCTGCTGCACCCATCAGCGCCATGGGTTGCGAATAATTATCGCCGAGCATGATCCCGAGTTTTATCACCAGCGCCCAGATGATTGCCATGATGAGATTGGCCCCCGGCCCGGCCAGAGCCACCCAGAGCATATCCTGTTTTGGCCGCCGCAAGGCATCGAAATTGACGGGGACAGGTTTGGCCCAGCCGAAAAGAAAAAATCCTCCGCCCAGCATTTTGCTCAGCAGCAGTATAGAAAGCGGGACCAGTATCGTGCCTATCGGATCGATGTGCTTTAAGGGATTAAGCGTTACCCGACCGAGCATCCACGCGGTTTTATCGCCGAAAAATTTCGCGACGTAACCGTGGGCTGCTTCATGCAGCGTGATAGCGAAAATAACCGGGATGACCCATACGGTAATTTTCTGGATGACGTTCAGTTCCATCAATTCAGCCCGAACGGAGCCAACGCGCCACGCCCTCTGCGCAAAACCTCGATATCCCCGCGGCTCAAATCGATCACGGTGGTGGGTTCCATGCCGCAGGCGCCGGCATCGAGAATCAGATCCAGTTGATGTTCGAGATTTTCTCGTATGGTATTGGCATCGTGCATAGGGAGTTTTTCGTTCGGTAGAATTAAGGTCATGCTCAATAAAGGTTCGTCCATTTCGGCCAGCAGCGCCAGGGCGACCGGATGCTCAGGAACGCGCAACCCGATGGTATTTCTTTTCGGATGCTGCAAGCGTTTGGGAACTTCGCGCGTAGCTTCAAGGATGAACGTATAGCTGCCCGGCGTATTCGCCTTCAGCAGCCTGAATTGCTGGTTATCGACTTGCGCATACACCGCGATTTCGGCCAGATCCCGGCACAGCAAGGTGAAATGATGTTTGTCGTCCACCGCTCGCAGACTGCGTATTCTGTCCTGCGCCTGTTTATCGCCCAGATGACAGGCGATAGCGTAACTGGAATCGGTCGGCAAAGCGACGACGCCGCCGCTCCGCAAAATCTGGACCGACTGTTTGATCAGCCTTGGCTGCGGATTATCCGGATGCAATGTGAAAAATTGCGCCATTTGGATACACTCATTCAATAAAAAGAAAATTCCTTCGGCCGGTCATATCGACGACGGCCAGACCAAACAAAACCGTTGCGGATGATACAGCAGCTTTCGGAATCATTGCTCCGGGTTTTTCCACGCACTTCAGTCCGCCAGTTCTTCGACCGATTCGTCCAGCGTCCAGTTTTGCCAGACGGGAATGCAGATTTCCGGCAGTTCCGGCAGGCAGCCCAGATCCCTGAAGCTTTCGTCCGGACCATGAAAATCCGAACCCCGGGAACTTAGCAACTCGAATTTTTGCGCCAGTCGGGCGAATTTCGCATAATGCTCGACGGTATGGCTGCCGGTAACGACTTCGATCCCGGTTCCGCCGCATTGCTTGAATTCGGTCAGCAATTCGTGCATTTTGCCTTCGCCCATGTCGTACCTGCCCGGATGGGCCAGCACCGCCTGCCCTCCGCTCGACGTTATCCAGCCGACCGCTTCGGATAATCCCGCCCATTGATGCGGTACGTAACCGGGCTTGCCTTTTACCAGATAACGCTTGAATACGCTGCGTATGTCTTTGACTATGCCCCGTTCGACTAGGAAACGCGCGAAATGCAACCGCCCGACGGAATTGCGGTTATCGACATATTGATACGCGCCGGCCAGGCTGTCAGGAATACCGATACGCGCAAGCTGCTCGGCCATTTTAATTGCCCGCTCTTCGCGGCCGGCCCGTATCGATGCCAGGCCCGCCACGAGACCCGGCGATTGCGGGTCGATATTTAAACCGATAATATGTAAAGTGTGCGTGCCCCAGGTAACCGAAATTTCCACGCCGTTTATCAGTGTGATGCCGAGTGCTCGCGCTGCGGCGCGCGCGGCCGGCAAACCCGCCACATCGTCGTGGTCGGTCAAAGCCAGGACAGTTACGCCCCGATCGGCCGCGCGCGCGACCAGATCCGCGGGTAGCAACACGCCATCAGAAACGTTAGAATGGCAATGCAGATCAAAATTTTGCTCTGACATAATTTGTTTACTTGTAGATCAAGAACAAATCATAGCAAAATACTGACTGGTTTACTCACTAATTTTGCTGGTTCACTTGCGGTCAGATATCAACTATGGCAATTCCCGAAGAGATTCATACATGTTTTGCAGAAGCCAATCACCTTGTCGGACAGGCTTTCCTGGATTCGAATATCGAAACGGGCGATCAAGTCACCCCCGAACAGCTGGGCGAAGCGATCAGCCAGTTTCTGCTGCTGTTCGACAAGCTCGACCGGGAACACGGTGAAAACGGCCCGATCGAATTCGACGATGTCAATCAACTCGGCGACCATGCCATCGGGTTTTTGATGGACTTGGCTTTCTGGGCCGAACGCCTGCGCTTGCCGAAATCCAAGATGGATATCGAAAAAACCGCGCTGGGCGTCGCTCACTGGATAATTCGACACGGCGGCGAACTGCGTACGCTGGAACCCATAGTCAACAGCCTGGCCGCCAGCGCCAATCTGACCCAGGAAGCCGTCACGCTCGCCGCGCTGGCGCAAGTGATCAGCGATACCATCGAACATACCGCGCCGGAGATAAAAGCCGACCTTGAAAAAAGCGATCCGACGCGCCCGTGGCGCATACTGAACCTGAATTACGCCATCGTTGCCACGCGCAGCCAGGATACCGAACTGATGAAAAGGGCCTATGACACATTGAGCCGGAATCTGCCGGAAGATTGTCCCGCATTTTTCGAACAAGGTTTGCAACAAGTACAAAAAGACAGTTTTTCGTCACCCGTGCGGGAAATGGTACAGGATTATTTTAACCGCTGGGTTACCCGGCATTAGGCCTGAGGCAACGATTTATGAAATTCCTATTTGATTTATTCCCGATCCTGCTGTTTTTTATCGCCTATAAATTCGGAGGCATTTATATCGCCACTGCGGTCTCCATCGTCGCCAGCATCGTTCAGATAGGATATCTGCTGATACGGCATAAAAAAGTCGATATGGCGATGTGGATCAGTCTCGGCATCGTGATCGTACTCGGAGGAGCGACGCTGGTTTCTCATAACGACACATTCATCAAATGGAAACCGACTGCTTTATACTGGCTGTTTGCCATTACCTTGCTGGCAAGCCCGCTTTTGTTCAAAAAAAACATTATCCGCTCCATGCTTTCCGAACAGATCACCCTGCCTGAGCGCGTCTGGCGCAAGCTCAACCTGAGTTGGGCGATTTTTTTTATTGTCATGGGGCTTGTAAACCGTTACGTCGCCCTCACTTACAGCACGGACGTGTGGGTAAATTTTAAACTGTTCGGTAGTACTGCCATGATGTTTATATTTATAATAGGACAAGGCATAGTACTAAACAAATATCTGGACAACAAAAAACATGACTAGATGGTATGCCATCATCAGCGAAGATAACGCAGACAGCCTGCCCAAGCGATTAAGCGCACGCCCGTCCCATCTGGAGCGCCTCGATGCACTCAGGGACGAAGGCCGTCTTTTGCTGGCTGGTCCCTTCCCCGCCATCGACAGCCTCGACCCGGGTCCGGCAGGTTTCAGCGGGAGCCTGATCGTAGCCGGTTTCGATTCGCTCGAGGCGGCTCACGCCTGGGCGGCTGACGACCCTTATGTTCATGCCGGAGTCTACGCCAAAGTCGAAGTAAAACCTTTCAAGAAAGTCCTTCCCTGATGAGTACGGTGGAACTAATTCGCGAAAGACTGGCCTCATTACAGCCGGATGTCCTTAAAATCACAGACGAAAGCGCCCAACATGCTGGGCATCCCGGTGCGCGCTCAGGCGGCGGTCACTATCGCCTGCATGTCGTTTCCGGAGCATTTTCCAAAAAGAATACCCTGGCGCGTCACCGCTTGGTATATGCAACATTAGGTGATTTAATGCATAATAAAATTCATGCACTTAGCATAACTGCCCAGTGTCCTGAAGAAATTCTATAACCCACTCAAAAGGAAGACCCATGCATTTGAAAAAAATCGTAATTGCCACCGTTTGTGCGATGAGTTTGACCGCGCTGACCGGCTGCAATGCGGCGGAAGACAATAAATCCGCCGCCACCAAACCTGCTGCACAAACGGCTGCCAGTTCCGGAAAAGTCATGGCGGTTGTGAACGGCACACCGATTCCTCAAGCAGAATTCGATATGGTCAAGCAGGATCGCGCAGCCCAGGGCCAGCCGGTCAACGATCAAACCGCTGCCGCATTGCGCGACAGCCTGATCAATGCTGAAATCCTGGCGCAACAGGCTGAAAAAAGCGGACTGAACAACGACCCCAGCTTCAAATTGCGCCTGCAGCTTGCCAAAACCCAGATGCTGGCCCAAACCTATATTGCCAGTTATATAAAAGCGCATCCGGTCAGCGAATCGGCCATGAAAGCGGAATATGACCGCGTCAAGGCGATGATGGGCACCAAGGAATACAAAGTCAGGCACATACTCGTCGATAACGAAGCCGAAGCCAAGGACATCATTGCAAAACTGAACAAAAAAGCCAGCTTCACGGAACTTGCCAAAAAAGATTCCAAGGATTCTTCCGCAGCTAACGGCGGCGAACTGGGCTGGGTCGCTCCGGGCAACCTCGTCAAGGAATTTGCCGACGCAATGGCTCAGCTCAAAAAAGGCGAATATACAAAAACTCCGATACATACCAAGTTCGGCTGGCATATTATTCAGGTCGAAGATATCCGCGACCTGAAGTTCCCTCCGTACGATCAGGTTAAAGACCAATTGCGGACCGATATGGAACAGCAAATGGTGAAAAAACTAGTTACAGAATTACGCGCAAATGCTAAAGTACAATAAACAATGATTAATGTCGGCTCCGGTTGACTGTTTCGGCCGGAGCCGACTTTATCCCGTTAAGTGGATGGCTCAAAAAAATGAAAAACCTACAGGATCAATTCCTCAATGCCTTACGTAAAGAACATGTGCTGGTCTCTGTTTTTTTGGTAAACGGCATCAAATTAGTAGGTAAGATAGAATCGTTTGATCAGTATATGGTAATGCTGAAAGGCCATGACAATGTCAGCCAGGCCATATTCAAACACGCAATTTCAACTTTATCGCCTTCACGGCAAATCACGATTGATACCAGTGCCGATGAAGAATAAGGTTTGCTGAGCGCTACGGCGTATCGATTACGGCTGTTGCAGATCTGGATATCGAAACCCGCTATCCTGACGGTGCGCGACCGGCCGGAAATCCATGCAAACAGATTGACGAAACAGGTACGCCCTTTTAGACTCTTTGCATGCAATGTGATCGCAATTCATACTCTAGCCACTCTACGCTGAAACGAAGCGTACTTATTTTTCTGGCTGTCCTGCTGAGCCTGCAGCTGTTCGCCTTGACGCAGCATCACCACGACCTCAATACCACCACCGATCATTGTGCCGCGTGTCAGCTTGGCCACAATTTCACCGGAGACCCTCCGGTTGCTTCAAATGCACTTCTGCTCGTAAGCCTGTATTTCGTCTATTCGCTGCTTCAGCGCAAACCGCTGAGCGATTTTCTGCTCCAGCATCGCTTACCCTGCCCTCGTTCCCAAGCCCCGCCCAGCATTTGATTTTTTCAGCTAGCAAGCGCCGTTCATGAATTTCATGAGCGGGAAAATTCTGTCCAAATGCTTGGAGCCCATGCATGAAAATCAATTTGACATCTGCTGCAGCCGTCATTCCTGCGCTGATGGGTGCCGCATCCGCCTATGCCGCCAATATCGCCGCAGGCCATATAGAAGGGCAAATCAATGATGCGTTAGGAAAACCTCTTGCAGCCGTTACGATCCAGGTACAGGCCGCTAACGGCAAAATCCTGGCCTCGACATCAAGCGATAATGCCGGCCATTTCAGCTTTGCCAATATTCGACCCGGCGTATACGCACTGATAGCCAGCGCGCCCGATTACCGCAAAGGCACTGCCATCGTTACGCTGACCGCAACCGCGGGTAAATACAGCGTCATGACGCTGGCCGGGCTCAAGGCGGTGACCTTGCACATCAGCGCCAGCAAACAGGATCGCGTACGCAACAAAATAGATACCGAGACCGGCGGCAGCAGTTATCACATCACCGCTCACGATATCGCACAGTTGCCCCAGGGGGCCGACACCCCCTTAAATCAGGTCTTATTGCAGGCGCCCGGCGTCGCGCAGGATTCATTCGGCCAGTTGCACATACGCGGCGATCACGCCAACGTGCAATACCGCATCAACAATATCATTCTGCCCGAATCCATTACCGGTTTCGGTCAAACGCTGGACGCGCATTTCGCCGACAGCATAACCCTGCTGACCGGTACATTACCCGCAGAATACGGCGATCATACCGCAGGCATAGTCGATATTCATACCAAAACCGGGGCGTTCGATAACGGCGGCCAAATCGGCTTCATGACAGGCAGCAACGATACCCGCGAGCTTTCCGGAGAACTGCGCGGGCATCAGGGAAAACTCAGCTACTTCATCGATGCTTCCATCCTTAAAAACGATCTGGGCATAGAGAATCCGACCCCGTCCGTCAATGCAATACACGACGTCACCACTCAGAACAAGGGGTTCGGTTATTTTTCCTATGCCCTGGACGATACTTCCCGGGTGAGTTTAATCCTGGGGACATCCGATAACCGGTTCCAGATTCCCAATTCTCCCGACCAGACGCAGAATTACGTATTGAACGGTGTCGCCAGCGATCCTTCGCAATATCTCAACGAGCAGCAACGGGAGATCACGCATTACGGCATCGTCGCATTGCAAGGAACGCTGGGCGCCAAATTCGATTACCAGATATCGACTTTCAGCCGTTATTCGGAAGTCATGTTTACGCCGGACGTCAACGGCGACCTGCTTTATACCGGCGTAGCGTCGCAAGTCCTGCGCACCAGCCGGGAAAACGGTTTGCAGGTCGATACCAGCTACCATCTCGACGCGCAGCACACGATACGCAGCGGTATCTACGTCAGCGCCGATCAACTGGTCAACAGCGCCGACATACTGGCGTTCCCAACCAACGGCCAGGGCGTGCAGACCGGTACGACGCCGGTCGGCTATACCGACAACAACAGCAAAATCGCCATGCTGTACGGCGTCTATGCCCAGGACGAATGGAAGCCCCTGGATAAACTCACCATCAATTACGGGCTGCGTTACGACCAGGTCGACGCCTATGTCACCGGCAATCAGGTCAGCCCACGATTAAACGCAGTGTATCAACTTACGCCGAGCACCACAGTACACGCAGGATATGCTCATTATTTCACTCCCCCGCCCAACGAATTGATCAGCGGGCAAACGATCGCCGATTCGATGGGAACAACAGCAGCGCCGCCCGGCGGCTTGCTTAACAACCAGGTCAAACCTGAAAACAGCGACTATTACGACATAGGATTAAGCCAGCAAGTGAATGCCGGCCTCACCGTAGGCATAGACAGCTATTACGAATCCATCACCAATCTGCTCGACGAAGGCCAGTTCGGTTCGGCCTTGCTATATACCCCGTTCAATTACGCGCTCGGCAAGATTTACGGTACGGAGCTGACCGCCAATTATCGCAAGGATAATCTTTCAGCCTATTTCAATCTGGCGCGATCGATGGCGCTGGGCAAGGACATTACTTCCGCTCAGTACAATTTTGCGCCCGGCGAATTGAACTATATCGCCAACAACTGGGTACATCTCGATCACGATCAGCGCTATACCGCATCCATGGGGACGGCTTATCTCTGGCAGGGCAGCACATACAGCGCCGATGCGCTGTACGGCAGCGGTCTGCGCAGCGGCTTCGCCAACACCTCGCATTTGCCCGGATATACGCAGATTAACGTCGCGGTCAGCCATAGTTTCAATATCGCCGAAGTCGGCAAAGTCGACGGCAGAATCAGTATTC
>DASSZW010000031.1:0-23221 GCA_035713285.1 Burkholderiales bacterium
TGCCGCCACACAGCGATCGAATTCGTCGGTCAAGGCATTGGCTGTCCAGCCGATAACGGGGATAGGTTGCAGATGTGCCGCGGATTCGATCTGTCGGATCGAACGGGTCAAGGCGTAACCGTCCATATCGGGCATCTGGCAGTCGGTGATCACCAGCGCGTACGGCTGAGCTTTCCAGAGAGACAAAGCTTCCAGCCCATTTTCGCAAACGATGGCCCGTAACCCGAGATATTTAATCTGGCGTGCCAGCATATCTCGATTGATGGGATGGTCGTCTACCACGAGGATGGGCAAAATCGAATGATCCTGAGGTAATTGCAGTGGCGCGGCGAGGCCGGGATTGACTTCGCTAAGCATATTGGGTATCGGGCCGTTGGCGGGAGGAGCGAGGGAAAGATCCAATATCAGGCTAAACGTGGACCCTTTTCCGGTTTCGCTGGAAAGTGTTATTTCGCCGCCCATAAGCGTAGCCAGATAATTGCAGATGGCCAGGCCCAATCCGGTCCCGCCGTACATGCGCGTGGTATCGGCATTTTCCTGCTGATAGCGCTGAAACAGTTGCGCCTGGGCCGAAACGGCGATGCCGATGCCGGTATCGCGTACCGAGAAGCGCAAGGTTTCGGTGCCGGGGCCGGCAGCAATCACTTCCGCACGCAATTCGATTTCGCCCCGATTGGTGAACTTGATGGCATTGCTGATGAAATTATTCAGTATCTGCGCCAGCCGCAAGGGGTCGACAAGATAGGAACCGTTCATTCCGGGATCGCAATATTTTTGCAGTATCAAACCCTTGGCGCTAGCCAGACCGCTATAGGTATTGATAATCGACGTTAACAGTTCCGGTATGCTGGTGGGATACAATGTAATCGATAGCTTGCCTTCTTCGATTTTCGACCAGTCGAGAATATCGTTGACGATGCGCAATAAATTGCGGCTCGAATCCCATACCAGATTCAGCATGGTGCGTTGTTCTTTGTCCATACTGGTCAGCACCAGCAATTCGAGCATGCCTAGCATCCCGGTCAGAGGCGTGCGTATTTCGTGGCTCATCATGGCCAGGAAATTGCTCTTGGCATGATTCGCCTGTTCCGCTATTTCCTTGGCTTCGACCAGGGACTGTTCCAGACGCTGGCGTTCGCTGATATCGAGAGCGATGCCTAAATAGCCGATGATTTCACCGCTCTTGTCATGGATGCAGGTTATCCCGAGGCTGACCGCTATCCTCATTCCGCCTTTGGTGACATAAGTCCAGTTTTTGCGTTCTTGGCCCTGACGCGTCGGTATGGCGGTCAGTACATCAAAATCGGTCAATTCCTGCCCGTTGAATTCCTGTCGGAGTTCGCGGGCGCGTTGATTCAATTCGTCGACGTCATGAAAACGGATGGGAGAAACCCGGCCTATGATTTCATTGGCCCGATAGCCCAACAGATTTTCGGCGCCGGTATTGTAAACGGTAATCGTTCCGGTTTTATCGGTAGCGATGATGGAAACTTCGGATGCCGACATCAGTAACGTTCGCAACTGATTGCTTAACTGTGTCGCCAGAGCTTCGGCGTCGGCGCGGGCGATTATTTCTCGGCGTATCATATTCCAAAGCGGGATAAAACTCGCCAATGCCAGCAATAACATCGAAAACAGGCCCAATAAGGCTTGATTGCGGGTGTTCTCCATATCGGCCTGGCGTTGCATCAACAGGTTTCCTTCAATGGTATTCATGTGTTGAAGGCACATATTGATACGGCCGATCAGTTCGTTGCCCGTTTTCATTTTCTCGATAACTTGGCGCGTCATCGGGTCGTGAGGCAACGTTTTTTCAGGGGGGGTTAATACGGTTTCGAATTCATACGTCAACCTGTGCAGTTTGGCTGCATTGATTTTCTGCACAGGATTATCCGATATCAGCCGGTTCAGGGTATTGAATTGAGTTTCAAGCCGTTTTTCATGCTGCAGATACTGCTGTTCGCCGAGAGCCTTTTCCGTCAATAAATATACGTCCAAATCGGCTTTGTTTTCCAGCGCGGTAGCATAAAACCGGCTCAGTTTGGTCCGTACCAGTTCGGTATGAGCCACCCAGTGCTCTGCCAGAGCCAAAGTTTCGGTCATGCGGTAAATATAAAATCCGGCCACCAGCAATACCAGCCCGGCAACCATAAAAATTGCGAGCACTCTGGATTCTATGCCGCTAAGTTGCCGGGAATCCTGCGCTGAAACAGGGGTAACCATTGACTTCATTCAACCAGGCAAGGCTTGTTACAGGAAATGCCCGGTATCGAATAAGCGGAAGCGCGTCCATGAGCTGATGGAATACCGATAAACAGAAATCCGGATGGATCTCGAGAGCGGTCGATTAACCATGTTCCCTTCCCTTTCCTTTTTTTGTTATGGCATTACGTTTTTTGAAGGCGCTGGCGGCTGGCCTTCAAAGTATAACATCGGTACGGGCTTGAATTCATGATCATCGTAAGAATAGTGCGATTTTTCCATCCCGTTTCAGTCGAACGGATGCTGAAGCACAATCGTTTCTTCGCGGTCCGGACCGGTCGAAATCAGCGCGATGGGCACTTCGCACAGTTCTTCCATGCGTTTGAGATAGGCTCTTGCGGCATCCGGCAAATCCTCGAAACGCTTGACGCCGACGGTGCTTGCGGTCCAGCCGGGCATTTCTTCGTAAACGGGTTCGCAGGTGGCGAGCAATTCAGCGCCTACCGGCAGGATATCCGAATAGCCGTTGTCGATACGGTAACCGACGCAGATCCTGAGCGTTTCCATCCCGTCGAGCACATCGAGCTTGGTGACGCACAGGCCGGACACGCCGTTGATCTGGATGGAGCGTTTGAGCGCGGCGGCATCGAACCAGCCGCAGCGGCGCGCGCGTCCGGTGGTGGAGCCGTATTCGTGTCCGCGTTCCGCCAGGTATTTGCCGTTGTCGTCGAATAGCTCGGTGGGAAAAGGGCCGGAACCGACCCGAGTGGTATACGCCTTGGTGATGCCGAGGACGTAATGCAGCGTATGCGGCCCTACGCCCGCGCCGGTGGCCGCGCCTCCCGCGGTGCAATTGCTGGAGGTGACGAAGGGATAGGTGCCGTGATCGATATCGAGCAGAGTGCCTTGCGCGCCTTCGAACAGCAGATTGTCGCCGTTGCGGTTCGCTTCGTAGAGCAGGCGCGGAACGTCGTCGACCATCGGTTTGATGCGTTCGGCCAGTTGCAGCGTGGTTTCCAGCGTTTCGGTAAAGTCGATAATATCGGCATGGAAATAATTTTTTAAAATGAAATTATGATAATCCAGCACTTCGCCTAATTTCGCGGCAAACCGTTCGCGGTGGAACACGTCTTGCAGGCGGATCGCGCGGCGTGCGACCTTGTCCTCGTAAGCGGGGCCGATACCGCGTCCGGTGGTGCCGATTTTGGCGATGCCCTTGGCCAGTTCGCGCGCTTTGTCGATGGCGACGTGATAAGGCAATATGAGCGGGCAGGCGGCGGATATTTTCAGTCTGCTGGCGACATCGACCCCATGTTCCGCCAGCATGGCCATTTCTTCCAGCAATGCGGTAGGGGAGACGACCACGCCGTTACCGATGTAACAGGTTACCTTGTCGCGCAATATGCCGGACGGAATCAGATGCAGGACGACTTTCTGGCCTCCTACGACCAGGGTGTGGCCGGCATTGTGGCCGCCCTGGAAACGCACTACGCCTTGCGCGTGATCGGTGAGCCAGTCCACGATCTTACCTTTGCCTTCATCGCCCCACTGGGTGCCGATGACGACGACATTTTTACTGTTAATCATGTTTGCTTGATATGAGTTGATTAAGGGGTTTGCGGCCGCGGTTCGATCACCCAATCGCCGGGCGTATTCTGTTTCAGGATCCTGTCGTAATCGTATTCATGCCGATGTTCGTCGTGCCCCGGCAGATCGACGATAACGATTTCTCCGGCGCCGCGCAATTCGCTGATTTTTTCCGCCAGCCCCGCATTCTTGAGGTAGGGCGCCAGTATGGCGCGGCTCCCTGGAGCTCGCCAGAAATGGCTGGCGATTTCCTTGAGATCCAGACTGAATCCGGTAGCCGGACGAGCCCGGCCGAAACTTTTTCCGACTTCGTCGTAACGGCCGCCTTGCGCCAGCGGTTTCGGATGATTGCGGGTATAGAGAGCGAAGATGACGCCGCTATGATAATGATAGCCGCGCAGATCGGCAAGATCTATGTTTATTTTGGCGTGGCCCTTGATCTCGTTGGTGATGGCGCGCAATTCTTCCAGGGCCTGGCTGATATTGAGCTGGCTGGGTAGCTGACGGAATGCCTCGTCCAGCACTTCCGTGCCGCCGTATAACGTGGTCAAGGCGCAAAAGGCATTTTGCAGCGACGGTTCGAGATGAGCGGTCAGTGCGCGGATCGCGCTTACATCCTTGATCTGCAAAGCGGAAAATAAAGGAACCGCTTCTTCTTCGCCCAGGCGGGCATATTCCAGCAATCCCCTGAAAACGCCGACATGGCCGATGTCGAGGTATAAATCGTCGGCTCCGGTCAGTTTCAATGCGTCGATCATGAGTTTCTGGATTTCCACGTCCGCTTCGTAGCCGGTATGGCCGTAGAGCTCCGCGCCGACCTGCATCAGTTCGCGCGAGCGGTGCGTGCCGTCTGGCAGGGTGTGGGCGACCGAGCCGGCATAGCAGAGACGGGCCACGCCTTGCCGATTAAGCAAGTGTGCGTCGATCCGCGCTACCTGCGGTGTGATGTCGGCGCGCAATCCCATGGTTTTGCCCGAAATCTGATCGACGAGCTTGAACGTTTTCAGATTCAGGTCGCTGCCTGCGCCCGTCAACAGCGAATCGATATATTCCATCAGCGGCGGCGTGACCAGTTCGTAGCCGTGCAGGCGGAACAGATTCAGGATGCCGCGCCGCAGATTTTCCATGCGCAGGGCGACCGGCGGCAACTGGTCTTCCAGATATTCAGGCAGTAACCAGTTATGCATTTGACGACTCGATATTCAAGGATTGGAACATATGCACTCCGTTTTAATTGTTTTATTTGGCTGCTTTAGGGGATTTCATATATTTGAAAAAATCCGTGTCGGGTTCGAGCACCAGCACATCGGTCTTATGATTGAAGCTTTCCCGATAAGCCGCCAGACTGCGGTAAAACGCATAGAATTCGGGATTCTGCGAATAAGCCGAGGCGTAAATGGTACTTGCCTGGGCATCGCCTTCGCCTTTTATCTGCTGGGCGTCGCGGTATGCGTCGGCAATTATGATCTGGCGCTGACGATCGGCATCGGCGCGAATTTGCTCGCCCTCGGCGGCGCCCGTCGAGCGCAGTTCGCTGGCGACGCGTTTGCGGTCGGCTGCCATGCGCTTATAGACCGCGTCGCTGACCTCCTGGGGCAGATCGACATGCTTGATGCGCACATCGATCACTTCTATGCCGATTTTGCGCGCATCGGTGTCGGCCTTGCTGCGCAGCCTGGCGAGAATATCGTCGCGTTCGCCGGTGACCACATCGTGGATATCCCGTTTTCCGAGCTCGGAGCGCAAACCGTCGTTGATGGTTTGTTGCAGACGCGTCTGCGCCCGCGTTTCATCGCCGCCGACGCTGACAAAATACCGCCTGGCGTCAACGATACGCCATTTGGCAAAATAATCGACCAGCACATTTTGTTTTTCGGCCGTGATAAAACGGTCGGGGTCGGCCGGATTCAACGTCATGATCCGCGTGTCGAAATAGCGTACGCTCTGGATTATCGGAAATTTGAAATAAAGCCCGGGTTTGTTGTGTATGGCGACGACCTGCCCCAACTGAAATACCATGGCATCCTGGCGCTGATCGACCGTAAACAGCGTCATGCTGGCCAGTAACAGCAGGCCCAGGATAACGATGACGATTGTATTGACGTTTTTCATGGCCGATCCTCCCTGTCGCGACTGCGCAGGACATCGCGGCTGCGTCCGTCCGTGACGGCGCCTTCTGCGGGTGCCGGTTTGATATTGCTGTCAGGCACGGGCGCGGCTGCAGGTGCAGGGGCCGGTTGCGCCGCCTGGGAAACCGGCGCCGGGGTCGGGACCGCCGTGCCGGGGGCGGCCGCGGGCGCCGGGGCGGCTTCCGTTTTTTTCATCAGCTTGTCGAGCGGCAGGTAAATCAGATTGTTGCCGCCGCCCTTGCCGGTGTCTATCAGAACCTTGCTGGTGCTTTTGAGTACATCCTGCATCATGTCCAGGTACATGCGGTCGCGGGTAACTGCCGGCGCTTTATTGTATTCGACCAGTATCTGCCTGAAGCGGCTCGCGTCGCCCTGGGCATTGGCTATGACCGACTGTTTGTAACCGTCGGCTTCTTCGGCGAGACGCGCCGCCACGCCGCGCGCCTTGGGAATGACATCGTTGGCATAGGTCAGGCCGTCGCTTTTGAGCCGTTCCATGTCCTGGCCGGCTTTTACGGCATCGTCAAACGCAGGCTGAACTTCTTGCGGCGGCTGGGCATTCTGCAGGGTAACCTTGCTGATGCTGATTCCTGTTCTGTAACGATCGAGAATTTCCTGAACGCGACGGGTAGCTCGTTCGGCAATGTCCGCGCGGCCGGAGTACAGCACATAATCGAGCGGGCTCTTGCCTACGATTTCGCTCATCACGCTCTCGGCAACCTGCCGCACGGCATCGTCCGGCGAACGGTCGTTGAACAGGTAGTCTTCCGGGTCCTTGATGGTATATTGTGCGGCGAACTGGACGTCTACGATATTGTCGTCGTTGGTTAGCATGAGCGATTCTTTGAGAAGCCTGTTCCGTAAATTATTGCGATAGCCGATTTCCACAGTTCGAACCTGGTCGATATTGACGATGTTGACCGTTTCCAGTGGATAGGGAAGGTGCCAGTTGGAGCCGGGCGAGGTCGTTTCGACGAATTTCCCGAAACGCAGGACGACGCCGCGCTCGCCGGTATCGACGATGTACATTCCCGAAGCCAGCCATACGGCGAGGATGATGCCCAGAATAATGAACAATATCCTTTTGTTGAAGGGTTTGCCGGACGACGAAGGTTTGCCGCCGAACAGCTTGTTCAGTTTTTCATTGAAGCTGCGCCAGATTTCATCCAAATCTGGAGGGCCGTCTTTCTTTTTGCCCCATTGGGGATCATTCCAAGCCATGCTTTAATCCAATTCCGGGTGATAGTCATTATTGATAATGGCAGACCGTTTCGCAGCCGGTGCCTGCTGTCGATGGGCTTGCCGGCTGGTTATCAATGCTGCGCGCAAAGCCGGAATGCCGGCGCCGGTGCTTGCGCTAAGTCGAATGCTGGAGATTTTACCATACTCATCACGTTCGATACCGGGAGGAATTGCGCAAAGATCTATCTTGTTCATAACCAGAATTTGCGGAATATCCGCAGCGCCGATTTCTTTGAGCACCTGATTGACTTCGCTGATATGTTTGTCGCGCATGGAACCAGCGGCATCGACTACGTGGAGCAGTAAATCGGCCCGTATGGTTTCTTCCAGCGTGGCGTGAAAACTTTCGACCAGCGTATGCGGCAGACGGGTAATAAAGCCGACCGTATCGGATAATACGACTTCACCGGCTTCGGGCAGGAACAACTGCCGGGTGGTGGTATCCAGCGTGGCGAACAGCTGGTCTGCTACAAAGCTTTGCGCATTAGTGAGATGATTGAACAGCGTCGATTTTCCGGCATTGGTATAACCTACCAGCGATATCGACATGACTGGCCTGCGCGTACGCGCCCGTCGTTGCACCGTGCGCTGGCGCCGCAGTTTGCCCAGCCTGTCCTTGAGCAGTTTGACGCGTTTGCCGATCAGCCGGCGATCCGTTTCCAGCTGGGTCTCGCCTGGGCCGCGCAGGCCGATACCGCCTTTCTGGCGTTCCAGGTGCGACCAGCCGCGTATCAGGCTGGTAGAGATATGAGCGAGTTGAGCGAGTTCGACCTGCAAAATGCCTTCGGCGCTCTTGGCGCGACTGGCGAATATGTCGAGGATCAGTGTAGTCCGGTCGATGACGCGGCATTGCAAGGCCTGTTCGAGATTGCGTTCTTGCGCGGGAGAGAGCGCATGATTGAAGATGACGATGCCGGCTTCATGAGCGCGAACCAGCGCTGCGATTTCTTCGACTTTGCCGCTACCGGCAAATAATGCCGGATCAGGGCGGCTGCGGCGGCCTTCGATCAGGCCGGCAACTTCGAGACCGGCGCTTTGAGCAAGCAGGCGCAATTCGTCTACGCTATCTCGGTAATCGGGTTCGCCTGTGTCGATACTGGCAAGGATGACCCGTTCGTTGCCCTGGTGGCGCTCAAACATGCTTGCGCCTTAATCTGAAAATCTCAATGAGAAGCAATGGCGTCTACATGCAACGGAACGGTCCGGGCGGGGACGATAGTGGAAATGGCATGTTTATATACCATCTGGGTGACCATATTTTTCAGTAAAACCACATATTGGTCGTAAGACTCAATCTGTCCTTGTAATTTTATTCCGTTTACCAGGTATACCGATACCGGAACATTTTCCTTGCGTAAGGTATTGAGGAACGGGTCCTGGAGGAGCAGTCCTTTATTTTTTGTTTTAGGCACGTTCATGATGACATATATCCCAAATAGACGGTTAGAAGATAGATTATGCGGATTTATTAACCATTCGGCAATAATGGGCCTGTTAATAAATTATGGAATAAGACATTGCTGTGTCATCGCGTTTCATGTAAGAGTAAATCCAGTAATTTTCAGGCTAATAATAAAGGTTCCGACATGAGAAGTTAAGTACCCGAATCCCGAAAAGCGGTTATTTCATACCATTATTTCAATAATGACTCCGGGATTCGATAATAGTTTTATCTGTTTGTCCCGATTCGGCCAATAATTTCTTCTCGACCAATATTATGGCGTAGTAATCAAAATGCAAGAGAGGGGTCCTGATTTTACGGAAAAATATTGTCACGTCGCTTTGTCTGTTCCGGATTTTGCGATTTCGCTCCGCGAATAATGCGAAAAAAGGGAGGCAAAAGTTTGGGCGCATCGTTTGAGTACAAACAGGTTTTATGGCAGGATAATCCCGTAACGTTAAATTCAGTGTAGCGAATTTGTCATAATTTGCCAACATCCCCTTCATGGTTACGGAGAGTGAGTATGCCGGATTGCAGTCGGTTCCCAGCGTGGAAAAAGCTAAAAGCCCACCAAAAAGATATGTCGCGGATTTCGATGCGCTATCTGTTTGCGGATGACGCAAAACGGTTCGAACGGTTTTCGCTGCAGGCAGTCGGCATCCTGTTCGATTATTCCAAGAACAGAATAACCGACCAGACCGTTCGATTGTGGGTCGAACTGGCAAAGGAAGCCGGCTTGTCCGACGCCGTCAAGGCGATGTTCAGCGGACAGAAAATCAATCGTACCGAAGACCGGGCCGTATTGCATACCGCCTTGCGCAATCGCGCCAATACGCCCGTGCTGGTCGACGGGCATGACGTCATGCCCGAAGTCAATGCGGTGCTCGGGCTGTTGCGGACATTCACCGATGCGGTCCGTAACGGAACATGGCTCGGTTATACCGGCAAACGCATTACCGACATCGTCAATATCGGCATCGGGGGTTCGGATCTCGGGCCGGTGATGGTGACGCAAGCGCTGAAACCGTACTGGCAGCATAATTTGCGCGCGCATTTCGTTTCCAATGTAGACCCCAGCCAGATGATCGACACGCTGGCGGAGCTCGATCCGGAAACTACCCTTTTCATCGTGGCGTCGAAAACCTTTACCACACCCGAAACTCTGCTTAACGCAAACGTAGCCCGGCGCTGGCTGATTGGCCAGGCCGGCAGCGACGATGCAGTAGCCAGGCATTTCGTGGCGGTGTCCACCAACACGGAAAAAGTTCAGGCATTCGGTATCGATAAAGCGCACATGTTCGAATTCTGGGATTGGGTGGGAGGGCGTTATTCCATCTGGTCCGCTGTCGGCCTGCCCGTCGCGTTGATGGTGGGCATGGATTGTTTCGAGGATTTCCTGAGCGGCGCCCATGCCATGGACGAGCATTTCCGTACTGCGCCACCGGATCGGAATCTGCCTGTAATCATGGGCATGCTCAGCATCTGGCATAACAATTTCTGGGACGCCGAGAGCCAGGCGATATTTCCCTACGATCAATATCTGGCGCGCTTGCCGGCGTATTTGCAACAGCTCGAAATGGAAAGCAACGGCAAAAGCGCCACCTTTGCCGGCACGTCCAGCCGGTGTGAGACCGGGCCCGTTATCTGGGGCGAGCCCGGCGGCAACGGCCAGCATGCATTTTTTCAATTGCTGCATCAGGGCACGCGCATCGTCCCGGCCGATTTTTTGATCGCCGCCGAGTCGCAGCGACCGGTCGATCATCAGCATGAGGTGTTGCAGGCGAACTGCTTTGCGCAAACCAAAGCGCTGATGCTGGGCAAGACGCGCGAGGAAGCCGAAGATGAACTCATGCGCAGCGGCGTGACCGGGAAAAAGCTGGCGATGTTGCTGCCTCACAAGATTTTTCCCGGCAACCGGCCCACCAGTACGCTGTTGTACCGCAAGCTGGATCCTTATACGCTGGGCGCTGTGATTGCGTTATACGAACATAAGGTATTCGTCCAGGGCGTCGTCTGGAACATCAATTCGTTCGACCAGTGGGGCGTAGAGCTGGGCAAGCAGCTAACCGGCGAAATAGAAGCCGATCTGGCGAACGAAAAGAAAATAAACGGTCACGACAGCTCGACCAACGGCCTGATCAACGCATGCAAACAATTGCGGCAAAAATAAACGCAACCCTGTTTTTTACCGCTACGACGAACAGCTGACGCTGATATGCTGCGCCCAGTCGGGCGGCGGCGCAGCGTAGCTTTCCATGCCGGGGTGTTCGTCGTACGGGCTTTGCAGTACGCGCATCAAGCGGTCGATTTCGCTCGTGTCGTCCCGGTCGCGGGCAGCCGCGATCGCTTTTTCGGCCAGATAATTGCGTAAAATATATTTAGGGTTGACGCGTCGCATCCGCGCTGCCCGGTCGGCGTCGCTGGTGGCAGCGGCCAGCAACCGCTCGCGATATTTGACGGCCCAGGCGTCGAATGCCGGACGATCGATGAACAAATCGCGCAATGCCGCATTATCGTTTAGCGGATCGGTGCTGAAATCGCAGAGTTTGCGCATGAATATTGTATAGTCGATACGGTTCGCCGCGAGAAGGTTCAGCAAGTCGGTGAGCAGCGGCACATGGCTTTTGTCGGCCGGCAAACCGAGTTTCGCGCAGAGCAGATCGATATAGGCCGTGGCGAACAGCGCCGGATACCGGTCCAGCTCGGCTTTGGCCGCTTCCACCGGCATCAGCGGCGTTAGCGCCTGCGCCAGCCGCGTCAGGTTCCAGGCCGCCACGTCCGGCTGCTGGTCGAAGGCGTAGCGTCCGCTTTCGTCGGAATGGTTGCAGATAAATCCCGGGTCGTAATGGTCGAGGAAACCGAACGGGCCGTAATCGAGCGTCAAACCCAGCAAAGACATATTGTCGGTATTCATCACGCCGTGGCTGAAGCCGACAGCTTGCCATTGCGCCATCAGCCGGGCCGTACCGGCGACGACGGCGCCCAGGAAGCGCGGATATTTATCGGCGGCGTCCGTGAACTCCGGATAATGATGAGCGATGACGAAGTCCGCCAGCGTGCGGATTTCCTCCGGCTGGCCGCGATAAAAAAATACCTCGAACGAGCCGAAACGCAGGAAGCTGGGGCTTAAGCGCATGACCACCGCGGCGGTTTCCTCGGTTTCGCGATAGACCGGCAACGGGCTGCCAACCAGCGACAAGGCTCGCGTCGTCGGTATGCCGAGGCCGTACATGGCTTCCGAACACAGATATTCGCGTATGCTCGAACGCAACACCGCCCGGCCGTCGCTGCCGCGCGAAAAAGGCGTCGGGCCCGCGCCTTTGAGCTGCAGTTCCCACTTTCCGGCGGGACCGTCCACATCGCCCAGCAGCAGGGCGCGGCCGTCGCCCAGTTGCGGCACGAAATAGCCGAACTGATGGCCGGCGTACAAAGCAGCCACCGGCTCGGAATTGGGGAACAGGCGATTGCCGCTGAGATATTCCGCCGCATCGGCGCGCTGCGCCTCGGCCGGATCGAGGCCGATCAGTTCGGCGGCCAGCGCGTTGAAATGCAGCAGCTGCGGTTCGGGCACCGGCGTAGGCGATGTTTTTTTGTAGAAATGCGACGGCAGGTCGGCAAACTGGTTGGCGATCGGCAGGGTTTCGAAGGTGTGCATGATTTAAGTACCGGCTGTAACGGAAGTATGGGCTAATGATAACGTTAAAAACTGGTGTTATGGAAACGGGATGTTTTGAATGGAAAGTATTTTGCCGGCAGTGGCTGCATGATGGCGTTGTTTATTACGGATGAGTACTCTTGTTATTGCAGCGCTCCTCCATTCTGAAATGACGGAGCAGTAAGCTTTGAATATGAGCTTTTTTGCGAAGCAAAACTATTTTGGCGGTCCGGAATCCGGCGGCTTACAAACGCTGTACGGATAATCCTTGCGCTGCGAGAAGTGCAACGGCTTTTTTGTCGAAGGATACGAAGGTTTCGCCGCCGAGCCAACTCCCTTCGTAGGCGATGATGCCATCGGCGAAGTCTCCGCCAGCTTCGAGTACCGACAGGCCGGCCTCTACAGCCGGCCTGTTTACTGTCACGTTTGCTGCGGCAAGTAGCGCGCGGATCGCGGTGGCCGCGTCGGAGGGCTGGAAGTCGTAGGCCTTGCGCAACACCCACACAAATTCGCACAGGGACGAGAGCGCGACCGCAATCAATTCGGCATCGGACAATATTTGCGCGGCGACGCGCGCTTGCGCGGGATGGTCGCATACGACAGCGCGGACCAGAATGTTGGTATCGACAGCAATCTTCATTCTTTAGCCGCCCAGCCTTGTCGGGCCGCTTCATTGAGTTCTTCAAGCGTGGCGACTTTCCTTGTCCGGCCCGAGAGCAATCCGACGAAATCGGCTATCGTTCCAGCAGGTCGTGCAGCCTTGAGTATGCCGAGTCCGTCTGGCAGTAAATCCAGTTCGATCTTTTCTCCCGGCTTGATGCCGAGGTGTTGCAGTACGTCTTTTCTAAGCGTCACTTGTCCTCGTGCGGTAACGGTCAATGTGGCCATGGCACTATCCTCACAGTCTGTGTTTGTATCCGCAAAGTAATGCAAAATAGCCTTACTGTCAATGCTTGCCTCAACCTTAGGCAAAAAATTTGATAACCTGTCGCCGGCGGGATTCGATTTGTGTTTTGGCACTTCATAGGACCCAGCTTCTTTGAGTTTTTTCATGCTGTGATTGTTGCATAGACGCTTTTTCTGCGGGGCCGGTGTGAGCGAAATGGATTTTGTCAGTATAATGACTTATTAGTAAAATTATTGCTCCTGCGCTTGCTATGTTAACGATACAAAAACTGGATACCCGTTCCGCGGATTTTCAAGCCCGGCTGGATCATTTGCTGGCTTTCGAGAGCGGGCAGGATGCGTCGATCGAAAGCGCGGTAGAGGAAATATTGCGTCAGGTACGGCGCGACGGCGATCGGGCGGTACTGGAATATACGCGGCGTTTCGACCGTCTCGACGTGGCGGCGATGAGCGAGCTCGAACTGCCGCTGACGCGTTTGCAGGCGGCGCTGGAAAATCTGCCGCCCGGACAGCGGGCAGCGCTGGAAGCCGCAGCCCAGCGGGTGCGCGATTATCACGAGCGGCAGCTCATGCCGTCGTGGAGTTACGAGGAGGCCGACGGCACCATGCTCGGCCAGCAGGTGACGGCGCTCGATCGCGTCGGCCTGTACGTGCCGGGCGGGAAGGCGGCTTATCCCTCGTCGGTACTGATGAACGCGATTCCGGCTCACGTTGCCGGAGTGCGGGAACTGATCATGGTAGTGCCGACTCCCGACGGCATCCAGAACGAACTGGTGCTCGCAGCGGCGGCGGTGGCGGGCGTGACCCGCGTCTTCACCGTCGGCGGAGCGCAAGCGGTAGCGGCGCTGGCTTACGGCACCGCGACGATCCCTCGGGTCGACAAGATAGTCGGTCCCGGCAATGCCTATGTCGCTGCCGCCAAGCGCCGGGTATTCGGCACGGTCGGCATCGACATGGTGGCCGGCCCGTCGGAAATTCTGATTATCTGCGACGGCAAGACCGATCCCGACTGGATAGCGATGGATTTGTTTTCTCAAGCCGAGCACGACGAACTGGCGCAGTCGATCCTGCTGTGTCCCGATGCGGCGTATATCGAGCAAGTCGTCGCCAGCATCCATAAACTGTTGCCGGACATGCCGCGCCGTGCGGTCATCGAGGCTTCGCTGCGCGATCGCGGCATACTGATTGCGGTACGCGATCTGGAAGAAGCCGTGCAGATCGCCAACCACATCGCGCCCGAACATCTGGAACTGTCGTTGGAGGACGCCGATCCCTGGGTGCCGAAAATCCGGCACGCCGGTGCCATTTTTATCGGCCGCAATACCTGCGAAGCCCTGGGAGATTATTGCGCCGGGCCTAATCATGTGCTGCCTACGTCGCGCACGGCGCGTTTTTCCAGCCCGCTCGGCGTGTACGATTTCCAGAAGCGTTCGAGCCTGATCCGCGTTTCCGCGGCGGGCGCGCAAACGCTGGGACGTATTGCCGCCACGCTCGCCTACGGCGAAGGGCTGGAAGCGCACGCGCGGTCGGCGGAATATCGTTTGGTTAAATCCTGATATCCATGAGCCGATACTGGAGTTCCGTTACGCGCAAGCTGACCCCGTATGTTCCCGGGGAACAGCCCAAATTGTCCGGTCTGATCAAACTCAATACCAACGAAAACCCTTACGGTCCCAGTCCGCGAGTGCTGGAGGCCTTGCAGGCAGAGATGGGCGACGGCTTGCGCCTGTATCCCGACCCCGACAGCACAGCCCTGAAAGCGGCGATTGCAGCCGAATACGGGGTAGCCGCCGAGTGCGTATTCGTCGGCAACGGATCGGACGAAATTCTGGCGCATGTGTTTTTGGCATTGCTGAAGCAGGATCTGCCGATATTGCTGCCCGATATCAGCTACAGCTTTTATCCGGTGTACTGCGGTCTGTACGATATCGCTTATACCGCCGTGCCGCTGACGGCCGATTTCCGCATTTGCGTGGACGATTACATGCGCCCTAACGGCGGTATTATCTTCCCCAATCCCAACGCGCCGACCGGCTGCGCGCTGGCGCTGCCCGAGATAGAGCGCCTGTTGCAGGCGAATCGCGACAGCGCGGTAGTCATCGACGAAGCGTATGTGGATTTCGGCGCCGAATCCGCCGTCAGGCTGATCGCGCGCTATCCGCAGCTTCTGGTTGTGCATACTTTGTCCAAATCGCGGAGCCTGGCGGGCTTGCGCGTCGGTTTCGCCCTCGGCGATCCGGAACTGGTCGCGGGACTGACGCGCGTAAAAGACAGTTTTAATTCCTACCCGCTCGACAAGCTGGCGCAGGCCGGGGCGATCGCTGCGATACGGGATAAAACGTATTTTGACGCGACCCGGGAGCGCATTGTCCGCAGCCGTGAAAAGCTGGTGGCCGATTTAAGCCGGCTCGGTTTCGTCGTGCTGCCGTCGGCGGCGAATTTTATTTTCGCCCGCCATCCGCAATTCGATGGCGAACAATTGGCGGCACTGTTGCGCGAGCGGCATATCATCGTCCGCCATTTTCGTCAGCCACACCGGATCGCGGCGTTTTTGCGCATTACCATCGGTACCGATGCGCAATGCCAGGCGCTGGCGGATGTTCTGGCCGAGATCGTATCGGCGTCGCCGGAATCCGTTGCCGGCAGGGCGTCCAAGTTGTTAATTAACGAGCCCTAAGATAAACTACCGGACATTATGCGCACAGCTCAAATCACCCGCAACACACTGGAAACGCAGATTAGCGTAAAGCTCGACCTGGACGGCACAGGCAAGGGACTTTTCAATACCGGCGTGCCGTTTCTGGATCATATGCTCGACCAGATCGCCCGTCACGGCATCATCGATATCAGCATCGAAGCGGCGGGCGATTTGCATATCGACGCGCATCATACCGTAGAGGATATCGGTATCAGCTTGGGGCAGGCGCTGGCCCAGGCGATAGGCGATAAAAAAAACCTGCGGCGCTACGGCCATGCTTATGTGCCGCTGGACGAAGCCTTGTCGCGCGTCGTGCTCGATTTGTCCGGCCGTCCCGGCCTGGAATACCGGGTGGAATTTACCCGCGCCGCCATAGGCCAGTTCGACGTCGATTTGATCCACGAATTTTTTCAGGGACTGGTGAACCACGCCGGCATCACGTTGCATATTGATAATTTGCACGGCGTCAATGCGCACCATCAGGCCGAAACCCTGTTCAAGGCATTCGGCCGCGCTTTGCGCATGGCGGTCGAGATCGACCCGCGCATGAACGGCGTGCCTTCCACCAAGGGCACGCTGTAAATGAATGGCAAGGTCGATATTGCCGTTATCGATTACGGCATGGGTAATTTACGCTCCGTATCCAAAGCGCTCGAATACGTAGCGCCGGGCGCCTCCGTCGCAGTCACCGCCGACGCCGACGTCATCCGCCGCGCCGCGCGCGTCGTGTTTCCCGGCGTAGGCGCGATGGCCGAATGCATGCGCGAATTGGAGGAGCGCGGCCTGGTGGAAGCAGTCCGGGAAGCCGCCGCCAGCAAACCGTTTCTCGGCATCTGCCTGGGCATGCAGATGCTGTTCGAGCACAGCGAAGAAGGCGATGCGGCGGGGTTGGGCATATTGCCGGGACGCGTGCGCCGTTTCGCCGACGCCGCCATGTACGACAACCGTAACGAACGCCTCAAGGTTCCGCACATGGGCTGGAACGAAGTGCATCAGGCCGTGCCCCACGCACTCTGGCGCGGCATAGCCGACGAAGCGCGGTTCTATTTCGTCCACAGCTATTATGTGGAGGCCGGCAACCCCGCGATAGTCGCAGGATATAGCCACTATCCGTTTCCGTTTACGTGCGCGGTCGCTGCGGACAATGTCTTTGCAGTACAATTTCATCCGGAAAAGAGCCAGTCGGCCGGGCTGGCGCTACTCGCCAACTTTACGGCCTGGGACGGCAAACCGGCTGTCTCTGGCGTCTCTGTTGCGCAGGTCGGATATTCCGGGCTGACTCTTCCTTAATTTTTATGTTAATTGATTTAGATATCTCGTCATCATGCTGATCATCCCTGCTATCGACCTCAAAGACGGTCATTGTGTGCGCCTCAAACAAGGTTTGATGGAGCAGTCCACCGTGTTTTCGGAAAATCCTGCCGAAATGGCGCAACACTGGCTGACGCAAGGCGTGCGCCGACTGCATCTGGTCGACCTCAACGGCGCTTTTGCCGGCAAGCCCGTCAACGGTAAAGCAATTCGCGACATAGTCGATGCCGTCGGTTCCGAAGTGCCGGTCCAGCTCGGCGGCGGCATACGCGATCTCGACACGATTGCGCGCTACCTGGACAGCGGCGTGCGCTATGTTATTATCGGCACCGCTGCGGTCAAAACGCCGGGATTTCTGCACGATGCGTGCAATGCTTTTCCAGGCCAGATTATCGTCGGTCTCGACGCCAAAGACGGCAAGGTAGCGGTGAACGGCTGGTCCAAGCTCACGCATCACGACGTTATCGATCTGGCGCAAAAATTCCAGAATTACGGTGTCGAAGCGGTCATTTATACCGATATCGGGCGCGACGGAATGCTCTCGGGCGTCAATATCGAGGCGACGGTTACGCTGGCGCGCGCGATTACCATTCCGGTCATAGCCAGCGGCGGCATTACCAATCTGGACGATGTGCGCAATTTGTGCGCCGTCGAGCATGAAGGCATCAGCGGGGCGATAACGGGCAGGGCGATCTACGAAGGCACGCTCGATTTCGCCGCGGCGCAGGCGCTCGCGGACGAGCTGGCGTAATGGGGCTGGCCAGGCGCATCATTCCCTGCCTCGACGTCAGCGCAGGACGCGTCGTCAAGGGGGTGCATTTTGTCGGTCTGCGCGATGCGGGCGATCCGGTGGAAATCGCCCGCCGCTATGATCGCGAAGGCGCGGACGAGCTGGCGTTTCTGGATATTACCGCCAGCATCGAGCAGCGCGACCTGATTCTGCCCATCATAGAGGCGGTCGCCTCCGAAGTGTTTATTCCCCTGACGGTGGGCGGCGGGGTGCGCGAAGTGAACGACGTGCGGCGTTTGCTCAACGCCGGCGCCGACAAGGTCAGCATCAATACCACGGCGGTGACTAATCCGCGTATCGTCGCCGATGCCGCCGCGCGTTTCGGTTCGCAATGCATCGTCGTCGCGATCGACGCCAAAGCGAACGAAAACGGCGACTGGGAAGTATTTATACACGGCGGCCGCACCGCTACCGGGCTCGACGCGATCGACTGGGCGGTCAAAATGCAGGCGTTGGGCGCGGGCGAAATTCTGCTGACCAGCATCGACCGCGACGGCACCAAAAGCGGTTTCAACATTCCGCTTACCAGCGCCGTCGCCGAAGCAGTCAGCATACCGGTGATCGCCAGCGGCGGCGTAGGCACCCTGCAGCATTTGTCCGATGGTATACTTTTAGGCCGGGCCGATGCGGTACTGGCTGCGAGCATCTTTCATTTCGGCGAATATTCGGTACAGGACGCCAAAGAACACATGAAACGAAACGGAATAGAGGTGAGACAATGAATGCGCAGGAGAATCATTGGCTCAGCAAGATCAACTGGTCGGACATCGGTCTGGTGAACGTTATTACTCAGGACGTGCATACCAATGCCGTGTTGATGGTGGCATGGATGAATCGCGACGCGCTGAAACGGACCGTCGTTTCGGGCGAGGCCGTGTACTGGTCGCGCTCGCGGAAAAAACTCTGGCACAAAGGCGAAGAGTCCGGCCACACGCAGAAAGTTCACGAGATCCGTCTCGATTGCGACGGCGATGTGATTTTGCTGAAAGTTGAACAAGTCGGCGGTATAAGCTGTCATACTGGCCGTCATGACTGTTTTTTCCAGAAACTGGAAAACAACGAATGGGTCGTTACCGAGCCGGTGCTGAAAAACCCGGCGGAAATCTATAAATCATGAGCGATATACTGGACAGACTAAGCGCCACGCTGGCAGAGCGTAAATCGGCCCCGGCGGATTCGTCCTACGTCGCCAGTCTGTATGCCAAAGGGCTGGACAGCATACTTAAAAAAATTGCCGAGGAAGCTGCCGAAACCATCATGGCGGCCAAAGACGGCGACAAGGATCAGATTGTGTACGAAGTGGCCGATTTGTGGTTCCACAGCATGATCCTGCTGGCAGATCGAGGATTGGGCCCCCGGGACGTACTTAACGAGCTTGCCCGACGCGAAGGCGTATCCGGCCATAGCGAAAAAGCAAGCCGCAAGGATGCAGCATGAGCGATTGCGTATTCTGTAAAATCGTCGACGGCGAATTGCCGAGCAGAAAAGTCTACGAAGACGACGACATACTCGCTTTTCACGACATCAGTCCGCTGGCGGCGGTACATGTATTGATCATTCCCAAAGTGCACATTACTTCGCTGGCGGATTGTACTTCGAAACATCAGGATTTGCTCGGCCGGATGCTGTTGCTCGCACCGCGGCTGGCTAAAGAGCATGGTCTGGACGCCGGATTTCGTACCATTATCAACACCGGACGCGGCGGCGGCCAGACCGTATTTCATTTGCATATAAACATGTTCGGCGGCGACAGGCCGGTGCAAGGCTAATCGAAGGAGGCATCATGGGCAGCTTCAGTATATGGCATTGGTTAATCGTATTGGTGATCGTGCTGGTGATATTCGGCACGAAAAAATTACGCAATATCGGCGGCGACCTCGGCGGCGCGGTCAAAAATTTCAAGGAAGCCATGAAAGAAGGCGAAGCGGGCAGGCTTGAAGAACACAATACGCCGCATACCATGGAAGGCGAAGTCAAAGACAAAACCAAGGTATAACCATGTTCGGCGTAGGCTTTTCTGAACTTTTGCTGATAGGAATCGTGGCGCTGGTCGTGATCGGCCCTGAACGCCTTCCTAAAGTCGCGCGTACCGCAGGTTTGCTGCTGGGCCGTTTGCAGCGCTATGTTGCAACGGTCAAAGCCGATATTTCGCAGGAAATGCAGCTCGACGAACTGCATCGAGCCAGTGCTTCCCTGAAAGAAAGCATGCAGAACACGCGGCAAGAGATAGGCAGCGCTATCAGCGAGCTGCATCAGAGCATACACGTCCCGCCCGACCCGCCAGAAACGCCGGAAACACCCAGTATTCTCATGGCTGACAAGGTTGCGGCCGACGGTGCAATAGATGAAGAAAACAGGCAAATCGAACTGCCGCTGGAAACGTCAGCCGGTCCTGTAGCGACTGTCGCCCCGAAGCCGGCTATCCAGCCGCGTTCGGTCGAACCGGCCGACCATACCGATAAGGCCGATCCCGCCGCATGAGCGATTCCGAACTGCAAGACAGTTTTATTTCTCATCTGATCGAATTGCGCAACCGCTTGCTGCGCGCGATACTGTCGGTGGTCGTCGTATTCCTCGGCCTGTTTCACTGGGCCAACCAGCTCTACAGCCTGCTGGCTCGGCCTTTGTTGCGGGCGTTGCCCAAAGGCGGACAGCTTATCGCCACGGAAGTTACCGCACCTTTTTTCGTCCCGCTCAAGGTCACCATGATGGCGGCCTTCCTGATTGCGTTGCCGTATATTCTCTACCAAATCTGGGCATTTATCGCCCCCGGCTTATACTCGCACGAAAAACGCCTGGGCGTACCGCTCATCATCGCCAGCGTGATATTGTTCTTTTGCGGCATGTCCTTCGCCTATTTTCTGGTGTTTCCTATCGTTTTCGGCTTCATTACCGGCGTCGCGCCGGTAGGCGTAGCCGTCATGACCGATATCAGCAAATACCTCGATTTCGTCATGACCATGTTTCTGGCGTTCGGCATCACCTTCGAAGTCCCGGTCGTCGTCGTTCTGCTCGTTAAAGCCGGGCTGGTCAGCGTCGCCAAATTGCGCGAAGTCCGGCCCTACGTCATCGTCGGCGCATTCATCGTCGGCGCGATTTTCACCCCACCCGACGTCGTTTCGCAAACCATGCTGGCGCTCCCGCTGTGGCTCCTCTATGAAGCGGGAATCATCGTCGCGAGTCTGGTCAGCCGGCCTGCACCAGCCGAAGACGAATATCGGCCACTCACCGAAGCGGAAATGGACAGTGAGCTTGACAAGACCGAGTGAGGGATCGGGGGGCAGATCTAACATTCCAACAGCGCACTGTTATTCGCTTTTATTCTTCATACCCTCAAATTGCCGTACAGCAGCAGAGGGGGGTGGGTCAGATATCTCACATTCCTTAATTCGGACTATAATTGGTCCTGCTGCCAACCATTTATCAGGAGGAACGCATGAAATTTTCTACGCAGGTCAAGCCCATCAGCTATCTTAAGAGTCATGCAGCCGAAATTATTAAGAATCTTTCCGAAAGCAGGGAGCCTATGCTCATCACACAGAACGGCGAAGCAAAACTTGTTGTGATGGATGTTCATTCATATGAAGAGCAAGCAGAAACGCTTGCCCTGCTCAAGATACTGGCTCTCGGCAATCGTGAGATCGAGCAGGGAAATTTTCGTTCCGCCAACGATGTGTTCGCCGATCTGGACAAGAAAGAGGCTGAATGAGCATTTCTGTTGTATTCCTGAGATCGGCAGAGATGGACTTGAAGGAACTGAAACACTATATTACCAGGCGCTTTGACAAGGACGCTTGGCAAACCACCTACAGTAAGATTCAAAAAGCTGTAAGCATCCTGCAAACCTTCCCTCACAGGGGATCAATACCCGAAGAACTTGAAAATCTGCGAAACTGGGGTCAGTTCTAACATTCCAACATTTCAAGAAATCGTTTCACGGAACGGAAACCGGAGTCAGTTCTAACATTCCAACATTTTCAAATAAAAGGGAGTGGGGTTAAGCTCTAAAACTCTTACGTTTCAGCACTTAATTACAACTTTAACTTTATAATCAGCGTATTTAACATTTTCAAACCAATCAATAATGATATATTATTTAATTGTTTATAATTAAAAAAAATACATCATGGCTAGACCGCTAAGGTTAGAATTTTCTGGGGCGTTATATCACGTAACCGCTCGCGGAGATCGTCAAGGGGATATTTTCTTAAGCGAAAAAGATCGTGATGATTGGCTGGATTTGCTGGGAGATATTTGCACACGATTTAATTGGGTAGTGCATGCATTTTGCCAGATGACTAATCATTATCATTTATTGGTTGAGACGATAGATGGCAATTTATCGCGGGGAATGCAGCAATTAAACGGAATTTATACACAGCGTGTCAATCGTCGCCATAGCTTGGTAGGCCATCTTTTTCAAGGCAGATATAAGGCGATTTTGGTACAAAAGGAATCTTATTTACTGGAGTTATCCCGTTATGTGATATTGAATCCGATACGCGCGCGTATGGTGGAATCGCTTGAGGAATGGCAATGGAGCAGTTACCGCTCTATTATGGGACTCGCACCGGTGCCATCATGGCTGGACACGGATTGGTTACTTAGCCGATTTGGAACGGAGAGAGATGACGCACGGCAAAGGTATTATCAATTTGTCAAAGCCGGGAAAGGATTACCTAGTCCGATCCGTAATGCCAGACATCAATTATTACTCGGCGATGATACTTTTGTGGCACATTTTCAGCAGCCAAATAAGCCCGATGCTTTGCGTGAAGTTTCGAAGGCCCAGCGCAAAGCCGTTGCCTTATCCCTGACTGAATATCAGAAACACTATCCCGTAAGAAATGAAGCGATAGCGCAGGCTTATCTTTCAGGTGCCTATACCATGACAGAAATCGCCGACGGATTCAACATTCACTATATGACAGTAAGTCGTGCTTTACGGCAATTTGAGGGAATGAAGAATAAAAGCAAATAACAGTGAGATGTTGGAATGTTAGAACTGACCCCGGTCACTTTGACGGTCACTTTGCGGTCTCTTCTTGTTGGAATGTTAGAACTGACCCCGGTCACTCTCTCATGGTAGACCTCGGTCTCGCTGAGCAGACCCCGGTCTGCTGAGCAAAAAAAAACCCCGACTAGCGGGGCTCTTTAAATAAATGGTTAGTTGCACCATTTATAGGGGTTGACGTTTATCTTTGCCGCCAACTCCCGTACTACCAATTTTACCCTTTGCTGCATATTAGAATTATTTATT
>DASSZW010000032.1:0-14197 GCA_035713285.1 Burkholderiales bacterium
TGGCCTTCTTTCAGGGTTTTGAAACCACCCATGTTGATTGCCGAAAAATGCGCGAAAAGATCTTCGCTGCCATCGTCCGGAGTAATAAAACCAAAACCTTTAGAATCGTTGAACCATTTAACTGTGCCAGTTGCCATTGCTACATTCCTTGATAAAAAAACAGGCCAAAATGGCCATGGGCTGTTTGAGAACCAAGATCGCACAACGGCAATACCAGACTTGCAAAAACCTTGATACCAAACTCCAAACCACTTTGTACTCCTATAAAATAAATTATGCAAGCTTTATATGGATATTTTATTTATTTCTCATTCCGGACTTGAAAATTTCGGCTGAACGATCAAAATGGGGACTTGAAGATAGAGTTATGGATGGCGATAAATGGCTACCCGACATCGCGAAGATACGCTCGTCGCGCCAAGTAAAACAAAAGCATCACCCCCTCCGATGTACAAGGTGATGTTACTGAACGACGATTACACGCCGATGGATTTCGTAGTCCATGTATTACAACATTTTTTTAACAAAAGTCATGAACAGGCGACGCAAATCATGCTCAAAGTTCATACAGAGGGTCGAGGAGTCTGCGGTTTATACCCAGCGGATATCGCTGCTACCAAAGTCTCCCAGGTAACCGGGTTTGCCCGTCAGCATCAACATCCGCTGCAATGCGTGATGGAGGAAAATTAAATGATTGCTCAAGAACTGGAAGTCAGTCTGCATCTGGCGTTCATGGACGCAAGGCAGAAACGTCATGAATTTATTACGGTGGAACATTTACTGTTCGCCATGCTCGACAATCCTTCGGCCGTAGAGGTTTTGCAGGCATGCGCGGTCAGCATCGACCTGCTGCGGCAACAGCTGAGCGATTTTATCGGCAAACACACGCCCATGCTTGCCGGCACCGAAGATATCGACACGCAGCCAACGCTGGGATTTCAGCGCGTCATCCAGCGCGCAATCCTGCATGTGCAGTCCTCGGGCAAAAAAGAAGTGACCGGCGCTAACGTACTGGTGGCGATATTCGGCGAAAAGGATTCGCATGCGGTATTCTTCCTGACGCAGCAGGGCCTGTCGCGCCTGGACGTAGTGAACTATCTTTCCCACGGCACTACCAAGACCCCGCAAAACGACACCGCCAAAAGCGAGGCGCCAACGGAACAGGCAGACGAATCCTCGCCCGTCAGCGCGCTGGAAAATTACACCGCCAACCTTAACTCGCAGGCGCTGGCAGGCAAGATCGATCCTCTGATCGGCCGCGCGGCCGAACTCGAACGCGTCATCCAGACGCTCTGCCGCCGCCGCAAGAACAATCCCTTGCTGGTAGGCGAAGCGGGTGTCGGCAAAACCGCCATCGCAGAAGGCCTTGCGCGCCGCATCGTCGAAGGGGAAGTGCCGGACATTCTCGAGGGCAGCACGATCTATGCCCTGGACATGGGGGCATTGCTGGCCGGGACCAAATACCGCGGCGATTTCGAACAGCGCCTGAAAGCCGTGCTCAAGCAGCTTAACGCCGATCCGAAAGCGATTTTGTTTATCGACGAAATTCATACGTTGATCGGCGCCGGAGCGGCTTCGGGCGGTACGCTGGACGCATCCAACCTGCTCAAACCGGCCTTATCCTCGGGGCAGCTCAAATGCATCGGCGCGACCACGTTCACCGAGTATCGGGGCATTTTCGAAAAAGATCACGCCCTGTCGCGCCGTTTTCAGAAAATCGACGTCAACGAGCCCAGCATCGATGAGACCATCGCGATATTGCGCGGCCTGAAATCGCGTTTCGAAGCTCATCACGGCATCAAATACACCATTTCCGCTCTAAGCACAGCCGCCGAATTGTCGGCGCGTTATATCAATGACCGTCATTTGCCCGACAAGGCGATAGACGTGATCGACGAAGCCGGCGCGGCGCAACGCATCCTGCCGAAATCGCGGCAGAAAAAAGTCATCACCAAACGGGAAATCGAAGAAATCATCGCCAAAATCGCCCGGATTCCATCCAAGCATATCAATACCAACGACAGTCTGGTGCTGAAAAACCTGGACCGCGACCTCAAATCGGTCGTCTTCGGACAGGACAACGCCATCGCAGCCCTGTCAGCAGCGATTAAAATGGCTCGCAGCGGTCTGGGCACCCCGCAAAAGCCGATCGGCGCATTCCTGTTTTCGGGGCCTACCGGCGTAGGAAAAACCGAAGTTGCGCGCCAACTTGCGTACACGCTGGGAATCGAGCTGATCCGTTTCGACATGTCGGAATACATGGAGCGCCACGCCGTATCGCGCCTCATCGGCGCACCGCCCGGTTATGTGGGGTTCGACCAGGGCGGCCTGCTGACCGAAGCCATCACCAAAACGCCTTACGCCGTGCTGCTGCTCGACGAAATAGAGAAAGCGCACCCGGACGTATTTAACGTATTGCTGCAGGTCATGGACCACGGCACGCTTACCGACAATAACGGCCGTAAAGCCGATTTCCGCAACGTCATCATCATCATGACGACCAATGCCGGCGCAGAATCCCTGTCGAAAACCCAAATCGGCTTTACTACGGCCAGCCAGAGCGGTGACGAAATGGTCGAAATCAAGCGTTTCTTTACGCCGGAATTCCGTAACCGGCTCGACGCCATCATTTCTTTTGCCGCACTCTCGCGCGAGATCATACTTCGGGTAGTCGACAAATTCCTGATGCAACTCGAAGACCAGCTGCACGAAAAGAAAGTCGAAGCGCATTTCACCGATGCGCTGAAAGCCTATCTTGGACGCAAGGGCTTCGACCCCCTGATGGGCGCCCGCCCAATGGCGCGTTTGATTCAGGATACGATACGCAGCGCCCTCGCCGACGAACTGCTCTTCGGCCGTCTGGTCAACGGAGGCGAAGTAACGGTCGACATAGACGAAAAAGACAAGGTCTTCCTGATTTTTACTGAAGAAGCCGTCGTCGCCTGACCTACCTTTTTTCACATTAGCCATGTTATATTATCGCTAATACTGTACGCGTCTTAGCGTACAGAACCGCGCATCCGAATCGCAGCTTGCCCCGGCGCCGCCGGCAATATGCGACAGACGCGCTTCGATTCTTCGGGGTTTCTTGTTCATTACATTTTAAAGAGACGATATATGATTCTAGTGACGGGCGGGGCAGGATTTATAGGAACGAATTTTGTACTGGAATGGGTAAGACAGCATAACGAAGCTATTGTAAATCTGGACAAGCTCACTTATGCCGGCAATCTGCAGAATCTTGCCGAAGTGGAGAACAACCCCCGTCATGTATTCGTTCATGGTGATATCGGCGACCAGGATCTGGTCCTTCGTCTTCTGCAGGAATACCAACCCCGGGCCATCGTCAATTTTGCCGCCGAAAGTCACGTGGACCGCTCCATTCACGGCCCGGAAGATTTCATCCAGACCAATGTGGTCGGCACCTTCCATTTGCTCGAAGCGGTGCGGCAGCACTGGAACGTCATGAGCGAAGAAGGCAAAGCCGAATTCAGGTTCCTGCATGTTTCGACCGATGAAGTATACGGTTCGCTGGGCAGCGACGATCCTCCCTTTACCGAAACCACGCCGTATGCGCCCAACAGCCCTTATTCCGCTTCCAAAGCGGCATCCGATCACCTGGTGCGCGCCTATCATCACACTTACGGCCTGCCTACGCTCACGACCAACTGTTCAAACAACTACGGCCCGTATCAGTTCCCCGAAAAACTGGTGCCGTTGATTATCATGAACGCCATAGCCGGCAAAACCCTGCCGATATACGGCGACGGCCAGAACATCCGCGACTGGCTCTATGTCAGCGACCACTGCAGTGCAATCCGCGCCGTACTGGCGCACGGCAATGTCGGCGAAATCTATAATATCGGCGGCAGTAACGAGCAGACCAATCTTGACGTCGTAGCGGCGATCTGCACGATGCTCGACCAGGTTCATCCTTCCTCGCCTATCGTTCCGCATGCCGAACTGATCCAGTATATCCGCGACCGCGCCGGCCATGACCGGCGTTACGCCATCGACGCGAGCAAAATTCAGCGCGAACTCGGGTGGCGTCCGGTAGAAACGTTTGAATCCGGAATCCGCAAAACCGTAAACTGGTATTTGGCCAACCAGGATTGGGTGGCCAATATCGCCAGCGGCGAGTATCGGCACTGGGTTAAAAAACAATACGGCTGAATCCGGTAATTTCCCGTTTTTCATGCATTCTGGCAAACGCAGCACCAAAGGTAACAAAGAATATGGTCATTCCCGGCGCACACTCCAGCAATAAATCCGATATTTCTACGCTTACCTCCCCGCCCAGAATGGGCATTATTCTTGCGGGAGGTTCAGGAACCCGGCTTTATCCGTTGACTCAGGCGGTGTCGAAGCAATTATTGCCGGTCTACGACAAGCCGATGATTTATTATCCCCTCACTACGCTGATGCTGGCTGGCATCCGCGACATCCTGATCATTTCGACGCCGCAGGACACGCCGCGGTTCGAACAATTGCTGGGCGACGGTCATCAATGGGGCATCGCGCTCAGTTATGCCGTCCAGCCCACGCCCGACGGGCTCGCGCAAGCTTTTGTCATCGGCGCGGATTTTATCGGCAACCGGCGTAGCGCTCTGGTATTGGGCGACAACCTGTTTTACGGCCACGAATTTTCCAACGACTTGCGTGCCGCTTCCGCCAAAACCGAAGGCGCTACCGTATTTGCGTACCCGGTACACGACCCAGAGCGCTACGGCGTAGTCGAATTCGATGCCGAAGGCAACGCGCTCAGCCTCGCCGAAAAACCAGCCCAGCCGAAATCGCGTTATGCCGTCACCGGCTTGTATTTTTACGACAATCAGGTGATCGATATCGCGCGCAATCTCAAACCGTCGCCGCGCGGCGAACTGGAGATTACCGACGTCAACCAGCATTATCTGGCGCGCAACCAGCTACAGGTCGAAGTCATGGGTCGCGGTCACGCCTGGCTCGATACCGGCACCCACGAATCCTTGCTGGAAGCGTCGACGTTTATTCAGACCATAGAAAAACGGCAAGGCCTGAAAGTCGCCTGCCCCGAAGAAATCGCCTATCGTCAAGGTTACATCGATGCCGCGCAGATCGAACGTCTGGCCCAGCCGCTGAAAAAAAACGCCTACGGCCAATATTTGCTGTCCATGCTCAACGAGCGCCTGTTCTGAATTCGCCATGAATATTATCCATACCGACATTCCTGATGTATTGATCCTGGAACCCAAAGTTTACGGAGACGACCGCGGGTTTTTTTATGAAAGCTATAATCGCCGGATCATGACCGAAGCCGGCATTCCCGACGATTTCGTCCAGGACAATCATTCGCGTTCGGCTCGCGGCGTGTTGCGCGGACTGCATTACCAGATCCGGCAGACCCAGGGCAAACTGGTGCGCGTAATCGCCGGCAGCGTGTACGACGTCGCCGTCGATTTGCGCAAATCCTCGCCCTATTTCGGTAAATGGGTCGGCATGGAACTGACGGCCGACAACAAGCGTATGGCCTGGATACCGCCGGGTTTTGCGCACGGCTTTGTGGTGACGTCGGATACAGCGGAATTTTTATACAAGACTACCGATTACTGGGCTCCGCCATTCGAGCGCAGCCTGCTCTGGAACGACCCCGACCTCGGCATCGACTGGCCGATTTCCGGCGAACCCGTCATCGCGGCCAAAGATGCCGCCGGACTGCCTTTATCCAAGTGCGAAGTGTTCCCATGAAAATATTTCTGACCGGCGCTCGCGGACAGGTCGGCTGGGAATTGCAGCGCACGCTGGCGACGCTGGGCACGGTCACGGCGCCGACACGGCAGCAGCTCGATTTAACCGATGCGGCGGCGCTGCGCCGATACCTGAAACAATTGCAGCCCGATCTCATCGTCAACCCTGCCGCGTATACCGCGGTCGACAAAGCCGAAACGGAGCCGGCGCTGGCGCACGCCGCCAACGCGGTGGCGCCTGCAATCATGGCAGAAGAAGCGGCTGCGCTGGGCGCTGCGATGGTCCACTATTCCACCGATTACGTTTTCGACGGCAGCAAGGTCGGCGCTTACGTCGAAACCGATCCTGCGAGTCCGCTGGGCGTATACGGCAAAACAAAGCTGGAAGGCGAACTGGCGGTCATCGACTCCGGCATTCCGCACCTGATTTTACGTACCAGCTGGGTATACGGCATGCGCGGCGGCAATTTCCTGCTGACCATGCAGCGCCTTTTCAAGGAACGCGAACAACTGAACATCGTCGCCGACCAGTTCGGCGCACCGACCTGGGCGCGAATGATCGCGGAAGCGACTGCGCAGATGCTGGCGCAAACGCCTTTTTCGCCGGAGCGCAATGCGTCCGGCGTTTATCACCTGACCAATCGAGGCACGACAACCTGGCATGCTTTTGCCAGCGCCATTCTGGCGAAAACGCCGCTGCCGGAGGGCAAGCGAGTCGTGTTGAATCCGATTCCCGCCAGCCAGTATCCGACTCCGGCCCGGAGGCCCGCCAATTCCGTGCTGGCAGGCGACAAACTGCAGGAAAATTTTGGCATAGTCCTTTCCGACTGGGAAAGCGCTCTGGAACTGTGCCTGGGATGAATTTCGTCCCGGCAGCAGTCCCAGTTCCCCGTTTCAGACTAATTTCAACTGATTTTTAACGGCGCTCAAAGCGTCCTGCAACGTATCCTCGGTCAGTTCATTCAAGGATTCCGCCAGAATTTCAGCTGCGTCCAGGGCGCTTTCCGGCAACTGAACGGTATCGAGTTCGGCGACAAACAATGCCGCCGCCCCGCTGACTCTTAACAAGATGTCGCGTTCGCGCATCAACATTTCCAGCTCGTTACGCAACATGGAAATTTCTTGTAATGTTTGTGACATAATTCTTCCCAAATAAGTACGCTATACGAATACAGTCAATACTCCGGTATAGCTGTATAAACGATCGTGCGAAATTTCGCCGTTCGCAAAAAAACCGACCAGCGGGATATCGCCCAGAATTTTCTGGATCAACGATACTTCCGCCGATTTCGTACCGAACAGGCTCTCGCCCCTGCCCAAGCAGGAATAATACACGGCACCGCGCGGTCTGGCTGGTAAATTTTCCTCCAGGTCGCGCAGCATGCTCTGCATATCCTGTTCGGCGGCGAGAGCGTCGCGCCGGCAAAACAGCACTTCCGCTTGTTCAGGAATGTTCTCATTGATCGCGACCAGCCCTTCCGTGGTATCGGCGCCGATCAGATTGCGCACCAGATAATCCCTGCTGTCCGACCCCGGAATGCTCAACGCCGCGAAAATATAGCCGGCAGCGCGCTGCAAATCGCGCGACAGAATCTCGCCTATGTCTTCGTACAGAACCTCCAGGGCGGAACGCCCGTCAAGGTTGATCAAAATATTGTCCCGGCTCGCGGTAACCCGGTGCCTCGGCCCTATCGGCGTCACGCCTTGCGTCAAGCGCGTAAGCACATTCACCTGATCGGTAAACAGTACACCCGATAAGCCGCCCTGCACCGCCCCGTTCGCCACCTGGAATGCAGGAAATCGCGAGCTGCTCAGGCCGCCGGCAATAAAACCGCTCGACAGGCCGGCAGCCGTAGTTTCAATCAGCCTGACCGTTTCGGGATTGCGACCATCGGCATGGGCCAGTGCAAAATAGGCAGGCCGGTCATGCACGAAAAAATTCTCGATGTGTTGCTCGACCAGATCGGGTTCGGTCAGGGGCTCAAATATCCGAAACGATCCCTCGGGAAACTCGCCGAGCATTACGGCTATCGCCGATTCGTCGAGGTATTCGGTGGAACCTCCGCAGATACCGATGCCGACCGAACCCGTCCACTGCTCTATTCCGGTTTGCAGACGCAGTTCGGCCAATATTTCCGGCAGGCGATTGGCATATAAATCGGTCACGTAGACGAATCCGAGATTAGCGCCTTCAGGCACCGGCGCCAGCTGCTGGATGCAGTCCTGTACCGCTTCGCCCCACAAACCGATGGCAGAATGTGCGAAATGAAACGGTTGCCTGTCCATCAGCGCGCACTCCCCGCCCAGTGTGCGTCGAGCACCTTGCGAATGCGGGCCGCCGCTTGCGGAGAGATTCCCGATACTTGGCCCAGTTCTTCGACTGGGGCGGCAAATACCGCGGCAGCGCTGCCGAAACGGTTCAATAATGTCTGCGCCATCGCATTGTTGACTCCGGGCAAACCTTCTACCAGATAAGTCTGGCCGGTGCGAGGATCGAATGGTTTGCTGTTGCGCATAACCACCGTGCTACCGTATCCGTGCTGAACCTGGCTCGCCATGGCGAACAGCAATTCGGCGGTAAACGCTTCGCTCGGACTGGGCACTAAAGGCACCCCCTGCAATACCGTCATCCAGGCTATCGCCTCGCGCACGACGATCGGGTCGGTATGAAAGCGGCCGGCATACACATCGCCTTCAACGATATAAACCGGCTGATCGCAACTGGATTTGAGTTTGCCGACTTCACCCATCAGCCGCTTGTCCATGATCGCCAGCGTGAAATCGGTGGCCGATTTGCGTTCGACTACTACCCCGCCGCCCAGATCGTAATCGCCGCTGTCCAGGTCCGACGTTTGTATAGTCAAGCCTTTAAAACTGCCCGGATACGTCTCCCAGTGCAGCGCTACCGCAGTTTTGACTTCACGAGGATGTAAAGTAATTCGCGTTATCTTGTCGGTCATCAACATGCTCTCTTATAGTAAGATACTCGAATTGCTATTCTACGGAGTTCAACATCATGCGACTATGGCTATTTATACTGGGATGCACGTTTATCTCCGCCGCTCGCGCCGATTTTGACCCGGGCGGCGATCCGGTAGACTGGATCGGGCAGATCGTTACCGAATACCGTTCTGGCGAGGATACGTGTTTCGAACTGAAAAAATCCGCCGACACGCCCAACCAGGCCAGTCCGGACAAATTCAAGACCTGCGTATTCGGCTATTACGATCCGGCCAGATTCAGCCCCGGGCAATGGCTGGAAGTAAAAGGCATTTTACAGCCCGCCAATGCCGACAAACTGCCATTGATACTCGGCGCCCACGCCACATTGACCGACGCGCCCATGCCGTATTATCCGGTTTATATGGATACCTGGGGCGGAATGTGGGGCGGTCCGGGATTCGGCCCGGGGTTCGGACCCTGGGGAATGGGAATGGGCTACCCTTTCAATCCTTACTGGTAACGCGCTTTGAACAATCAGGACTGGCTGGGTTTGCTTGCCGGCAGCTTAACGACTATTTCCTTCGTACCTCAGGTCATCAGAATATGGCGCACCAAAAAAGCCGACGACATCTCGACCAGCATGTTCGTCATTTTCATGGCCGGCGTCGCGCTCTGGCTAGGCTACGGCATACTTCTCAAGGCATGGCCGGTCATTGCCGCCAATGCGATTACCCTGGCATTGGCGATGGTGATTCTCGTGCTCAAATATAGATACCGCAAACCAGCCGATGCCAGCAAACGGTAATGCAACGTTAACCTGCTTTAACTGGAACCCGTTTTTCAAGCCGTTCGGCAAGCCGTACCTTGATAATAGACTGACGGGTAACCCCAAGTTTCATCGCTTCTCGATCAAGGGCTACAATCATCCACGCAGGAAAATCAACATTGACACGTTTTTGTATCTGCGAAATTCTTTTTGCTTTGGATTAGTCCAAAGCATCAATAATATCGGCACCCTCGTCAAATTTTTTATCGAAATCTTTCGCTTTCATAAAGTGTTACCTCATCAATCCGTGATCGACGAACGGAAATAAGTCGAATATTTGTGTCGCGGTAAGAAGTCCAATCACCAAATAACGCGGTTCATCTTCCGTTTTTGCCGGAATTTCCAACAGTCCAGGGGCTTGCCATAACAATTGCGCATCAATAAAATTGATGCCATGCTTGGCGAAGTTGGCTTGGCTTTTGGTTTCATCAAATTCAAATGACGGCATGTATAGAAAATATACCTTTACGGAGTAGATTCAAGTCATAACGCGGAATGAATATAAGGCAAAGCGCTAGCGGAAATGACAATTCAAGGCAAAGCAATTTCATTCAAATTAAGCGCCAGCTATACCGTAATCTCGCCTTCCATAAACGTCACTGCCGATCCGGACAATAAAACCCTGTTGCCTTGGACTTCGCAAGCGATATAACCGCCGCGTCTGGAAACCTGCCGGGCTGTGAGCGCATTCTTGCCGAGTTTGACGGCCCAGTACGGCGCAAGCGCACAATGTGCGGAACCGGTGACCGGGTCTTCGGGAATGCCGAATTTGGGCGCAAAAAAACGGCTGACAAAATCGACATCCTCGCCGGGAGCGGTAATGACAACTCCGCGTAAATCGAGTTGCGCCAGCAGATCCATTCGGGGTGCGATACTCCGGACGCAGGCTTCGCTGTCAAACACGGCCAGATAATCGTCTCCGGCTAAAACCTCAATCGGGCGCTCGCCCAAAGCCAAGGCCAAAGTTTCGGAAAAAACTCCCGGCTTGGGCTTGCAGATGGGGAAGTCCATTTCCAATAATTTACCTTTCTTTTTCACGGACAACTTACCGCTGCGAGTTTCAAACACAATGACCTGCTGAGAGTAGCCGAGAATTTCAAACAACACATGCGCTGTCGCCAGCGTTGCATGACCGCAAAGATCGACTTCTTTAACCGGCGTAAACCACCTCAGATGAAAACCGCTTTCAGAAGGCATAAAGAATGCCGTTTCGGCCAGATTGTTCTCCTCGGCAATGGCCTGGAGCGTTGCATCGTCCAGCCATGACGACAAAGGAACGACGGCGGCGGGGTTGCCGCTAAAGACCTTATCGGTGAAGGCATCCATCTGATATTGTTTGAGCTTCATTGCGTACTCCAAAAACGCGACCTAAATCCATCCTCATTCAGGAATAAAATGCCTATAGCTTGAATAGTTTCGAGATTATCTTCAACTATAAACTGTTCGGTAATTCAAAATTCAATGGGGCAGACATAAAAAATATCACATTGATTTAAATATCGTTATTTAATTACAATATCCGTTTAACGGCGATACTCGCCGTTCATCCGAATAAAAATATTTATTTAATTATAAAATAGGTAAATAATACAAAAATAACTCGTTTTTAAATTGAATCATTACTATTAAAATATAAGGCCAGCTAAAATATAGGCCAGCGTCGACGCTCACGGCGTCAAACCAGGGAAAAGAAATGCCATTACTAACAAAAAGCATGAACCACATAAAAATCCTCTTATCGTTTTTAATCGTTACTCCTGCTTTTGCGGCTCAGGCAGCCATGCAGCCGGTTAACGAAGCAATCAGCCAGGGGCACTATGTCGCCGAGCTCGGCGACTGTTTCGCCTGCCATACCGCGCCGGGAGGCAAACCGCTGGCCGGCGGCCTCGAAATGAAAACTCCTTTCGGCATCATTCATTCCACCAACATTACTCCCGATGTCACAACCGGGATCGGCCGTTATACTTACGCGCAGTTCGCCCGCGTCATGCGGCAAGGCGTGGCGGCGGACGGTCACAATCTGTATCCCGCGATGCCGTATCCGTCGTTCGCCAAGATCAGCGATGCCGATATGAGCGTGCTTTACACCTATCTGATGCACGGCGTCACGCCTGTTCATCAGGCTAACCAGCCCAACCACATGCAATGGCCGTTCAGTATGCGGATAGGTCTCGCCGGCTGGAATGCGGTATTCCTCGACGATCACCCCTACAAGCCGAATCCCTCCAGAACCGCGCAATGGAACCGCGGCGCTTACCTGATCGAAGGTTTGGGTCATTGCGGTTCATGCCACACTCCGCGCGGCGTCGCGTTCCAGGAAAAGGCCATGAGCCAGGACGGACCCGACGGCAAATATTTTCTGGCCGGCTCGACGGTCGAAGCTTGGCGAGCGGTGGGTTTGCGCGATCTCTGGGCGGCGCCCGAAATCGTGCAATTTCTTAAAACCGGGCATAACGGCAACGCTGCCGCATACGGCAGCATGACCGAAGTCGTTCATTTCAGCACCCAGTTTTTTTCCGATAGCGATCTGGAAGCGATGGCCGAATATCTGAAATCGCTGTCGCCCGGCGCCGAATCGACCGCGCTGAAACAAAAACCGGCGGCTAGCGCCCAAGCAACGGCTACCGAGCTTTACAGTACGCGCGGCGGTCTGGGCTATACGCAATTCTGTTCGACCTGCCACCAGCTCGACGGCCGCGGCGTCGGCGCTATCTTCCCGCCGCTTGCGAGCAATACGTCGGTACAGTCCAAAGACCCCTCATCGGTGATTCATGTCGTCCTGAGCGGTTGGAAATCAGCTGTCACACAACATTCGCCCCGCGCATTCGGCATGCCGGATTTCAGCAGCCTTTCCGATCAGGAACTCGCCGAAATCGTGACGTTCGTGCGCACCCGCTGGGGCAACCAGGGCGATCCCGTGAGCGCGGAACAGGTCAGAAAAATTCGTGACGAAATTGCAATCAAACCCACACCGCCGACCGCATTTTCAACACCACGATTCGCCGCCATGCTCAACAGTCCGAATGCGCGGCAACTGGTCTACGGCATGCGCCTGATGACCGAAACCAAGGCGTTGCTGCCGCATAACGTCGGCAATAGCCTCAATTGCACCAGTTGCCATCTCAACGGCGGAACGGTAGCGCTGGGTTCGCCCTTTGTCGGCGTTGCCGCGACGTTCCCGACCTACGCGCCGCGCTCGGGGCACAGCATCGATTACAAGGACCGGATCAACGCCTGCTTCAAACGCTCCATGAACGGCAACCCGCTGGCCAGAAATTCCAGGGAAATGGAAGCCATGGTGGCCTACTCGGCCTGGATGCAAAACAATGCTAAACCCAAAGCGCCGATTCCGGGTCGCGGAGTAGGAAAAATCAGCAAAACCATCGTCCCGAACCCGATCCACGGCAAACAGGTCTATCAAAACCAGTGCGCCGTCTGTCATGGCGACAATGGCGAAGGCATCAAGGCAGCAAACGGTATGTATGTCTTCCCGCCGCTATGGGGCAGCGAATCCTTTAATATCGGCGCCGGAATGGCCAGAACCTATACCGCAGCGGCTTTTGCAAAAAATAACATGCCCATGGCCAATACGCTCAACTTCCCGCTCGGCCAGGGCGGCTTGACCGCCCAGGAAGCAGTGGATGTGGGCGACTATTTCTCGCACATGCCGCGTCCCGACTTCCCGGACAAAAAGAACGACTGGCCGAACGGCGGTAAACCCAAAGATGCGCGGTATTAATGAAAGAAATTAGTTCGCTATCCGATTTCAGCATCGGTAACGCTTAATCGGAGCGTTGGAGAAATCCAAGCATCAGAAGGATCTACCATTGAATTGGTAGATGACGACTGTCAACGGGACGCGTAACATATTTCGCTGACAGGGCATGTGGCTCGTGGGGTCGGCGAACCTGGCGACGGATTTTGCTCGAATCTGGAATGCCGCCCCTGTCAAGCTAGGACAGATAGGATGCGCTAAGAGTACGCTTGACATGATGACAAACACAGGCGATTTGACTGGTAAAGTTGCTCTTGTCACGGGCGGCAACCGTGGCATTGGGCGAGCTGTTTCTCTAGCGCTTGCAAAAGCGGGGGCGGATATCGCCGTCAATTACCACAGCCGTGAAAGTGAAGCCAAGCAAGTAAGTGCCCAAGTGGAAAGCTATAATCGCCGTTGTGTCACGGTACGCGCTGACGTCACAGTGACCGCTGATGTATCCCGAATGATCAAATCCATCGAAGAAGAACTTGGATCAGTAACCATATTAGTCAACAACGCGGGCATCGCTCGTACTCAGTCTCCGGCGGAGATTACCGAGGGAGACTGGGACGAGATCATCGACGCCAACCTGAAATCCGTCTTCCTCGTCACGCAGGCCGTGCTACCAAGCATGCGTGACGGGAGATGGGGGCGCATCATCAACATGTCCTCGGCAGCGGCCCAGCTCGGCGGAATAATCGGTCCGCATTACACTGCATCTAAAGCAGGTATTTTGGGCTTGACCCACTCATATGCCTCGCTACTGGCTGAGGAAGGCATCACGGTAAATGCCGTCGCACCAGCTTTAATCGAAACGGAAATGATCGCTGGTAACCAGCAAGCACGGCCGGAGCGGATTCCCGTGGGACGCTTCGGCACGCCCGAAGAAGTCGCCGAAGTGGTGGTTATGTTGACGCGTAACGGATACATCACAGGTCAAACCATTAA
>DASSZW010000033.1:0-14099 GCA_035713285.1 Burkholderiales bacterium
CGTAGCCGCCGCCTACAAACTGGCGTCCTACCAGGCGAACTTCCGCCGCTTTGGTCATCGCGTCAGCCGCTTCGATCGCCGGCACCAAACCGCGAGTTTCGATCATACCCAGTGCAATTCCGCCTATATTTGCCATTTTCACTACTCCTTTTAAATTAAAAAACTACTTATTTACCGTCGCCGGCATCCCATGCATCAATAATTCCGCAGATAGTCAGATCCGTCAGCGTCGCTTTGTTGCCTGTAGCGATACGGGCGGCAGACCCGCTAGTCGTGATCACCCATTTTCCCGGCGGTACGCCTACGGGGTCGCACGCCACGCTAAGCTTTCCCTTGCCGTCATCGAGCACTCTTAGCGATGCGTTCTGCAATCCCGGCACACGACGTGTAGCCACCAGTTCCGATACCACGCGCATGATTTCCATGTCAGCTTTCCGACCAGTGATCGATAATGCCGATGATGGTTAAATCGCTGGGAAAATCCTTGTTTCCCGCCGCTTCGCGCGCTGCGGACGAGCCCACGCAGATTACCCAGTCTCCGGGGATACAACCTACAGAGTCCACCGCAACCTGACGCGGACCACCTGCCTTTTCCCTCACCACCAAGAGCGGGCGGTGCCCGAGTTCCTTGATTCGGTTGGTTGAAACCAGCGTTTTTTCAACCTGGCAAATCTTCATCGCTTGCTCCTAAATCGATTATGGGATACCCGCGTCAACCAGTTCAATCTGACTGCCCGGACGCTTATCCTGTACCGTCATGCCGCATACCAGCAAACCTTTTTGCGCCAGATCGGCGTAACGAGCCTCGATTGCGGATTTCACCCGCTGACAACGCTCTACCGTGCGTTCGCGGCAGCCCGGCACTCTGCTGTCATAGCGGTAATGGATCGCGACCGGTGCTGGCAGACCGTGACTGATATTAAGTTTTTTAAATATTTTGATGCCTACATCCATATCCGCCGCACCTTCTTCCACCGTATGCAGATGGGCGAAATAGGCCAGATTGCGCAACTGGAATTCTTCGAATCCATCGCCGACGTTTATAAATCGTTCCGCGTGACCGATATCCGGATAACGGCCGCCCCAATTGGTGCAGACATATTCAATCTGCGACAGGTTATTGATCAGCAGCGAAGTAATCAGCCTGCGCATGCCTTCATGCGGTTCGCCGTTACCGCCGCCCCAGCCGTCCTGTGAGCTGGCGGCCAGTATCGCCTGATATATCTTGAGCCGGGCCGTATTTTCGTTGTCGTAGACGGTCTGTCGATACAGCGTCAGGTTATCCACGGTACGATATATGCTCATTTCCCCGTCTGCGTCAGGCACGTGCACCTTGATCGCGTCGGTATCGGTATCCACGCCGATCAATAACGTATCCACCGACGCGCCGCAGCAAAAGCTGTTTTCAATCGCCTGCCGGAACTCGCGCAGCCGTTCCAGGGCTTTCTCTGCGGCCTGTATCTCCTTGCTGCCGTGCGCGGCGCAGCCTTCGTGCGCCGGATCGGAACTGCTGGTGTGATACACACCTATTTTAAGGTAACGCGTACCGGCATCGGACGTCACCGGACGCCCTTCGCGGAAACGCATCAGTTCGGTTTCCACCCAGCGTTTTACATTAGCGTCCACATCGAACATCGCGCCGGCATAAGCTTTACTGCTGCGCACCGCGCCATCGGGGAGGCGCAGGATATAACGCAGCAAACCTTTCAGACGCCCGTCCGAGCACGGCGACAGATCCACCGCGTGATAGCCGCTATCGAGAAAAAAAGCCACTACTTCATCCGTACCCGGATGAGGATTGGTAGCCTGGGCCCGCTCCGCCATCAGGCGGATGGTGCGCATGACGCACTGACCGTACAGCGCGCGCATGTCCAGATCGGCGACCCAGGCATCCGCCAGAATCTGCGCAGGCAATTCGAAACCCAGCTGCTCGCACGCAATCGCCTGCGCACGTTCGATAAAATCGACTTCGTGCTGCAAGCCGGCGATACGTTTCAGCACGGGCACTATCGCGTCAAAAGCATTTTTGACGCTTAATTCATGAGTCAGCAAACGCTGGCTTTCCGCTTCGTTCGCCAGCGGATGACGGCATGGCTTTCCAGAATCGGATACGCAAGCCGGATTAACTATCGTCTCGGCATTGAGTGCGAATACCGCCGGCCGGGGACGCGCCTGCAGCGCACCGGCAGGCGTACCCAGCCCATAGGGCGGGCGGCTTGCTGCTGGCTGCGGGCTAATGATGCGCCCTGGACGGTTTCTGGTATTCATCACATTCTCCGATTAATCGCTTGTTTAGTCATGCCGCTTTTCAGGTCAACCTCTTGCGCCGCCGGAATAAGTAATGGCGGAGCCTTTGGTATCGTTGCCGCTACTGCCGGTGATCCGGCTGACAGGCAATTCCGGCCGCTCGCGGTCTTTCAGCTGCGAAGCTCCCATCATGGCGCCTCTCTGCTCGCCGCGCATCGTGGGATTGCGCCGGGTGGAGGTACCATCCGTACCGGTTACGCTCTCATTTCGCCGCCATGCCGCGCCGGTGATGGCAAAACCACCTTCCCGCCCGTCTCCGGTCAGGCGGTTGCGCGCTTCGTCAACCGGCTGCACCGGTGCTACCGGCGCAGCGCCATCCTGATATCTGAATTCAGGCGTACCCGACACGAGGCCAGCCGCGAGATTGACCGGACCGGTGATACGGCCGACCGCGCCATACGCCGTGCCTGTAATCCGGTTCACAGCGCTTTCCCTGCCGCTCCGCGACGGCGGTACAATACTGAAATCACCTTGTGCCCGCGCCGCCGGCTCAGGCTCCGGCGCACTCTCGCGCAACCCGTTGCCGGGCCGCCGAGTGAGCGGGTGCTGATTGCTGTTCGCGCCGCGCTGCGAGACACGCTGGTGCGGACCGGCATACGGCGAACCGCTGAGCACCAGATTTTCTCCGCGTTCAGCGCCCGTCACCTTGCCGCCGGACTCGACGCGAGTCCCGCTCAATGGCAGGCTGCCCATTGCAGTACGGCTGGACATCAAGGCACGCGAAGCTGTCTGGCGTTCTTCGTCGCAGAATGTTGAGTACTGGTCGGGGCCTATATATTCGGTACCCGAAATGACCTGGCATGCGCCGTAATCATCACCGGTCACCTTATCGCTATGCTCGACCGAAGTACCGGATACCTGCTGGTCGCGCCAGGTACGCATCACGCCGATTTTTTCGGGCCCGGCTGCCGGTACGCGATTGCAGGCCTGATACTGGGCAAGACCGTTGGATTCTGTACCGGTCACATCTGCGCAAGCACCGCGATCGCTACCGGTGACGGCGCCGCCGGGTATAACATCGGTGCCGGTCACCACACGGTTTTTCAGTGTAGACATCTGCGTGACCTTGTGCGGCGCGCCGCTGCCGTTGCGACATGCGCTAGAAGTCGGTTCCATGGAATACTGGCTGCCGGTAAGCTTGCTATTGCAGGCGCCCGACTCATCGCCGGTCACCTTTACGCTGCGGCCTTCTTCAGTTCCGCTTACATTCAGGCCGCCCCGGGTAACGCCCATTCCTACCTTGACCGGCGAAAGCGGCGGCTTTGCGGCGCAGAAAGATTCAAATTTGTCCGCGCTGAGATATTCCGTACCGGTAACATTCTTGCAAGCGCCCGATTCTCCGCCCGTCATCTTGACGCTGCGATCGACTTCCACGCCGCTCACGCGCTGCCCGCGGCCGGTACTGCTGACGCTCACCTTGGCGGCAGCGGCTGGCGGTACGGTTGCGCACAAGCTTCCGTACTGTTCGGCGCCGATATATTCCGTACCCGTAATAGCGCGGCAACTGCCGGTCTCGCCTCCGGTAACCTTGCTGGTGCGTTCGACCTGGGTGCCGCTTACAGTGTTGCCGCTCAACGTGGTGCCGGTTTCGACTTTGGACGGAGTCCGCGGCCTCATCCGACCCGTTGGACGGCAGGCTTGATCGTCATTACGGCCTTTTTCGCACAATTCAGCGCGTCGCGCCTGGGCTGCGGCGCGTCCGCTCAGGCCGGAGGACGCCGGAAGCCTGATTTTAGAAAATTTGGCGGCCATTTTGCCCTGGCTGGAAAGCGCACGGCGACGCTCCTGACATAATTTACGCACGGCAGAGGCTGCCGAACCGGTTACGGAAGCCGGTTCATTTTCTACTATCGCGCATACCTCCTCTATTGCCTGATCGCGCTCCGCTTCTTCCGCACCGTCCCTGCTCTTACAGCCGCAATCCGACACCGGCGCAGCGGCAGAAGCCACAGCGCAGCCGCAATCCGAAGCCGGCTTGTCGGCCGCAACCGGCGCCACGGCTGCCGGCGCAGAATGGCTTACGTTCGATATCGTTCCGGGCCGCCCCAGCGCTGCCTTGCCTGCGTGCGACAATGCTTCGCGGCGCGCCCTCGAGAGCGATTTACCGCTAGCGCTCGCTACGGGGCTCGCTACCGTTGCCGGCGCAGACGGCCGCGCCGTTTCAGTCGCGGCTTTCGGTGCCGGCGCTGTCGTTGCTGTCGTTACTGATCCGGCCGCCGGGCGTGCCGGTGCGGATGGCTTGGTTCCTAGCGCAGCGCGCCCGTTCTGGGACAGCGCACTTCGTCTTTCCAGTGCAGCAGCGCGTGCCGAACGCGGAGCTGCCGTTTTATTTGCCATAGCGTCGCTCATGCTCTTATCCTTCGGTATTCACTCGATTCTTGTGCCGACGATACTGCCTGTCCGCGCAAGAAGCATGTTATGGATATCCTGTAACTCACCTTTATTGCCTACCGCTTATCGCCATCGCTTTCAAGGCAATATGCGAAACGGCATTTTTAACCCGGCCTGCACGCTATCCGACTGAATGCAACCCGGATTAGCGCTCATCGACCGCGAAACACGACAAAAGACGTACCTAGGCTCTGCGAATAATTGTCGTAACCGAGCAGCCGGACATGGTGATTCGGGTGAGCCCGATGACAGGCTTCCAGCTCGGAAAGAACCACGTCTACCGATTGCTCGCCGAACATCGGCAGTTTCCACATGTACCAGAAATAGGCGCTTGCCCGGGCCGGCTCGACGTGCTCGATGCCAGGGTTCCAGCCCTGGTTAATCAGATAGCTGATCTGACGCCGGAGCTTCTCCGGAGACATGGGCGGCAAATACGAGAACGTTTCGTATTTGGGAGTGGAAATATAATCTTGAATCTCAGCCATTTTGTTTTCCTTTCATTTTTGAGAGGTGCAGGGGTTTCAGGTCCGTACACCGCAACGGTTTTCGTTTACTCATGAGATTGCCATCCCGGGATTAACGGTTGACAACGTCCAGCTTATCCACGGTATCGAACTCGAACTTGATCTCTTTCCAGGTTTCCATGGCGATTTTAAGTTCAGGGCTATCCTTGGCTGCATTGGTAAGAATTTCCTTACCCTCGCGCTCCAGTTCGCGACCTTCATTACGGGCTTCGACGCACGCTTCCAGCGCGACGCGGTTAGCCGCCGCTCCGGCGGCATTTCCCCAAGGGTGCCCGAGCGTACCGCCGCCGAACTGAAGCACGGAATCATCGCCGAAAATATTAACCAGCGCCGGCATGTGCCATACGTGAATACCGCCCGACGCCACAGGAATTACGCCCGGCATGGAACCCCAGTCCTGATCGAACATGATGCCGCGCGAACGGTCTTCAGGAATAAACGACTCACGCATCAAATCGATCCAGCCGAGGGTCGCATTGCGGTCGCCTTCGAGCTTGCCGACCACGGTACCGGAATGCAGGTGATCGCCGCCGGACAGACGCAGCGCCTTGGTCAGGACGCGGAAATGGATACCGTGGTGCGGATTGCGGTCGAGCACAGCATGCATGGCGCGGTGAATGTGCAGCAGCACGCCGTTCTTGCGGCACCAGTTCGCAAGACTGGTGTTGGCGGTAAAGCCGCCGGTGAGGAAGTCGTGCATGACGATAGGCATGTCCAGTTCTTTTGCGAACTCGGCGCGCTCCAGCATATCTTCGGCAGTCGGAGCGGTCACATTAAGGTAGTGTCCTTTGCGCTCGCCGGTTTCGGCCTCTGCCGTGTGGATCGCATCGGCCACGAACAGAAAACGGTCACGCCAGCGCATGAACGGCTGGCTGTTGACGTTTTCGTCGTCTTTGGTGAAATCCAGACCGCCGCGCAGACATTCGTATACAGCGCGACCGTAGTTCTTGGCGGACAAACCGAGCTTGGGTTTGATGGTACAACCCAGCATCGGACGACCGTATTTGTTCATCTTGTCACGCTCGACCTGAATACCGTGAGGAGGACCGCCGCAAGTCTTTACGTAGTGAAGCGGAAAGCGCACGTCTTCGAGACGCAAGGCGCGAATAGCCTTGAAGCCGAACACATTGCCGACCAGAGAGGTAAACACGTTCACTACAGAACCTTCCTCGAACAGATCGATCGGGTAGGCCACAAAAGCGTAGAAGCAGGTATCGTCGCCGGGCACATCTTCAATTCGATATGCGCGGCCCTTATAATAGTCGAGATCCGTCAGCAGATCGGTCCAGACCGTTGTCCAGGTACCCGTGGAGGACTCGGCGGCGACTGCTGCAGCAGCTTCTTCACGATCCACGCCCGCCTGCGGAGTAATCTTAAAACAAGCCAGAATATCCGAATCCAAAGGCGCATACTCCGGCATCCAGTAAGTTTGCCGATACTCCTTAACACCTGCCTCATATTTTTTTGCGGCCATGTTTACTCTCCTAAAGCTATAGTTGAAAAATTCTGTCAGACAGTCATATAGTCCTAACGTGGCAATTGTGGAGGATGCCTGGGTTAAATAAAAGTTAAATATATTTATCATAATGATTTACTATTGTTTAGTTTAATCAGACTCATTTTGCGACTAGCGGACCCGGGTTACTATCCTCGCCGACAGCCAAAACAGACTGGCGCAAGACGCCGCGTTAAACAGAGCCTGAAACCCGGTCTGGAAATCAGGCGCAACAAGCAGATCAAGGTAACGAATGAACTTTAAAGGGAAACAGAACAATCAAAAACTGCTCTCCAGCCGCGCCCATGCATAAATTTCATGCATAAATTTACAGCGGACGTCATTAATGAAAGTTACCGTGGCAAATACGGAACAAACGGCAGAAACACGACTAGACCATCCTGACGAGTGACGAAGCAGGATGCGACTTAATTGAAGGGCGGCGGCGATCACTGCATTTCCGCAGTCAAGGCAGGAAAAACTATGCCGATAGGCAGGTAGCGTCGCCACAATGTATCATGGCGACGCTCTTAAGGTCGGGATGCCAGTAACTTAAACTACCTGGCTAATCCTTTTTATAAGGAATTGCGTTTGTATTCATTCGTCTGTCAGCTAAAGCAGAGACCCTGACTGCAGGACGAACCACAGAGCGACCCATTGTAAACTGTACATCCCTGCTACCGCGGACATCGTCGTCCAGCTGAAATTTCCGCACCAGTTCTTCGAGATGGGCGGCCTGATCCTGCAAAGATTTGGCCGCCGCCGCCGCTTCTTCCACCAAGGCTGCGTTTTGCTGGGTGGATTCGTCCATATTGCCGACCGCCCGATTGATCTCCTCGATCCCCACGCTCTGTTCCTTGCTTGCAGCAGTGATTTCGCTCATGATATCGGTGACGCGGCGTACGCTGGCCACAACTTCGCCCATCGTTGCACCGGCCTGCGCGGCCTGCTTGTTGCCAACTTCGATTTTTTCTACGGAATCGTCGATCAGCGCCTTGATTTCTTTTGCTGCTGCGGCGCTGCGTTGCGCCAAACTGCGCACTTCCGTAGCGACAACCGCGAATCCTTTCCCCTGCTCTCCGGCACGCGCTGCTTCAACTGCGGCATTCAGCGCCAGGATATTGGTCTGAAAAGCGATCCCGTCGATCACGCTGATAATGTCGGCAATTTTGCGCGAAGAGTCATTGATGGCGCTCATGGTTGCAACCACGTCAGAGACTACCGCGCCACCTTTAGCGGCGATATCCGACGCGGATTCCGACAATTTGTTGGCCTGCTGGGCATTATCGGCATTTTGTTTGACCGTTGCCGTGAGTTCCTCCATGGCTGACGCCGTTTCCTCCAGCGCGCTGGCCTGAGCTTCGGTACGGTTGGACAAATCGAGATTGCCGGCCGCGATCTGGCCGGAAGCCGACGCTATCGTTTCCGTCCCCTCGCGCACCTCCGCAATCACGCCGCCCAGACCGCGATTGATTCCATTGATGGCATGAATCAGCTGACCGATTTCATCCTTTCGCGTGGAATCGATATTGTGACGCAAATCTCCACTGGCCATTTTTTCGGCCACGCCGACAACTTGAGCCAGCGGGTTTCCCACGGTACGCCTGATAATTGCGAACAGCAGCCATGCAAGCGCTACGATCAGCAGCAATGCGATAACGGCGAAACGGGTCAGCATATCGATACTCGGCTGGGTGATCTCATCCAGGTAAGTGCCACCCGCGATAACCCAGTCGAAATCCTTGGAATAGGCAAATACAACAATTTTAGTGCGTGGCGAAGTGAGGCCTGAAGCTGTGTCGACCCACGGATATTCCATGACCCCCGATTTCTTCTCCAGCATTTCCTTGACGAATTCCCGACCGGATGCATCCTGAACAGCAAGAATATTGCTGCCTTCGTCGTGAGGCGCTATGGTCAGCACGCCGTAATTATCGCCTTTTCGGGCATCAATCGCGTAAAAATACCCGCTGACCCCGACCTTGATCGCGCCGATTTTCGCTTTAAGGTCCTTGAGCGTATCGGTCATGTCTATCCCGGTGAACAAGACGCCAACGACAGCGCCTGCACTATTCCTGACCGGCGTATATACGCACATGTATCGCGTGCCGAACAGCGTCAATGGCCCGATATAATCCAGCCCCTGGTCTAATCTGCGGTATGCGTCGCCGGTCCGGTCGAGCACCGTACCCAGGGCGCGTTCGCCGTTTTCCTTCTTGAGCGAGGTGGCTACGCGAATAAAATCGTCACCCTGCTTGATGAATATGGTAGCGATAGCATTGCTGCCCGCGCTGAACCGGTCGACAACTGCGGTATCCAGATCCAGCACCGTGTCGCCATTTTTAAGCGTATCGACTTGCCTGCCATCTATATTTATTTTGTGACTGTCATCAATCCGGTATTCCCCGGTCAAGTTGGTCGCAAACAATTTATTTGCCCGCACCGCATCCTGGCGCACCGTTTTACCGTAAATGTCCAACATATCCCGAACGGTTGTATCCAGAAAACGCATACTGCTTATCGATCGGGTTTTCATCAACTGGTAAGTGGCGTTGCCTATACCGAGCACAAACCCGGCAAACATCAAAAAAACCAACGCAAATACTATCCCTGACAGCTTTTTCCCTAAACTCCATGAATTAAAACTCAATCCTTGCATCGACATAACATTTACCCCGTGTTTAGTACAAGTAATCATATCTTCCCCGGCCATCATCAAATCCGGTCCCGCCTGGAAGATAAACGTACGCAGTAACAGAGGTCTCCCCTCATTTATTATTTTCACTTACGCATCCGCAAGTCATCTTTTCCGCAATAAAACCGGTCGGCGAACTATCTGTATAATCATCTCGGCGATGCAGGCAGATAGTTGACCAGAGATCCGCGGCAAGCATAATGTGACAAAGGACAGCGGCAGCATATCCCCAATCAGGTTTTCGACCTGTACAGCGGGTTTCTTTAACGAAAACGGAAACTTAATTCTTATGCAGAAACATAAAAATAGCTTCCCTACGCGCAAACGGCATCTTTTATCGAATCGACTCTCATCAGTCGGCGCCGCGCTGACCGCATTTGCATGGCTGCTTTCAGCAACCGGTCACGCAATTGCCGCCGAGCCGGTAAGCGCCGATCATGCAATGGTAGTGACCGAGCAGCATCTGGCGACCGAAGTCGGCGCAACCGTACTGCGCAACGGCGGCAATGCAATCGATGCGGCGGTCGCCATCGGTTATGCACTGGCGGTCGTGCATCCTTGCTGCGGCAATCTGGGCGGCGGCGGATTTATGCTGATTCATACAGCCGATGGCCGAAACCTGTTTTTGAATTTTCGGGAAAAAGCGCCCCTGGCGGCTACGGCAACGATGTTTCAGGATCGTCGCGGACAAGTCGTTCCCGGACTCAGCACCGATTCCTATCTGGCGGTAGCGGTGCCGGGTACGGTGCTGGGACTGGAAACGGCCAGGAAAAAATACGGGACGCTGTCGAGAGCCGAATTGATCGAACCGGCGATCGAACTCGCCCGCAAAGGTTACGTGCTGCAGCAAGGCGATATCGATCTGCTGGACTCGCACACCCGGGCATTTTCCCGACACGCCAATGTCGCGGCCATTTTTCTGGATCACGGCCACCCTTATCGTGCCGGCGATACGCTTGTTCAGCCTCAATTAGCCGACTCGCTGGAAAAAATAAAAAAAACCGGCGCCGACGGGTTTTATAAAGGACCGATTGCCGCTGCGCTGCTGCAAGCTTCGCGGGATCACGGCGGCCTCCTCGCGCAACAGGATTTCGACCGTTATACGACGGAAACGCTCACCCCCGTCGAATGCAATTATCGCGGCTATCATATTCTGTCCGCGCCCCCTCCCAGTTCCGGAGGCGTAACGCTATGCGAAATCCTGCATATCCTCAGCGCCTATCCTCTTGCCGGACTTGGACCCGATTCCGTCCGCGGCATTCATTATCGGGCTGAAGCCATGCGCTATGCATTCAAGGACCGCAACAATGTACTCGGCGATCCGGATTTTGTGCGCAATCCAGTCCGGCAGCTGCTGTCAGCCGACCACGCGGCGGAGATCCGGTCGCATATCGCCCCGTTGCAAGCGACGCCGTCAACGACCGGCGAAACTCAGCCCGAAGGCGTACACACTACGCATTACTCGGTGGTCGATAGCGCAGGCAATGCCGTATCGGTCACATACACCATCAACAGCTTCTTCGGCAATCACCGCATCGCAGGCGACACCGGGTTTTTCCTGAACGACGAAATGGACGATTTTGCCGCCAAACCCGGGGCTCCCAATGAATTCGGCCTGGTGCAAAGCAGCGCCAACGCCATTGCGCCCGGAAAACGTCCGCTCAGCTCGATGTCGCCGACGATCATACTGAAAAACGGCAAGGTCTTCATGATTACGGGCAGTCCGGGCGGCCCCCGCATCATTACTACCGTGCTTGCCGTCTTGCTGAACGTGATCGATTACCGGATGAATATCCAGGATGCGGTGAATACTCCCCGTATCCATGAACAATGGTTACCCGACACGATTTATGCAGAACCGGACGCTATCAGTCCGCAAAATCAGCTGCGCCTCGAAAAAGCGGGATACAGCGTCACCGATCAGAAAAATTACTGGGGAGCCGCCGAATCGATTCTGATCGATCCTCGCACCGGCCTGATCTATGGCGCAAACGACAAACGCAGGCCGGCAGGGAGTGCCGCAGGTTATTAAGCTTTCCGGCATAGCCGAACGAAAAGACTCCCGTTAGCCGGCTATGCGTCCGGAATATCGCCGACTGACGGCCTGCCTTGCATACATACTTCGCAGACACCAGATTGTCACAATTCTGCGCTACATTAAAACAACCTGATCGGGGTTGTTATTCGCCAGGCCCGGCGACAGCCCCTTTTTTCCGGCTGCCCTGACAGCCTGTTTATGTGGAGCCAGTTATGTTCCCGATCAAACACGTAATCATACTTACCAAAGAGAACCATACTTTCGACAATTATTTCGGCGCCTATCCCGGCGCGCGCGGCGCAGCTCTGCCAGCTGCCGCCGACCCGCATCCGGACCAGCGCCACGATCACGGCGCATGGCTTAAGGACAGGGATGCAAAAGGCGTCGAAGGCACAGCAAAGACGCAATACAAAGCCAGCGATATTCCTGTTTACTGGGCGCTGGCGCAACAATACACGCTCTGCGATAACTATTTCACCGATGTCGCCAGCGAATCGGAACCGAACCATCTGTTCCTTATCGCCGCCGATTCGCCGCTTATCGACAACTCCAGCCACAATCGCCACTATCAGCCGCAACCGCCGTTCGATATGCCCAGCCTGCCGGAAACGCTGGAAACAGCAGGCTACACCTGGCGCAATTACGCCGAATCCGACGCTTCGTATTTCCGCCATATCAAAGCACTGCAAAATCATCCCTGGAACCAGCCGTCGAGTCGTTTCGACCAGGATGTGGCGCAAGGATTCCTGCCGACCGTATCCTGGCTGTATGCCCCTTTCGGGTTAAGCGAGCATCCGGGAAACCATTCGGTCCATCAAGGCGCGGAATGGACGGCCCAACGTCTGCTCAACCTTGCCGGAAGCACGCTGTGGGCAAGCACAGCCCTGATCATCGTCTGGGACGACTGGGGCGGCTGGTATGACCACGTCATGTCCCCCGAGCATTCGCTCTGGCAAGGCGACGGCCCAGCGGGATACCGCGATTCCCAGTTCAGGTACGGCCCCAGGGTTCCCTGCCTGATCGTCAGCCCTTATGCCAAAACCGGCATAAACCATCATTTCTATTCACACGCCAGCGTAATCAAGTTCTGTATCCGCCTGTTCGGCTTGACACCGTGGAATGTGCCGGCACTGGCCAAAAACGATCCTTCGGGCGACCTGTTCGAAGCGTTCGATTTTCATGCGCCGCCGCGGCTCAAAATCCCTTCGATAATCCCGTAACTTTCCAGTTTCACCGATCGCCGGGCGAGTGCAAAATGCGTATAATATTTAGCCGCGTGCCGTTCAAAATTCGGGGTAAACTTCTCTTTTAACACAGTTCTGGATGAGCCGGACTGAACGGTTAAGCGCATTTAAAACAGGCGCGGGTGCAATGCGCCGACGTAACAGTTTGTTACGGGTTCGTTACAACCTGTCATGCCTCGATACGATAATTTCCGTTAACCTGCAGGCATGGATCGGCAATACACGATACTCGTTCCGGATTATCCCGACCGATCTCATCATTAATGTAATGGAGGTGCACAATGAACCGCTCAAAAAAATTATTATTGGTGTCCTGCCTCGGCGCAACTCTGTTCGCGGGAATGGTCGCTACTGCATCGGCTGACGATGACGACTGGGGCCGCATCGGCTTGAACCTGTTCCTGGGCGGCCCCGCTTATCCGCAGCCGTACTATGCTCCTCCTCCGGTTTATTATGCGCCGCCGCCTCCTCCGGCCTACGGCTATTACGCCGCTCCCGGACCCGCCTATTATGCCCCGCGATGGGGCGGCGATGGCGACGGCTGGCGCGGACGCGGCCGGTGGCGCGGAGGCTGGCGCGGGGGTGACGACGATTAAGCAGTTACCGGGAATGCAAACGGGAGGATTGTCAGTGCAAACACCTGACAGTCAGCCTCGACGCCAGCGGATAGCTGCTTACGAAAAATATTAATAAAAACCAATAAAAACAATAAAAAACAGTCACGCCCGTTCATTTTTCAAGCTAAGAAGCTGTAAATTCCAGTATGCTCTCAATCTTGACAAATAACCCGTTCGCCTGTTTTGTCCTTTTATACGCCTTTTGCCTATTTTGTCATTGTAACCGCCGTGCTGGCATTTGCCGGCACGCCGGTATTTTCCGGCGCCGATATCGTCTGGCATGACGAGACGCCGCGCACGTCGACGTTAGACGGTTTGCGCGGGTTTCTCGCTACCGGCGTTTTTTTTCATCATGCAGCCATCTATTATCTGTATTTGCTCACCGGTATCTGGCAATTACCGCCTTCTTATTTTTATACGCAATTGGGACAAAGCGGCGTTTCGCTGTTTTTCATGATTACCGGATATCTGTTCTGGGGCAAAGCGATACGGGCTTGCGGCCGGTTTGACTGGAGAGCGCTTTATCTGGGCCGGATATTCCGCATTGCGCCATTATATTACCTGGCCGTTCTGCTGATGCTGTACGCGGTGTTCCGGCAAACGCATTTTATGCTGCTACAACCTCCGCTTACTTTAATGCGACAGATAGCGCCGCTAGCGCTTTTCGGTTTTAAAAATCCCGCTCCGATTATCAACACCTATCCCTCTCCCGGCCTGATTCTGGCCGGCGTCACATGGACGCTTCATTACGAATGGCTGTTTTATTTAATTTTGCTTCCAGCATCGGC
>DASSZW010000034.1:0-3427 GCA_035713285.1 Burkholderiales bacterium
ACGTCGCACGAGGCGATGATGGCGTATTGCGGACTGGTCGAGGTATGCATCAGGAATGCTTCGTTAAACACATCCCGGTCGAGTTTGCGCAGTTCGGAGTCCTGCGCCAGGATTTGCGATGCCTGCGACAGTCCGGCCAGCATTTTATGCGTCGACTGCGTGGCGAAAATCATCGATTCCTTGCAGATGGGGCGGTCGCGGCCGATCGCGTGCATGTTCTTGTAAAAATCGTGGAAGGTGGCGTGCGGCAGCCACGCTTCGTCGAAATGCAGGGTGTCGATCTCGCCGTCGAGCATGGATTTGATGGTCTCGACGTTATACAGTACGCCGTCGTAGGTGCTCTGGGTGATGGTCAGGACGCGCGGCTTGGCTTTCGATCCCCGGGCGAACGGATTGGCGTCGATTTTTCGCTGGATGTTCTCGGGCTTGAATTCGTCCAGCGGAATCGGCCCGATGATGCCGTAGTGATTGCGGGTCGGCATCAGGAAGACCGGGATCGCGCCGGTCATGATGATCGCGTGCAGGATGGATTTGTGGCAGTTGCGGTCGACGACGACGATATCGTCGGGCGCGACGGTCGAATGCCAGACGATTTTATTGGAAGTCGAGGTGCCGTTGGTGACGAAAAACAGGTGATCCGCGCCGAAAATCCGGGCCGCATTGCGCTCGGAGGCGGCGACCGGACCGGTATGGTCGAGCAGCTGGCCGAGTTCTTCCACCGCGTTGCAGACGTCGGCGCGCAGCATGTTTTCGCCGAAAAACTGATGGAACATTTGTCCCACCGGGCTTTTCAGAAACGCCACGCCGCCGGAATGGCCGGGGCAGTGCCAGGAATAGGAACCGTCCGAGGCATAATGCGTCAGCGCCCGGAAGAACGGCGGCGCGAGCGAATCGAGATAGGTTTTGGTTTCGCGCAGGATATGCCGGGCGACGAACTCGGGCGTATCCTCGAACATATGGATGAAACCATGCAATTCCTTCAGCACGTCGTTGGGAATGTGCCGCGACGTGCGCGTTTCACCGTACAGAAAAATCGGGATTTCGCTGTTGCGGAAACGGATTTCCTCGACGAATACGCGCAATTGCGCCACCGCCTGATCGGCAGCGGTAGGCGAAGAAAACTCTTCGTCGTCGATCGACAGAATAAATGCCGAAGCGCGGCTCTGCTGCTGCGCGAAGCTCGACAAATCGCCGTAACTGGTAACGCCGAGCACTTCGGTGCCCTCGTCTTCGATGGCTTTGGCCAGTGCTCGGATGCCGAGCCCGCTGGCATTTTCGGAACGATAATCCTCGTCGATTACCACCACAGGAAAACGAAATTTCATTCGTGTTTACTCCAAAATCCGGATTAACGCTCAAAAAGATAAACCGCCAAAACAAAGCATACGAATCATTTTGGCGGTTACTGTATGGATCTGACCATTATAAAACGCTACATGGTCGGCAATGTGACACCGCGTTGCCCCTGATACTTGCCGCCGCGCTCCCGATACGACGTCTCGCACTCTTCGTCGCTCTCGAAAAACAGCACTTGCGCCACGCCCTCGTTGGCATAAATCTTTGCGGGCAACGGCGTGGTATTGGAAAATTCCAGCGTGACGAAACCTTCCCATTCCGGCTCGAACGGCGTGACGTTGACGATAATCCCGCAACGGGCGTAGGTCGATTTGCCCAGGCAAATCGTCAGCACATTGCGCGGAATGCGGAAATATTCGACCGTGCGCGCCAGCGCAAACGAATTGGGCGGAATGATACAGGAATCGCCGGCCACGTCGACAAACGAACTGGGATCGAAATTCTTGGGATCGACGATCGTTGAATTGATATTGGTAAACAACTTGAATTCATTGGCGCAGCGTATATCGTAACCGTAACTCGACGTGCCGTACGAAACGATACGCTTACCGTCGACTTCCCGCACCTGCCCGGGCTCGAACGGCTCGATCATGCCGTGCTGTTCCGCCATTTTTCGTATCCATTTATCCGCCTTGATACTCATTGCTGCCTCAGGTGTTCTGTATGACGATTTTCGGGAAGGCGCTGCTGTGGTCCTGCGCTTGCTCCGCGACTTTTACAGCGACGCGGCGCGCAATCTGCCTGTAGATTTCCGCGATGCGGCTATCCGGAGCGGTGACCACCGTCGGCGCGCCGGCATCGGCTTCCTGACGGATACGAATGTCCAGCGGCAACGCGCCGAGAAATTCCACCTCGTAATCACCGGACATTTTCTTGCCGCCGCCTTCGCCGAAAATATGTTCTTCCTGCCCGCATTTACTGCAGATATGGATGCTCATGTTTTCTACGATACCCAAAATCGGGATGCCCACTTTCTCGAACATTTTCAGCCCCTTGCGGGCGTCGATCAGCGCAATGTCCTGCGGCGTCGTGACGATCACCGCACCCGTGACCGGAACGCGCTGCGCCAGAGTCAGCTGAATATCGCCGGTGCCGGGCGGCAAATCCACTACCAGGTAATCGAGTTCGCGCCAGCGGGTATCGTTGAGCAATTGCTCCAGCGCCTGCGTCACCATCGGGCCGCGCCAAACCATCGGCGTTTCGGGGTCGATCAGGAAACCTATCGACATGATCTGCAGACCGTGCGCTTCCATCGGCTCCAGGCTCTTGCCGTCGCGCGACTCGGGCCGGCCCTGCACGCCGAGCATGGTGGGCTGCGACGGGCCGTAAATATCGGCGTCGAGCATGCCGACGCTGGCGCCCTCGGCTGCCAGCGCCAGCGCCAGATTCACGGCGGTCGTCGATTTGCCGACGCCGCCTTTGCCCGACGCCACCGCGATAATGTTTTTGACCCCCGGGATCAGCTTCACGCCGCGCTGCACGCTATGCGACACGATCTTGAAACTGACAGTCACGTCGACCCTGCCGATGCCGGTAATCGTTTTCAATTGCTCTGTCACGATCTGGCGAATAATTCCCAGCTGACTTTGAGCCGGGTATCCCAGCATCACTTCCAGCGCCACGTCGTTACCGGAAATTTTAATGTTGCGTACGGTTTTTCCGCTTACGAAATCTTTATTCGTATTCGGGTCTATCGCGCTTTTCAAAGCAGTTTGCACTTGCAATTCAGAGATTGCCATATCCGGCTTCCTTTAATTAATTGACGGCTTCAGTCGAATATCTGCGCGAGTTCGCGCTGGATGGCCATATCGGCGCCGGGCCCAAACCGGCTGGTCCGCGGATCGAAATCGTCGGTAAAGGCATATTCGAATTTGACGTCCTGCAATCCGAGTACGCCGAACAGACGGTTTTCGTACGAATAATCGTCCGCCTGAGCTTTGAGTGTAGGCCAGCCCGATTCGGCTGTCGACAGAATCGGCCCGAAAAATATCAGCCCCGGCTTGTTCTTGCAGCGCAGGGCGCAGCTGCTCTCGGTGCGGCCCGACATAGGCAAGAAATCGATCGTACGCGA
>DASSZW010000035.1:0-4213 GCA_035713285.1 Burkholderiales bacterium
TGCGCCAGCATGGCCGTACCTGCTTGAGACAACACTTGCTCTCTGCTCAGGTTGGCGGTTTCTGCTGCATAGTTGGTGTCCTGGATCGCGCTTAACGACGTGGACAGGTTTTGCGAATCGGTCTGGATGCCTGTCACCACGGCAGCGAAACGATTTTGCAAAGCACCCATCTGCGCTGCATTGGCGGTGACCGTATTGATCGCACCTTGCAGAGCGGTCATGGCATTCTGCGCATCGGTCTGGGTCAGCAGGTCGGTGGTCGAAAGGCTCTGTACGTTCAATGTAGTCGCAGGGGCAGTGGTTCCGGCAGTCAATCCGGCGCTACCAGGCGCATTGCCGCTGATCGTAATGCCGCTGCTGCTGGTCGAGGTCAGCGAAACGGTCCCGTGTGTCGTTGCCGCCGTCATGCCGGCAGGAGGAGTGCCGGTAACGGCGATATCGCGACCGTCAGCTGCAGTCAGGGTGAGCGCGCCGGTTGTTGCGCTGGCAGTCGCCGTTACTCCGGTCTGGGCCGAGAGCAGGTTGATCGCTGCGGCGGTATTGGCGGCTTCACCGGCAACGGTTCCGCCGGCGGCTACGGCACCGATGCTGACGCCGTTGATGCTGAATGTTCCAGCAGCGACAGCGGTAGTGGCGGTCAGGGTGGAAGTCGTCGTTGTCGCGTTGGCGGTAGCTTGAACACCGGATTGCGACGATATGGCATTGATCGCTTGTGCGATGGAAAAAGCGCTATCAGCAGCTTGTCCGGCACCCGAGCCTATCGTGCTTGCGCCGACCTGAAATCCGTTCAGGGTAAGATCGCCGGCTGCAAGCGCTGCGGTGGTGGCGGTGCCGGCTACCGAGGTTTGATACGATGTGCCGCTGCCGCCCAAGGCGGTATTGAGCATGCTGGAAATGCCGGAGATCGAAATCTGGTCGCTGGTGGAATTGTTCGCGCCGACCTGGAAGGTTTCGCCGTTAAACGTGCCGTTGAGCAAGCTCACGCCGTTGAAGTTGGACGACTGTGCGGTCAGGTTGTTCTGCTGCAGCAACTGTTGCATCTGGTCGTTCAGCGCGACGCGGTCGGCCGAGGTATTGGTGGCGTTGGCGGCTTCGACTGCGAGGCCGTACATGGTCTGCAGGTTGGTCAGGATGGTCGACATGTCGCCTTGTGCGGTTTGAGCCAGAGATACGCCGTTGCTGGCGTTCAGCGAAGCCTGGTTGTCGCCGCTGATCTGCGTCGTCATGTTTTGCGAAATGGCGTAGCCGGCCGCATCGTCGGCGGCGCTGTTGATGCGCAGGCCGGAAGACAGACGCTGGATCGAAGTGGCTACGGAAGACTGCGATTTGGCCAGGTTGTTTTGTGCGTACAGCGAGGCCAGGTTGGTATTGATGGAATCCATGTTATTTCTCCTTGGTGACTGGTCGATAGTTCAGCTTATAACTTCGGTTAACTTCGGTTAACTTCTGGTAAGTTGAAGTCTTTTTCCGCCGTTGTTAACTTTATCGGCTATCGCCGCAAGAAATTTAGCGTTAATGTTAAATTTAATTTCTTGAGCCAAATACCAAAAGTCAAGCTACGTTTCCAGTTTTCGGCTGCGTTTGGATAAACTTTAGCCGGAGAACGAATAATTGCAGAACGGATTGCCGGTTCAGCTTGCGGGAATGCTTATTGCGCAGCCATCACTTTATTTTTGCCGCTTTTTTTTGCCTGGTACATGGCCGCGTCGGCACGTTTTATCGTGTCCTGCAACGATTCATCTGCGCTACGCATCGCGACACCGGCGCTGAACGTGATGAAAAAGCGTTGATTTTCGTACACGAAAATACGTTTTGTCAGCTCTTTTTGCAGGCGCGCGATCACGGCAACCGCTTCCTGGGCTGGCGTATCGGGCAGCAGAACAACGAATTCTTCGTCGCCGAAACGGCCTATCACATCCATGGAGCGCAAGGTGTCGCGAATTATTTTGACGACATGGACCAATGCTTCATCGCCGGCTTCATGACCGTGTTCGTCATTGAATTTCTTGAAATCGTCCAGGTCGAGCAAGGCGATACTCAAGGCAGAGCCATAGCGGTCGGCACGAGCGCGTTCGCGTTCAAAGGCTTCATCCAGGCCGCGCCGGTTCAGGCTGTTAGTCAGCTGGTCGTGACTGGCCAGCGCGCTGACTTCGGCTAATTCCGCTTCCAGGGCGCGGATTCTGGTTTCGGCATCCTGTGCATCCTGGCGCGCTGCCAGCAACTGATCCCGGGACTGCAAGGCTTCCGCCTGTATCGACCGGGTGTCCCGCATCACGTCGTTCAATATGTCGTTTAACTCGCTGATATGTTCGGCTTTGGCGATTTGCTGCGAATAATTATCGATTTTGCCGTGATATGCGTTGGTGCTTGTTGCGATAGTGCTCAGGCGGTCGATAAAAATCGCGATCATGTTTTTGACGGTCGCCTTCGCTTCCGACAGGCTGCCTTTGAGCGTCCCCTGTTTATAAATGACTTCCTTGAGGCTTTGCTCGGCTTCCTCGAGCGCGCGGTGATTAATAGGTCCGGAGATTAACGATTGCACTACATCGATCTGACCGCGCAGCCAGCTGTCGTCTTCGAGCAGATAATTTACGTTGTCCAGCAGCAGCCGGAATAGCTGCACCATCTTTTCCTGTTGCTCATTGATGTCACCGCTTTTTAATTCAATGCGGAAACATAATTGTTTCAGCCGGTTGCCGATTTCGTTCAATTCGGTATCGGTTCGTACGTTTTTGATGGCGGCGCTGATTGCTTCGGCCTCGGCCGCCAGTTCGGGAATGCTGGCAAGTAAGGAGGCTACCGCAAACGTCAGCGTCCGCGTAAGCAGATCCTTGAGCAATTTAAGCTGGGGGTGCTCGGCCGTATCGCCTGATATCTGGGCTTTCGGTATGGCAGGCGCGGGCACAGGCGGCGCGGAAGGGCGGGCAAGCTGTTCGCGAATAAAAGCCGTAAGACTGGTTTCGTATTCCTGCCAGTTCTGCGCGTCTGCCGCGCTGCGCAGTCTCTTGCCGAATAACGAGGTTTCGCCCGGCGCCTGGCCGAGCTGCGCGGCAAGCCGGATCAGCAGCTCTTCCGGCTGGCGCTGGGGAGTTATGCCGGCAATCTCGTTGTATGCGGTCCGATACGCGTCCGGGGTGGGTGCTGCGCGCTGCATCGCAAGACGCCGTATCGCTTCGCGAGCGATTTCAGCGGGATTGATCGGGTTCTCAGCTTTGTCTTTCATGATGACTCTTTCTTCTGTCTGCGGGTCAAAGCTCTCATTGCATGAGTATGATACCGCGGGCAGAAAAAGACTGATCAGGTAATTAACGGCAGGAAAATGAATTACTTTAGGCTTTAGAATTAAATTATATCAAAATTTATTTAGTTATATTTGAAGAAGCGCGCGTTCATACGAGCTTATTCTTCATGGCATAATGCATGAGTTCGGCGTTATTCTTCAGTTTCATTTTTTGCAGTAAACGCGCCCGATACATGCTGACCGTTTTGACCGACAAATTCAGCTCCTTGCCGATATCGCTTACGCACATTCCGGAGGCGATCATCGTCAGCGTCTGGTATTCGCGATCGGACAGGATTTCATGCGGCGATACCTGGTGATTGCCGCTGACCTGGTCTGCCAGCGCTTGCGCCAGATCGCCGCTGATATATTTGCGGCCGGCGACCACGCTGCGAATGGCGCCTACCAATTCGTCAGGGGCGCTTTGTTTGTTAAGGTAGCCGGCCGCTCCAGCTTTCAATGAGCGGATGGCATATTGATCTTCCCGGTGCATGGATAAAATCAGGACTATGATATCCGGCACTTCTTTTTTAATTTGCTTGAGGATTTCGATTCCGCTTCGATCGGGCATGGAAATATCCAGCAATAACACATCATATCCGCCTTCCCGGGCTAATTTGATGGCTTCATGACCGGTATCGGCATCGCCCGCGACAACAAGATCGGTGGTTTCGGCAAGTATCTGCTTCAAGCCTTCTCGTACGATAGCATGATCGTCAACGATAAAAACTCTAATTTTGTCTAAGGAAATCATAATTTAATTTAAAGGGATTTGGATTGAAATAAAGCTGCCAGCATTTTTTTCGGCAGTGATAGACAGCGTACCATGCAAGGATTCGACCCGCTCAAGCATCCCACGCAAACCGAATGAGTTCGGTTTTAACCGGTCGGATTGTTCCATACCTTTGCCGTTATCGGCAATATTCAGCATGA
>DASSZW010000036.1:0-5864 GCA_035713285.1 Burkholderiales bacterium
GGTGAGGCGGCTTACGGTTACGATAGGCATATCGTCAGGGCCGCCTGTTTCAGTTCCGCCAGTTTGCCGTGAAAAAAATGCCCGGCATCGGCAATGCCGTAGAACGCGATGTTATTGGCCTTAGCCCAGTTTTGGGCGGCATCGTAGGGCACGATTTCATCGTTTTCGCCATGGATAATGGCTGCGTCGACCGGTACGCTGCCGAATTCGTACAGGTTGACCGCTGGTGCGATCAGCAACAGTTTTCTGACCGGTATCTGTTGCGCTACCCTATGCTGGACGTAACTGCCGAAAGAAAATCCCACCAATACCACAGGCAGGGTCGATTCATAATGGCTGCGTACAAAGGCGATCACCGTCAGCATGTCTTCGGTTTCGCCGATGCCGCCGGTATAGCTGCCGTCGCTGCTGCCGACGCCGCGAAAATTCGGCCGGACGGCGACATAAGACTGATCGTGGCAGATTTGAGCGATGCTTTGGACAACTTTATTATCCAGCGTGCCGCCGTGCAGAGGATGGGGATGAGCGATGAACGCCAAGCCGCGCCGGGCATCGCCGGGATCGTTGAGCACGGTTTCTATGTGTCCGACAGCGCAGGGAATGCGTAATTTGGAACGCTTCATAAGATCGCTTACTTGAGCTGCAAGCGTTCGACGATGCGTCCGTGCTGCAAATGCTCCGAAATAATTTCGTCTATATCGTGTTCATCGACATAGGTATACCAGATTCCTTCGGGATACACGGCCAACACCGGCCCTTCGTCGCATCGGTCCATGCAGCCGGCGGTATTGATGCGGCACTGTCCGGGGCCGTTCAGGTCGAGGTTTTTGATTTTGCGTTTGGCGTAGTCGCGCATGGCTTGTCCGCCCGACGCACCGCAGCATTGGGCGCCGTCGTCGCGCTGGTTGGTGCAGAAAAACACATGGTACTTGTAATAGCTCATAAGCTTGTCTCTACTGAAAGCAAGTTCGCAGTTTAGCATCCGCTGCCCCAATCGTTCTACTTGCTGGGTATAATTAGGGTATCTTACTATTTTTTAAAAATGACTGCAGATGCAAACATTAACCGTCGAACTCGGCAATCGCAGCTATCCGATCCATATCGGTACGGATTTACTGGCGCAGCCTCGCCTGATTGCCGAACATTTGCCGCAATCCAGAGTGGCGGTGATTACCAATACCACGGTTGCGCCCCTGTATCTCGACCGGCTGGTCGGCGGACTGACAGCAGTCGGCGTGACTGCGCTGCCTGTGGTTTTACCCGACGGCGAGCAATATAAAACCTGGGAAACGCTCAATACGCTGTTCGATGCCCTGCTGACGCACCGCTGCGAGCGCAAGACCACGCTGATTGCCCTGGGCGGCGGCGTCATCGGCGACTTGACCGGGTTCGCCGCGGCGAGTTATCTGCGCGGAGTTCCGTTTATACAGATCCCCACTACCTTGCTGGCGCAGGTCGACTCCTCGGTCGGCGGTAAAACCGGCATCAATCATCCGCTGGGGAAAAACATGATCGGCGCCTTTTATCAGCCGCAACTGGTGCTGGCAGATACCGGTACCCTGAGCACCTTGCCGCCGCGCGAGTTATCCGCGGGGCTGGCCGAAGTGATCAAGTACGGCTTGATTTACGATGCGGAATTTTTTGCCTGGCTGGAAACGAACATGGGGAAATTGCGCGCGCTGGACGAAGCCGGCATCGCTCATGCCGTATACCGTTCGTGCGAGATCAAAGCCGAAGTGGTGGCGCAGGACGAGCGCGAAACCGGTTTGCGGGCCTTGCTCAATCTTGGCCATACCTTCGGGCACGCGATAGAGTCCGGCATGGGTTACGGCAACTGGCTGCATGGCGAGGCGGTGGCGGCGGGTACGGTACTGGCGGCAGACCTGTCGCAGCGCATGGGTTTGCTCACGGCGGCCGAAGTAGACCGCATACGGGCTCTGTACCGGGCGGCGGGTTTACCCGATACGGCGCCCGATCTGGGGGCGGAAAGTTATAAACAGTACATGGGGCTGGATAAGAAAGTGGAAGGCGGTCGCATCCGTTTTGTGCTGCTCCGCGGCATAGGCTCCGCGCTGCTGAGCGCAGATGTGCTCGATACCGATTTAAACGCCGTTCTGGGACATTATGTTCACGCCATTTAAACTTGCTGCTTATGCCGCAACCGACGCGACCTCGCGCGGGCGTCGCCATGCCGAAGCCGTCGATCCTTCCCGCGGCCAGTTTCAGCGCGACCGCGACCGGATCATCCATTCCGTCGCATTCCGGCGGCTGGAATACAAAACGCAGGTCTTCGTTAATCACGAAGGCGATCTGTTCCGTACGCGTCTCACCCATAGTCTCGAAGTCGCGCAGATCGGCCGCTCTATCGCCCGCGTATTGGGTTTGAACGAAGATCTGGTCGAAGCGATCTGCCTCGCGCACGATCTGGGCCATACTCCGTTCGGCCACGCAGGGCAGGATGCGCTGAATGCGTGCATGAAAGACTGGGGGGGATTCGAGCATAATCTGCAAAGTTTGCGCGTGGTGGATAAACTCGAACAGCGCTACGCCGAATTCGACGGCTTGAATTTATGTTTCGAAACCCGCGAAGGCATACTGAAACACTGCTCGTTGGACAATGCGCGCCAGCTGGGAGAGATCGGGGTGCGCTTTATACAAAAGCGGCAACCCAGCCTGGAAGCGCAGATTGCGAATCTGGCCGATGAAATCGCGTACAACAACCACGATATCGACGACGGTTTGCGGTCCGGTCTGATAACGCTGGAACAGCTCGAGGAGGTCGAATTGTTTGCGAACCATCTCGCGCAGGTCCGGGGGCAATATCCCGCTCTCAACGAACGCCGCACGATACATGAAACCGTGCGGCGCATGATCAATACCCTGGTGCTCGACCTGATCGCATATACCCGGACGGCGATTGCGGCGGCTCAGGTCGCGCATCCCGACGAAGTCAGGGCGGCAACGCCGCTGGCGGGCTTCAGCGCGGAAATCACCCGGCAGAATCAGGCGCTCAAACAGTTTTTGCGCAAACACCTGTACCGGCATTATCGCGTCGTGCGCATGAGCACCAAGGCGGCGCGGATAGTCACCGATTTATTTACCGCGTTTCTGCAGATGCCGGCATTATTGCCCGACGAACACAGGCCACTGCCCGATTCCGCGGCGCCTCGCGCCATCGCCGATTATATTGCGGGCATGACCGACCGTTATGCGATGCGCGAGCACAGGAGACTGTTTGCGATAGACGATATTTTATTGTGAGGCCGTATCAGTTGCATGAGTTTTGGTACTATACCTGGTAACTATATATCGTCGTTCAGGACCGGCTTTGGCCGGTATTGCGGGGCATTGCCGGCCCCGGATCGAAAATTTATCGAAACATTATTAAGTAATTGCGCCAACTTGTTATATTTTTGCTATATTTGTATTTAAGCCTCTACAATAATCGACTTCCATGAAAAATTTATTGCGATACCTGACGCTATTTGCTGCATTGACTGCCGTAAGCTCTGCTGAGGCCAGTACGGGCAGCCATCACAAAAGGATGCATAGAGTCAGTTACGACGCTGTCGCCTCTCCCGGAGTAAGCGCCTTGTCCGTCCTTGTGCTGGACCAGAAAGACGGCCTCCCGCTGTATGAGAAAAACGCCAATATGGAAACGCCCATCGCGTCGATCAGCAAATTGATGACGGCGATGGTGGTTTTGGACGCGCATCCCAATATGGATGAGACTTTGAAGGTGACGCAAGCCGATGTCGACATGTTGCGTCATTCCAGTTCGCGCCTGGCGGTCGGTACCGAATTGACGCGCGGCGAAATGCTGCATCTGGCGCTGATTGCCTCGGAAAACCGGGCGGCCTACGCGCTGGCGCGGAATTATCCCGGCGGCATGCCGAGTTTTATCGCTGCGATGAATGCGAAAGCGCGTCAGCTGGGAATGGAACATACTTCATTCGAAGATCCTACCGGCCTGTCCAGCCATAATCAGTCTACCGCAGCCGATCTGGCGAAAATGGTGCAGGCAGCCATACGCTATCCGGTCATACATCAGATAACCACGACCGCCAATTATGAAGTCACCCGCACGATCGTGGCCCGTATGCGCGGCAAGCACAAGAATAGTTGGCGCACTATCACGCAAACGGTAGAATTTCACAATACCAATCAATTATTGCGTGACGAATCCTGGAATATCGGTTTGTCCAAGACCGGCTTTATCAACGAAGCCGGGCATTGCCTGGTCATGCAGGCAAAGATAGCGCAAAAACCGGTAATCATCGTATTGCTCGACGCCAGCGGAAAGTATGGCCGCATCAATGACGCCCGCCGTATTCGCAGCTGGCTGGAGCGTCATCCCGATAGCAATAAGCTCGCGGCGCATATGCAACCTATAGCGAGTAATTAAGTGCTGATTTATGCGCACGGGTTTAATAGCAGTCGAGCATCCGCCAAGGCGCAACAGTTGCTGCGTTATTTTACCGAAGCGGGCGAACCCGATGCGGTAATGTGCCCTACTTTGCCGTATCGACCGAAAGACGCCGTAGACATGCTGGCCGGGATGATACAGAGCGCGATGCAATCCTCCGCTTCGGTCAGGCTGACAGGGAGTTCGCTGGGAGGTTTTTATGCTACCTGGCTCGCTCATCGATTTGATATCAAGGCAATCGCGATCAACCCTGCTGTGCATGCGCAGCATCTGCTGGCGGATGCCATAGGCGAACATAAGAATTACAGCAGCGGTGAAATTTATCAGTTTACCCGCCAACATCTGGACGAATTGGCGGAATTCGACTTGCCGAAGATAACAAAGCCGGAAAAAATATTGCTGATGGTCGAAACGGGCGACGAAGTTCTGGACTATCGCCAGGCGGTTGACTACTATGCGGGCTGTCGCCAGATCGTCGTCGAGGGCGGGGACCATGGCTTCCGTTCTTTCGCGCAGCATATACCAACAATTTTGGCGTTCTAACTCCGCTATTCAGGGTATCGACCCGGTTACTCATCATGTATCTACTTTATGAAGAAGACGGCCAGTTCAAGGCTGGCAGCATTGTCAGCGATAACGACAGCTCCTTGCAGGTCGATACCCAGCACGGCAAGCGGATCAAAATCAAGGCAATCAATGTAATGATGCGGTTTACGGCGCCCGCGCCGGCCGAATTCATGGCGGCGATTCAGGCGTTGCGTGAAGAAATCGAAATTGATTTCCTCTGGGAAGCCGCCGGTCAGGAAGAATTCGGTTTCGTCGATCTCGCCAACGAATATTTCGGGCATCCGCCGACCCCGATCGAATCGGCCGCTATTTTGATGAGCTTGCACGCATCGCCTATGCATTTCTACAAAAAGGGCCGGGGACGTTATAAGCCTGCGCCGCACGAAGCATTAACGGCCGCCAAGGCAAGCGTGATCCGCAAGCAGCGCGAGGCCGAACAGCTCGCAGCCTACGTCGCCGAACTGACTGGGTTTGCCTTGCCGTCAGGCATGAAGGAACATCTCGAGCAACTGATTTATGCGCCGGATAAAAATACCGTGGCCTGGAAAGCGCTGGACGCGGCATGCAAACAAACCGGCCTGTCTGCGATCCGGTTGCTCGATCGGTGCGGGGCGATTCCGTCCAGTCACGACTATCATTTGCAGGTATTTCTACGCGAACATTTTGCCCGTGGCACGGGTTTCGACCCGGTTTCCGCCCCTGCTCCGCTGCCGGATTTACCGTTCGCCGAAGTCACTGCTTTCAGTATAGACGACAGTTCCACCACTGAAATTGACGATGCGTTTTCAGTGATGCGATTGCCGAACGGCAACTGGCAAGTGGGCATACACCACGCAGCTCCGGCGCTGGGCATAGTGCCCGAGTGCGAACT
>DASSZW010000037.1:0-5726 GCA_035713285.1 Burkholderiales bacterium
CGCGCAGCGGAAATCCTGGAGCGGCAGCGCTCGCGCGAACGCCTGCTGCTGCTGCTTACCGACGGCAAACCCAACGATACCGACCACTACGAAGGCCGCTTCGGCATCGAAGATACGCGTCAGGCGCTGAATGCCGCGAGACGGCAGGGCTTGCGGCCGTTCTGCGTCACCGTCGACCAGGAAGCGCACGACTATCTGCCGCACATATTCGGCAAGAACAATTTCATCGTCATTCGCAAGCCATCGGAATTGCCGGCCAGATTACCGCTGCTGTACAGCCAGATCACGCGCTGAGTTTGCCCAAGAAACCTCGCTGCCCCAATTCCGGCACACGAACGTTCAATTTGAAACCGCGCACTTTCAGGCCGGAGCGGCGATAAACTCCATACCGTTGTCGTCGGGGTCGCGACAGAACAGGGCTTTGCGTCCCGATCGGCTTTGGGTATAGGAAACATGCGCGCGATCCAGTCGCGCCTGGAGTTCGCCCAGATCGGACACGGTCAGTGCCAGATGCCGGTCGCGGCCGCCATGCACCGGCCGTTTCAACCCTGCTTCGGGGTTCGGCACGCAGAGCAGATGAATCTGCACCGTTGCGATATCGTACCAGACGCCGTCGAAAACCAGCTCAGGGCGGTCTGGACTAGGCGTCAAGCCGAGCACGCCTTCGTAAAATCCGCGCGCGCGCGGCAGATCTTCCACCACGACCGATGCGTGATGCACTCCGGTTACCAGACTCATACGCCAGCCTCCTTGTCGAGCCGTCCAGAAAACAGGCTGGCGATCATGATCATCGCGGCACCCAGCCATTCTTTGCCGACCAGCGATTCCCCCGCCAGAAAATATGCGGACAGCGCCGATACGATCAGTTCGAACAGTAAAATTACGATAGCGCGGTTCGCCGCCACATGCAACAGTCCGTACTGCAACACTACAGTAATGATCAGCATGGCGGCCGCCAGCGTCAACAATACGCCCCACGTCATCGCACTATACATTCCCCAGGCACCGAAAGCCCCCGGCTGCAGCATCAACAGCGGCAACGGCATCACTGCGCCGCCTATCCAGATGCCGACGGACTTGGCTTCGATACTGAGCATGCCCGCTTTTTTGGATATGACATTAGTCAAAGCAAAACTGATGCCGGCAGACAGTCCAGCCCATTCCGCCGCGTTGCCGGGTACCGGAAAACGGCCGTCCGGACGCCATAACATCACCACCGCACCGCCCAATGAAAGCAGAACGATGTAATAACCGGTGCGGCTCAACCGCTCCGCGAGCAACACCCGGGAGAACAGAATCGTCCAGAGCGGCGCCAGATAAAACAGCAGCGACACGCGCATCACTTCGCCATGAATCACCGCCAGCACATACGCGGTATTCGTCCATCCCGACGCGACGACGATCGCCAGCCACCAGCCTTTGGCCGTCCGAACATTGTTCAAATGCCGGCGATAAAACGGCAATCCTGCTATCAATGCGATGCCGTAAGTCATAAACGTAGACATCAATCCCGAAACGCCCGTATGACTGAGCCAGCGATAGGGATACCAGATCATTCCCCATAAAGTCGCGCTCATTAATAACGCCAGCACCGGCAGGCCGCCTTGCTTGATATCGGACCGCATCCTCGTCATCGTCTCCGTCCAGGCAATGCGACCCCATCAGAAAATGACTTGCAACAACTTGAATTCATTAAAATTTATTCCCGACATATCGATTAACGTGAGTTCGTATGCACTGCGCGAGCGCTTACAGCATATAATATGGGCTTTTCCCGATCTGTTGGGCCATGAATCCCTATCTTAACCGTTTACAGGCTTATCCGTTCCAGAAATTGCGCGAGCTGTTTGCCGATATCGTTCCTGCCGCGCAATATCAGCCGGTCAATTTATCGATAGGCGAACCCAAGCACGCCACACCGGATTTTATCAAACAGGCGCTGATCGACCACCTCGACGGCCTCGCCAGTTATCCGCTTACCGCCGGCGTGCCGGCGCTGCGCCTGGCGATCGCCGACTGGATAGCGCGGCGCTACGCAATCGACAGGCCGGATCACGACAGCCAGATATTGCCCGTCAACGGCAGCCGAGAAGCCCTGTTCGCGTTTGCCCAGACCGTCGTCGATCCCTGCTTTGTCGAACCCGTCGTCATTTCGCCCAATCCGTTTTATCAAATTTACGAGGGCGCGGCATTGCTGGCCGGCGCCCAGCCGTTTTACCTGCCTACGCTGGCGGCAAACGGCTATCGCATGGATTTCAGCGCCGTGCCCGAAGCCGTATTGAACCGCACGCAACTGGTTTACGTCTGTTCTCCAGGCAACCCGACCGGACACGTCATGAGTCTGGACGAATGGCGCACCGTGTTCGAATTGTCCGACCGTTACGGCTTCGCCATTGCGGCGGACGAATGCTATTCCGAGATCTATTTCGACGAATCCCATCCGCCGTTGGGCGCATTGCAGGCAGCCCGGGCACTGGGGCGCAGCGATTATAAAAACCTGCTCGTGTTTTCCAGCCTGTCCAAACGCTCAAACGTGCCGGGCATGCGCTCCGGTTTTGTCGCCGGCGACGCCGCACTGATCGCCAAATTCCTGCTCTATCGCACTTATCACGGCTCGGCCATGTCCCCCAGCATCCAGATGGCGAGTATCGCAGCCTGGAACGACGAAACGCATGTCGCGGAAAATCGCCGTTTATACGCCGAAAAATTTGCGGCGGTGCTGGACATACTTCAGCCCACGTTCGCGGCGACCATGCCCGACGCTGCCTTTTATTTGTGGCTGGCGGTGCCGAACGGCGACGACATCGACTTTGCCCGCCGTCTCTATCGCGACTACCACGTGACCGTACTGCCCGGTTCGTACTTGGCGCGCGACTTCGCAGGCGAGAATCCGGGCAGAGGCTATGTCCGCATCGCGCTGGTCGCGCCGCTCGCCGACTGCACCGACGCCGCCCGCCGCATGATCCAGCTGATCGCACAGCGCTGATCACACAGCGCTAATCGCCCATTCATCATCGCATTTTTAACCAAGAAATTTTAACCAAAGAAATTTTAACCAAGGAAGACCCATGACAGACATACAGCAACTCATCGAAGCCGCGTTCGAACGCCGCGCCGACATCACGCCGCATAACGCCGAGCGAGCGCTCAAGGACGCCATCGCCCACGTCATCGAAGAACTGGACAAGGGCCGCCTGCGCGTCGCCAGCAAGGAAAACGGCGTCTGGGTCACGCATCAGTGGTTAAAGAAAGCGGTGCTGCTGTCCTTCCGACTCGAAGACAATTATTTCATCAAAGGCGGCTTCACCAATTATTACGACAAAGTTCCGTCCAAATTCGCCGACTACAACAGCCGCGATTTCCGCGACGGCGGCTTTCGCGTGGTACCGCCCGCCGCCGCCCGGCGCGGCGCGTTTATCGGTAAAAACGTGGTGCTGATGCCGTCGTACGTCAATATCGGCGCGTATGTCGACGAAGGGACGATGGTCGACACCTGGGCGACGGTGGGTTCATGCGCGCAGATCGGCAAAAACGTTCACCTCTCCGGCGGCGTCGGCATAGGCGGCGTGCTGGAACCGGTACAGGCCAATCCCACCATCATCGGCGACAACTGCTTCATCGGCGCGCGCTCCGAAGTCGTCGAAGGCGTTATCGTCGAAGACAACGTCGTCATCTCGATGGGCGTCTACATCGGCCAGTCGACCAAGATTTTCGACCGCGAAACCGGCGAAGTCACTTATGGCCGCGTCCCTGCCGGCTCGGTCGTGGTCAGCGGCAACCTCCCCTCCAAAGACGGCGCATACAGCCTGTATTGCGCGGTCATCGTCAAGAAAGTCGATGAAAAAACCCGCAGCAAAGTCGGCATCAACGAGTTGCTGCGCGGCATCTGATTTTCTGTAAACCCGGTCTCGCCTGATCCAGGAAATAGCCGGATCAGGCTGCGGCCGTTCCGTCGCCGAAACTGCCGCTCTGGATTTTCTGCAAATACACTCTCGCCTCGTCGACTAACTGCGCTGGCAGACCGTTTTTTTCTGCGATGATCAATCCCAGCGATTTGCCCGCATGACCGAATTCCAGCTGATACGTGGGCGTCAGCGTCGCGTAATCGAAGCGCATGGAAGCATTGCTCAAATAGGGATGCTGATCGGCAAACGCTTTCAGCGGCGTCAGATGCGTCGTCACGATGCCGTGCACCTTGCGCGTCGCCAGTTCGTCGAGTACCGCCATCGCCAGCGATGCGCCCTCCTCCGGATCGGTGCCGGTACCCAGTTCGTCCATCAGCACCAACGTTCGGGCGTCGGCCTGTTCGAGCAATCGTTTCAAAACCTCGACGTGCCCGGCAAAGGTGGACAGGTGGTTATACAAACTCTGCTTGTCGCCGACATCGACGATCACGCGGTCGAAATTGCCGATTATGCACGGCCCTTCCGCCGGCAAATGCAGGCCGCAGTGCGCCATCGTCACCAGCAGCCCCACCGTTTTCAGCACGACGGTCTTGCCGCCGGTATTCGGCCCAGTGATGACCAGCATCGCTTCGCGGCCGGACAAGCCGATGGTCAGCGGAACGATGCGCGAAATGGTTTTTTCCTGGAATTGCAGCAGTAATTGCGGATGATATGCGCCCTCCAGGGACAGCTCGGCCTCGTCCACCAGTTGCGGCGGCGACGCATTGAGCGCAGCGGAAAATTGCCCGGCGGCCAGCGCCAGATCGATCCAGGTGAGCGCGTCGACCAGCCGGTTCAAATCGTCCAGATGACTGCGCACCGTATCGGTAACGGCGCGCAGCACGATCTGGTTCTGCCCTTCGATCTTGCCGTTCAGGGCTTCCAGCCGGTTATTGTGACCGACCGACTCGACCGGCTCGATCAGCGTATCGCGCCCGCCGCCGCTGGTGCCACGGCGCACGCCCTTGAGCTTGTCGGCATGCACGGTTTTGACGGCGAGCACCGCGCGCATGCCGTGCCACTGCACCCGGCTGCGCTCGTCGAAAAACCCGGCGTATTCGGGCGAGGCCATCAAGGCCTTCAGTTGCGCTTCGATGGTCGTTTGCACCTGCTGGTATTGCTGGTGCAACTCGGCGAGCTCGGGCGTTGCGTCATCGCGCAAACGCCCGGCCGGATTGATCGCGCCGTCCAGCGCCTCGACCAGCTTCGCCGGCGCTTTGAGATTCTGTATCTGACTGTACAAGGCAGGATAATCGGCAACCAGCTGCCGGTAGGTCAACCCGATCTGCATCAGGGTGCGCAGATTGTGCAAGGCACTGGCCGGCAAGGCCGCACCCGGCTGATTCGATTGCCGCAGCGCAGCGCGGATATCGGGCACATTCTGCACCCTCGGCAGCAGATACCCGTCGACGATCTGCCGCGCCGCCGTCACCGCCGCTTGCATGCTGCGCGCCACGGCAAGATCGGGCGCCGGTTCCAGATGGCGCGCCGCGTCCGCGCCGTAAGGGGAAAAAGTCAAGCGCTCCAGTATCCGCCGTATGCCGTCAAACTCCAATACCTTCAGATCGCTTTGCATAAAACGCCTACAAAAAGTTTAATCGTAACAAACTGACCGGGACTACGCCAGCGTTACAGGCGGTTATGTTAGCGCAAAGTAGTAATGTCCGCTTTGTCCCAAATAGAAATGTCCGCTATTGATAAACTGGTCGCTGTTAAAACGCGGCGGACATTTCGACATGGAAGAACGTATGAGTCAACAGGAAGCGAAGCGTGGTCAAATAT
>DASSZW010000038.1:0-16602 GCA_035713285.1 Burkholderiales bacterium
AACGCAAACGGGCAAATCCCCTTCCTACAGGCGTAAAGCCCGCATAATCGTAAATTCTTCTCAACTTTTTTGACAGTTACTGGGACAGTGGCACATACTGTTTTACATGGCGCATTCAATAATGAATGGTTCGATTAAATGCACATAAATCCGAAACTGGAATCAAACACTCAGCGAAAACTTGTCTTTACCAATACAAATCCGCTTTAATCGCTACGATGACAGAATACCGCCGCACCATTCAAGTGCAAAATAGGAAGCGACTTTGCCAGAGAAAAGCATGTCAAAACTATCCTCTTTAAATGAAGGCGGCGCTTGCCTTCCCGTCAAACAAAAAAACACGATTGTGCTGTTTGGCGAAGTATTAGCAGACATTTTCCCCGACAGAACTGTGCTAGGTGGCGCACCATTCAACGTAGCGAGACACCTTAAGGAATTCGGGCAAAACCCTGTTTTTATCACGCGCTTGGGTAATGATATCCTGAGTGATAACGTGTTGAGCGTGATGTCGCAAAACGGAATGGAAACTCTTGGTATCCAGCGCGACAACAGGCATTCCACGGGCCAAGTGCAAGTGCATATCGAAGATGGTGAACACCGTTTTGAAATTCTCCCCCTGCAAGCATATGATTTCATCCATCTGGAAATGGCGCTCACGACCATGCTATCGGTGCGTCCCGCGCTGATTTATTTCGGTACCCTGGCACAACGATGCAGGATATCCAGACGAACGCTAAATACCCTGTTGCGCATTAGCAGTGCGGCAAAGTTTCTGGATATTAATTTGCGCACCCCCTGGTATGATAAAAAGACGCTCTGCCGTTCCTTTCAATACGCGAACATAGTAAAGCTGAATATCGAAGAACTAGGTGTATTGGCAAAAATATTTGAGCTGCAGGGAAATAAAGCGCAAGACCAGATTCTGGAATTAATGAATCGATTCGACTTGGAACAAGCTCTGGTCACCTGCGGGGCACAAGGGGCATGGCAACTCGATAGGGGTGGCAAAAAAGTCGAGGTCAGCGAAACGAATCCAGTCGCTAAGCTGGTCGACACGGTCGGGGCCGGCGACGCTTTCGCCGCTGTATTCATTCTTGGCGCGCTACTGCGATGGCCTTTAACCACGACCCTGGAACGGGCCCATACTTTTGCGTCTGCAATCTGTGAAATTCGGGGTGCCGTTCCCGATCATACCGATTTCTACAAGCCTTTCACCGAAATATGGACGATATGAAAAAGTGCCTGCCGGAATCCGGAAAACCTTTGTTCATTCTATTGATCAGTGTGCATGGATTGATTCGTTGGCACAATCTTGAGCTGGGACGCGATGCGGATACCGGCGGCCAAACCAAGTACGTGGTGGAACTTGCACGAGCCCTTGCTAACTGTGCGGAGGTAGAAAAAGTAGTTTTGCTGACTCGGCGCGTCATCGACAATCAGGTTAGTCCGGACTACGCAGAACCGTACGAACCTCTGTCCGCAAAGGCGGCAATTGTGCGCATCGAATGTGGAGAACAAAAATATCTGCGCAAGGAAATGCTGTGGGATTCGCTGGATAATTTTTCCGACACCTCCCTTGCCTACCTAAAAAGCCTGGAACGTATTCCGGATGTCATACACAGTCATTATGCGGATGCCGGATATGTCGGTTCACGTCTCTCTCACCAACTGGGCGTGCCGCTAGTGCATACCGGCCACTCTCTCGGTCGGAATAAGCGCCAGCAACTGCTAGCCAGCGGCATCAAGCATAGTGAGATCGAAACGACTTACAATATTTCTCGCCGCATCGAAGCGGAAGAAACCACACTGGGGGTCGCGCAACGAGTCATCACCAGCACGCAACAAGAAATCGAACAACAATATGGACTTTATGATTTTTACCAGCCCGAATACATGAGGGTAATTCCTCCTGGTATCGATCTGAAAAAATTCTTTCCCCCAAAGAAAAATGAAAAGGTTAGCGATATCGCAATCGAACTCAAACGATTCCTGAATCAACCCGACAAGCCGATCATCTTGGCGTTATCACGCCCTGACCCTAAAAAAAACATTGTTACATTGATCGAAGCCTATGGAGATGCCCCAGAGTTACAACAAGTTGCCAATCTGGTAATTGTAGCTGGGAACCGTGACGACATTCAGGATATGGAAGCTGTTTCGCGAACGGTGCTAAACGAGATTCTGCTGGTTATCGACAAATACGATCTCTACGGCAAGGTAGCGTATCCCAAACATCACAAATCAGAAGATGTTGCCACTTTTTATCGACTGGCAACTGCCTCACGCGGTGTATTCATCAATCCTGCACTGACCGAGCCTTTCGGTTTAACACTGATCGAGGCTGCAGCCTGTGGTCTGCCTATTTTGGCGACCGAGGATGGAGGCCCGATTGACATCATTAAAAATTGCCAGAATGGTTACTTGATCAATCCTCTCGATAAAGCAGCGATTGCAGACAAACTTCTTCATATTCTGGCGGACGATAATAAATGGCGTCTTCTGGCAAAGAATGGTATTGAAGGCGTGCGCCGCCATTATTCATGGCACGCGCACGTAAGAAAATATCTAGAGGTCATCTATCCGTTAGTGGAGAAAACCGAGCCGATATTGAGGATGAAATTGAGCCGAAGACCCGGTTTATTCCGCGATCGTGCGCTGTTTACCAGTTTGGATCTGAATCTCATCGGCGAACGTGAATCGTTGTCGAAATTTTTGCAAACCATGCAGGTTCATCGCAAGGCTATCATTTTCGGTATCGCGACCGGACGTCGCATGGATGATGCGTTGTCCACACTGAAGCAATATAACATTCCTCCACCTGATGTTTTTATCACCGGCCAAGGCACCGAAATTCATTATGCGCCAAACCTGACCGAAGATGCCGTATGGACGCGCCACATCAACCATTTGTGGAATCCTCAGGCTGTGCGCGACATCTTGAAAGACGTAGCGGGACTTAAAATGCAGCCAAAAAGACGTCAAGGTGATTTTAAGATCAGTTATTATATTGATCCTGCGCTGGCAAATGTCCACGATATCCGGAAAATATTATTGCGCAACGAACAAGCCGTGAACGTTATCTTTTCATTCGGGCAATTCCTCGATATTCTTCCGGTCCGAGCTTCCAAGGGACTTGCGTTGCGCTGGTGCGCCGAGCAACTCGGCTTCCTGCTGGAAAATACGCTGGTGACTGGCGTATCAGGCGCCGATGCAGACATGTTGCGCGGCAATACGCTGGGTGTGGTCATGGATAGCCGTCATCAAGAGGAATTATCCGATTTGGCCAACCTCGACAAAATTTACTTTGCAAAAAAACACCATGCAGCAGGTATTCTCGAAGCGATGGGGCATTACGAATTTTTACCGGATAACAAGGCTGATCCCTCGTGAAACAATTCCTGCTGTGTACCGATCTTGATCGGACCTTGATTCCGAATGGCGCAGATCCCGAATCGCCGACAGCCCGCGAGTGGTTCGCACGAGTGATCGGTCGAACGGAAATTACGCTTGCCTATGTGACCGGACGGCCACGCCCGCTCATCGAACAGGCCATCGCGGATTTTGATCTGCCGCAACCGGATTTCGTCATCGCCGATGTTGGTACATCTATCTATCGGATAACCCGGCACGGCTGGGAAAGATGGGACGACTGGGATACTCATATCAGGTCAGATTGGCAAGGTTGGACACATGATGAGTTGTATCGGCTGCTGAATGTTTTCCCGACATTGTGTTTGCAGGAACAGGAAAAGCAGAATCGTCATAAACTCAGCTTTTATGTACCACTCGAAACGGATGTGCAACGATTACTCGGCGAAATCGATGAGTATCTGAAATTTAGGGATATCAAGGCGAACCTGATTTGGAGTATTGATGAAGAAGCTGAGCTTGGGTTACTGGATGTTCTACCCGCCCGTGCCAGCAAGCTGCATGCTATCCGGTACCTGATGCAACAAAAAAATTTTCTTCATGCAAACACGGTCTTTGTCGGCGACAGCGGCAATGATTTAGACGTTCTGATGAGTGACATACCTGCAGTGTTAGTGGCAAATGCTGATGCAGAAGTTAAAAGCCAGGTGATTAATGCGGACAAATATACACTCTATATCGCCACGGGTAACTACCTCGGAATGAACGGTAATTACAGTGCCGGAATTCTTGAAGGTATCGCGCATTATTGGCCTGAAGTAGACGCATGGCTGCGCGAGGAAAATTAAATCAACAAGAGGTCACAGATGTACGAACAAGCTTCACATGCACTACTGAATGAAATACTGCTCGAACTGAACTCCGGGATCGGAAAATATCGGATGCGGCATTTTTATACCCGACTTGGTGCGAATTTTTACGCCATCCATTCCCTGCTTCGCTTACTGTATGGCGACCGATCCGATTTCAAGGAACAGATGGTCCGCCTGGTCAATACGCTCGCAATTCGTTATATCGAACGCTCACACCCTCTGCGAGAAATGGATTTGGCACGCGAGAGGAACTACAACTGGTTCCTGGGCCAAAAATGGGTCGGCATGGCGTTGTACTGCGACCGATTCGCTGGCACCGTGAATGATTTGAAGGCAAAGTTGCCCTACCTGCAGGATTTAGGCATCAACATGCTGCATATCATGCCCATCCTCGATAGCCCATCCCAGCATAGCGACGGTGGTTATGCGGTGCGCGACTTCCGCAAAATTGATCCGCGTTTTGGAACAACCGAAGACGTAGAGTCACTGGCTGCCAATCTTAAAAAGCGCGACATGCTGCTGGTCCTCGATGTTGTGGTCAACCACACCTCGAATGAGCATGAATGGGCGCAACAGGCGCGCAACGGTGACAAGAAATATCAGGATTATTACTACATCTTTGATGACCGCGAGATCCCCGATATCTATGAAGAGACCATGCCGGAAATTTTTCCGGCAAGTTCACCCGGAAATTTCACCTGGGACGAAGCGATGGGAAAATGGGTGATGACAGTATTCAACAATTATCAATGGGATCTGAATTATCAGAACCCGGAGGTATTGATTGAAATGATAGACATCATCCTGTTCTGGGCAAACAAGGGCGCGGACATTCTACGTTTGGATGCAGTGGCATTCCTATGGAAAAAGATGGGTAAGGCTTGCCAAAACGAGCGTGAAGCGCACCTGTTGCTGCAATTGATGAAAGCCTGCTGCCAGGTGAGCGCACCTGGCGTATTATTTATCGCCGAAGCTATTGTCGCCCCCAGTGAAATCAGCAAATATTTCGGCGAAGACGCAATCAACGCCAAGGAATGCGAAATCGCCTACAACGCTACGCTGATGGCATTGCTGTGGGATACCGTTGCGACTAAGAATGCGAAACTGCTTTATCGCGGGGCAAAAAACCTGCCGGAAAAGCTGGAGCGTGCAACTTGGCTCAATTACGTAAGGTGCCACGACGATATCGGCTTGGGGTTCTCCGACGACGATGTAAGCCTATCCGGCTATGACCCCATTCAACATCGGCGTTTTCTGATTGACTATTTCACCGGCAAATTTCCGACCTCATCCGCCAAAGGTCTGACGTTCGGTGAGAACCCCAAAACCGGGGATGCACGTATCTCCGGATCTCTTGCCTCATTGGTCGGTCTCGAAACCGCGCTCGAGAATCAGGACGAACAGGCCATTGACATGGCGATCAAAACCATCCTGCTATTGCACAGTATAATTCTGTCGTTCGGTGGGATACCGCTCCTCTATTATGGCGATGAGATCGGTACGCTTAACAGCATAGAATATCTCGCCGATCCATCCAAGCGCGATGATAATCGCTGGGCAAACCGCTCATCCTTTGACTGGAGCAAAGCGGAAAGGCGTCATCAAAACGGCACGGTGGAACAACGGATATTCAGCGGACTGAAAAAGATGATCGCGCTGCGCAAAAAAATAAACGCATTTGCAGATTTCGATAACCGCCAAATAGTGGAAGTCGATAACCCCAACCTGCTAGTCTTCTTCCGAATCGACCCGCTAACAAGCCGCAGCAAAGTACTGGTAATCAGCAACTTCAATGTTGCTCCGCAGACGCTAAACATCAACGTACTAAGGAAATACGGCTTCTTTCAGCAAGAGGGCATGAACGACCTCTGCTCGGGCACAACCGTTCTCTCGGAAAACGATGAAATCCTCATTTCAGCACTGTCATTTTATTGGCTGGACTAGATTTCCTATTTTTAAATCTGAACAGCAAAAGTGTTGATATCGGCTCAAATATCGGAACCTGTTTCAAGTATTTCAATGAGCGCCGTCCATATTCGTGCCTTGACCGGTAAGCGCCCGGCATGGTCTACTTGCCGCAGCGCCTTCTGGCCTTTGCGCACCTTGACGCGAGCGGCAAGGAAGAGTTGAGGCAACGTACGCAGCGGTTATACGTTCATGTTGCAAAGTTTTATGCACCCGATTATGCTCGTATCTAGGTTTGTCGTGGCATCGAAACTGACGGATGTGGTGTCGAGGATTCCAGGAATCCTAAGGAAAAATAATCATGAATCTTAGCGATACTATTATGGCTGGCACCTTGGTACAAGGCGCGCGGCAGCACACGCAAGTTGCGCATCGAGAAATTAATCGCTTGAAGGGCGAGATCAACAAAGGTGATGAAAATCACCCTGACTTGATTATCAGGCAGAAAGTTACCTGATTGAGATGCGCCTCTCCGTCAACACCATCACTATCCTGACTAACCTTGTCAAAAAACATTTTGGCGAGACAACAGAGGTTCGTCTGTTTGGATCGCGCATTGATGATTCGGCTCGCGGAGGAGATATTGATTTGCAAATATTTGCGCCGAACTCAACTTATCAAGATGAAATTGCTTTTCTTGTCGATGTGGAATATCAGCTTGACCAGCGTGTTGATCTGCGTGTTCAGCGTGGAGAGCCGTTATTGATTGATAAAATAGCCCAGCTGAAAGGTGTGCTTCTTCGTGGATAATGATGAAAATGAAATCGCAGCAGCAATCTTGAAATCAAAACTTGAGGTCACTGCGAGTGTTGCTGATCGTTTGGTTTATTCAATCAACAAAGCGCAAAGACTTGGATTGGTTCCACTTGTCATGGAAAAATTGAAATCAATTTCCGATGATGAAATGGAAACCATGGATGCATATCTTTTTCGCTATGGATCGTTGGTGTCCAACATCCAGGATTCGATATTCAAATCCATTGGAGACATTGAACAAGAGTCCGTAAAAGACATGAGCAATCGTGACAAAACGAATCTCATGGAACGGATAGGCGTATTGCCTTCTGCTGTTGAATTTTCATCTCTCGCAATTATCCGGAACAAACTGATGCATGACTATCCGGAAGAAATGCAAAAGCATCTTGACAGAATTAATACTATTGCCAATGACGCTCCACGACTGGTTGAGATTTTTCTTGGCATTGCAAAATATGCCGAAAAATTTACTATCAAAACCTCCATTAATGGGTTGAAATATTTACATGGGTTTGTAGTAAATGATAAGGGCAGGTGCAAATGAGACGCTTCATGCCGACACAACCTTGAGGAATTTCTGTTTTTGAACAATTAGATAAACGTGAGCTGACGAACACATAAACGTTACGATGCGGATGTCGAATCCGTGTTGTATAACGCAGAGGGTAAGCCAAAATGAATGCAGTTATCTTTCTTTCGCTCGTCGCAAAAGCTACGATCCGGTCATTGGTTTTGCCATTTTATTATGCAGTAACCTCATTATGCTATAGTCATTCCGGCAACGTTTTTGCTGTTTCCTCAACGTATCAAGTCATTTATCAAGGAGTCGCGTATGTACAAATTTAAAGCTGCATCGACCATTTTATTGGCAGGATTAGTATTTTCCGCTACCGCCATGGCGGATATTACCGTGCCTATCCATCTTGCCGGACCCAACGGGCAAGGAAAGGATGTCGGCAATGTCATCATCACCGAAACCCAGTACGGTCTGGTATTTACTCCCGATTTGAAAGGGCTGCCGCCCGGCGAACACGGCTTTCATGTTCATACCGGTTCGAGTTGCGCGCCGATGAGAAAAGACGGCAAAATGGAAGCGGCGATGGCGGCCGGCGGCCACTTCGATCCCGAAGACAGCAAAAAACACGGTTCGCCATGGGGAACCGGGCATCTGGGCGATTTGCCGCCGCTGGTCGTCGATGCCGACGGCCGGGCGACCGAACCGGTACTGGCACCGCGGTTGCACGATCTGAATCAGCTTAAAGGCCATGCGCTGATGATCCACGCCGGCGGCGATAATTTTTCCGACAGTCCCAAGCCTCTCGGCGGCGGCGGACCGCGGATCGCCTGCGGCGTAATCGAATGATCCTGCAATCCCGATAGCCTGGCGGCGAAAAATCCTCAGCCGTTTACAGAACGGCGGCGGATTTTCGCCGTAATCGCGATCATCGCTCTTTAATATCTACTTCCGTACCGGTTTCGACCAGATCGAACAACTCGATCATGTCCGCATTGTTCATGCGTATGCAACCGTGCGAACAGGTCGTGCCGATCCGGTCTTCGGCGTGCGTGCCGTGGATATAGATATAACGCGCCTGCGTGTCCACGTCCCCGCCCCGATTTTTCCCCGGCTCGCACCCCGCCAGCCATAAAATCCGGCTCAATATCCAGTCCCGATGCGGGTCTGCCGCGCCGAGTCGCGGCGTCCAGATTTCGCCGGTCCATTGCCGTGCGCGAAATGCGGCGTACATGGGCGCATCGCCGCCGATTTTCTCGGCAATACGGTGAAGCCCGCGCGGCGTCTGGAAACTTCCGTTCCGCTCCCCCGCGCCCTTCGCCGCCGTCGAAACCGGAAATTGCCGGATCAGCCGTTCGTTTCCGTGGCTGTCTCTGTCGTAAACAGACAATTTCTGCGACGAAAGATTAATTATCAAATGTAATGTCATGGATAATTTGCATTTTGTTGATTCTACACTGTCTTCTTTGCGCAAAAAAAGCCGACAGCATCGCGCCGCACTCTGTTGCCAGAATACCGCCTTGCGCCAAGGTATGATGATTCAGCCGCGCCTCTGCGAACAGATCGATAACGCTGCCCGACGCACCGGTTTTAGGATCGCTCGCGCCGAACACCACCCTTCCGACCCGCGCATGCAGGATGGCGCCGGCGCACATCGCGCACGGTTCCAGCGTGACGTACAGCGTGACATCGGGCAAACGATAATTGGCGGTGCGCTGCGCGGCATCGCGCAACGCCAGTATTTCCGCGTGCGCGCTGGGATCGTGGCGGGCGATAGGCGCATTGGCGCCGCGTCCTATAATTTCGCCTTCGCGCACCACCACCGCCCCGACCGGAACTTCGCCGGCGCGTTGCGCTTCTTCTGCCAGCAATAATGCCTGGCGCATGAAAAATTCGTCGCTCACCGGAATATGCACTGCATCAGGCAGGAAATACGCCGGTAGAAAGATAGCGGTCGCCGCGGTCGCAGACGATGGACACGATCGTCGCATTGCTGACTTCCTTCGATAACGCCAACGCTGCGCTCAGCGCGCCGCCGGAAGAGATTCCGGCGAAAATCCCTTCCTTGCGGGCCAGCTGGCGCGTCGTTTCTTCGGCGTCGGCCTGGCTGATGTAGCGAATTTCATCGACGACCCGCTCATCGTACACGGCGGGCAAATAGGCTGCGCTCCATTTGCGGATGCCGGGAATCTGCGCGCCCTCTTCCGGCTGTACGCCGACTATGCGGACGGCGGGATTTTGCATTTTCAGAAAACGGCCGGTACCGGTAATCGTTCCGGTGGTGCCCATGCTGCTGACGAAATGCGTCACCGTGCCTTCGGTATCGCGCCAGATTTCCGGCCCCGTGCCGTCGAAATGCGCCTGCGGATTATCCTCGTTGCTGAACTGATCCAGAATGACGCCTTGACCGGATTGTTGCATCCGGCGCGCCAGCTCTATCGCTTCTTCCATTCCGCCGGCACGGCTGGTCAGCACGATCTGCGCGCCGAACGCTCCCATGACCTGCCGCCGTTCCACGCTCATGTGTTCGGGCATGACCAGGATCATTTTATAGCCGCGCACGGTTGCGGCCATCGCCAGCGCAATGCCGGTATTGCCGCTGGTCGCTTCGATCAGGGTATCGCCGGGCCGGATATCGCCGCGCGCTTCGGCGCGGGCGATCATGTTCAGCGCCGGGCGGTCTTTGACCGATCCGGCCGGATTATTGCCCTCCAGTTTGAGCAATATCGTATTGCCGGTTGCCCCGGGCAGATGTTTCAATCTGACCAGCGGCGTATTGCCGACCAGCGCTTCCAGGGTTTTATAGACGGGCATGGAATAACCTGTTATCAATAGTACATGAAGCCGACAGCGGTTCCGTCGGCGTGTATTCGAAGAATACCGCAAGCCGGCGCGGGAACCAACGACTTTGTATTCGCTTATACGGTCCGGGAATCCGGGCAGCATGGATTTTCGCAGCAACTTTCCTAACGAAATGCGGTTTAATAACGCCCCGATATTATAGACTGATTATATGCTTGCGGCTTTTTCGTCATTACTGAAATAAAAACTTACGGCATAGCGGAATACAGATTACCATAAACATGAATCACACTCTTTCATGCGCATAAGGAGACACCATGAGTAAACTGAGCGACATTAAAGCCTTGGGCCAATCGATCTGGCTCGATAATCTTTCACGCACGCTGATCCGGGAAGGCGAACTGGCCCGCCTGATCGAAGAAGACGGGATTTCCGGAGTAACCTCCAATCCATCCATTTTTCAGAAAGCGCTGACCGACAGTCCCTATTATCAGGACGACATGAAGCGGCTTAAAGCCGGGTCGCTCGACGCGGAAGGTCGTTACGAGGCGCTTGTGATTCCCGATATCCAGGCTGCCTGCGATATTTTGATGCCGACTTTCGAGCAGACCGCCGGCAATGACGGTTACGTAAGCCTGGAAGTTTCTCCCTTTCTCGCCAACGATACCGAGGGAACGATTAAAGCGGCGCATCGTTTGCATAAAGCCGTCAACAAAGCCAACGTCATGATTAAAATTCCTGCCACGACAGCAGGCGTGGCTGCCTTTGAACAACTGATCGGCGCAGGCATCTCCATCAATATCACGTTACTGTTTTCCATTCCCCAGACCATCCGCATTTTCGAAGCTTACGAGCGCGGCCTGCGCCATTTCCTGGCGCAGGGCGGTCGCGGCTCATCCGTCAAAGCGGTCGCCAGTTTATTCTTGTCGCGCGTCGATACCCTGGTCGACGCCCGACTGGCCAAAATCGGCACCGGAGAAGCGCTGGCATTACAGGGCCGCAGCGCATTGATGCTCGCAAAGCTCGCTTATCAGCGATATAAACAGATTTTTCATGGCGAACGCTTCAGCGAACTCGCGCAACAGGGATGTCGCCCGCAATATTTATTATGGGCCAGTACAGGAACCAAAAACCCGGCCTATTCCGATGTGAAATACCTCGACAATCTGATCGGGCCCGAAACGATCAATACCGTCCCCGGCGCGACATTGAACGCTTTTCGTGATCATGGGCATCTCGCCGTCACGTTGGAAAACGATGTCGAGCAAGCCCAGCACGATTATGTGGCATTGGAAAAACTGGGTATTTCCCTGACCGAAGTCGGCGACACCCTGCAACAGGAAGGCCTTAAACTATTTGCCGATTCTTATCAGCAAATCATGACAACTACTTGATTTTTATATAATTATTATTTTACCGTTTGACAGTGAGAAGCGAAGCAGGTAAGTTTTTGCTTTCGGTGCCCGCACCGGAAAAATACAAAGTAACAGACGCAGGATCAAGCTGCTCTTGTCTTCATAACACTGGCAAAACCGCATGGCTTTCTATGCGGTTTGTCACTGTGCTCGATGGGGCAGGTCGGCCGTATCCTACGTTTAAAAATAACGATTAACTTTACCAATGGAGAGACACTGCATGAAAACGCCTTTTAAAACACTAACCTTGATATCCGCCCTGATGTTAACGGGCTTCGCCGGCGCAGCGGCCGCCACGCCGACTTTGATGTCGGCAGACTGGGCTGCGCAGGCGTGCGACGCATGGAATAAAAATCCTACCCTGACCGATGGTCTCGGCGGCAAATGGATAGCCAACAATAAAGGCCGCGGCTACAAGATCATCCATCTTTACCGCAGCGACTGCGAAAACAGCCCGCAGGTCGAACTGCGCATCAGCGATAAAAACGGCAAGGCATTCTGTACTTACGGCGGCAAAATCGAAACGCCCAATCTCGATCCGAGCGCCGACTATCTGATGTATGCTACCACGAACAAATGGCATGACATGGGCGCGGGCGAATACGGCCCCATGAAAGCGATGATGTTCGGGCGTTTGAAATTCGAGGGCCCGAAAATGGAAGCCATGAGCGTTATGGGACCGTTCGAACAATTTCTTCTGCTGGTCGGAAAAGTGCCCAGCAACGAGTCCGAATGCCCGAAATAACTAGCCTCTCTTAGCCGGGGGCAAGCCGCCCGTGCTTGCCCTCAACGATCGCTTCCACTTTGGTGCCGCCTGCGCCGGGGGATTTGAGTTAAAATAGGACGTTTCATCGTCTTCTCAAGTATTAATGCTCATCGATCAAACTTTACCTCCCCGCGGTCAGCGCATCAAAATCACCGACCTTGCGGGCTCCGCCGATGCCTTGGCCATCAGCGAACTCGCAGCAGGCTCTTCCCCCGTCGTCGTACTCACTGCCAATGCGCTGGACGCGCAGCGGTTACTGGAAGAGATCCGCTGGTTTTCGCCCGAACTTACGGTCAATCTGCTGCCCGATTGGGAAACGCTGCCGTACGACCACTTTTCCCCGCATCAGGATCTGATTTCAGAACGGCTGGCCACGCTATATCAGATTTCAGCGAGCAAATGCGATATCGCTATCGTCCCCCTTACGACGGCATTGTATCGTCTCGCTCCTGCCGCATATCTGGGCGCCTACACCTTTTTTCTGAAGCAGGGTCAAAAACTCGACGTCGATGCGTTGCGCAGGCAAATGTCGGACGCCGGGTATACTGCGGTGAGCCAGGTCATTTCGCCGGGCGAATACAGCGTGCGCGGGGGCTTGCTGGACATGTTCCCGATGGGCAGCACCTTACCGTACAGGATCGATTTATTCGATGACGAAATTGAAACCATCCGTACGTTCGATGTCGATACGCAACGCAGCATTTATCCGGTAAACGAAATCCGTTTATTGCCCGCACGCGAATTTCCGCTGGACGAAGCCGGTATCGCGCTGTTTCGCCAGAATTTTCGCGACGCGTTTGAAGGCGATCCTTCAAAGCGGCAGATTTATAAAGACGTCACCAATGGCCTCGCGCCTGCCGGCATCGAGTATTATTTACCCCTGTTTTTCGAAAAAACTGCGACCCTGTTCGATTACATTCCCGACCATGCCCTGCTTTGCCTGCATGGCGAGGTGGAAAGCGCGGCGGCGGACTTTTGGCGCGACACCGAAATACGCTACAAACTGATGCGCGGCGACAGCCAACGGCCCATCTTGCCGCCCGTCGAGCTGTTTTTGACCGTGGACGCCCTGTTCCGTCATCTGAAAGCTTATCCCCGCATCGAGCTTAAACCCGGTACAGCGCCGGACAGTGTCACGCGCCCTTTACCCGATCTGAGCGTCGACCGGCGCGCCGACGATCCTCTCTACAAGATCCGCGACTTTATCGGCCATTTTCCGGGTAAAGTCTTGATACTGGCCGAAAGTATGGGCCGGCGCGAAACCATCGTTAACTATTTTGCCGAACATAACATCAACCCGGTCGTATGCGATCATTATGCCGACTGCCTGGCAGCTTCGGCCCACGTCTGCTTAGGTATTGCCCCGCTCAATACGGGCTTCATATTACAGTCCGCAACGCCGCTGGCCATCGTTACCGAAACCGAGCTGTATGCCACCACGGTCCGCGCGCGCCATCGCAGCGCCGTGCGCCGCACGCAACTGGACGGCATGCTGCGCGACCTGTCCGAAGTCAAGGTCGGCGATCCGGTCGTGCACGCCGACCACGGCATAGGCCGTTACCAAGGCCTGGTCACCATGGATCTCGGCGAAGGCGAGACGGAATTTTTATTGCTCGAATACGCCGGCAGCGACAAACTCTACGTGCCGGTTTCGCAGTTGCATCTGATCGGCCGATACAGCGGGGCGGCGGCGGATACGGTCGCGCTCTCCAAACTCGGCAGCGGCCAGTGGGAAAAATCCAAACGTCGCGCGATGCAGCAAGCGCGGGATACCGCCGCGGAATTGCTCAATCTTTATGCGCGCCGCGCCGCGCGGCAAGGCCATGCCTTTACCCTGAAACAGCAGGACTACGAAGCCTTTGTCGAGGGGTTCGGTTTCGAGGAAACGCCGGACCAGGCCGCCGCGATCGAAGCCGTGATTCGCGATCTCTGCTCGCCTCTGCCGATGGACAGGCTCGTTTGCGGCGACGTCGGCTTCGGCAAGACCGAAGTCGCCCTGCGCGCTGCCTTCGTCGCGCTGATGGACGGCCGGCAGGTGGCGGTACTGGTGCCGACTACCTTGCTGGCGGAACAGCATTTCCAGAGTTTTTCCGACCGCTTCGCCAACTGGCCGGTGCGTATCGCCGAACTGTCGCGGTTCCGCTCGGCGAAAGAACAGGCGCTGACGCTGGCCGACCTCGCCGCCGGAAAAATCGATATCGTCATCGGCACGCACAAATTACTGCAAAAAGACGTTAAATTCCACAATCTGGGTCTGGTGGTTATCGACGAAGAACATCGTTTCGGCGTGCGCCAGAAAGAGCAGATGAAAGTATTGCGCGTCGAAGTCGACGTCCTCACGCTGACGGCGACGCCGATTCCGCGCACGCTGGCGATGTCGCTGGAAGGCATCCGCGATTTTTCCGTCATCAGCACCCCTCCGCAAAAACGGCTGTCGATCAAGACCTTCGTTTCGCGCTATTCCGACGGCGTGATACGCGAAGCCGTGCTGCGCGAACTCAAACGCGGCGGCCAGGTATACTTTCTGCACAACGAAGTCGACACCATTTACAACATGGAAGCCAAGCTCGCCAAACTGCTGCCGGAAGCCCGCATCCGAGTCGCTCACGGCCAGATGCCGGAACGCGAGCTGGAACACGTCATGCGCGACTTCCACCAGCAGCAGATCAATGTCCTGCTCTGCACCACTATCATCGAAACCGGCCTGGACATCCCTACCGCCAATACCATCATCATGAACCGCGCCGATAAATTCGGCCTGGCGCAGCTGCATCAGCTGCGCGGCAGGGTGGGCCGTTCTCATCATCAGGCTTACGCCTATCTGCTCACGCCGGAAGAAGAAGCGCTGACTGCAGGTGCGAAAAAACGTCTCGATGCCCTGCAAATGATGGAGGATCTGGGTGCAGGCTTCCATCTCGCCATGCATGACCTCGAAATACGCGGCGCCGGCGAAGTGCTGGGCGACTCGCAAAGCGGCAGCGTTCAGGAAGTCGGTTTCAGCATGTATAACGACATGCTCAACCACGCGGTGTCAGCGCTTAAAAAAGGGCTGGAGCCCGACATGAACCAACCTCTCGGGGTAGCTACCGAGATAAACCTGCACACCCCCATGCTGCTGCCAGACAGCTATTGCGGCGACATTCACGAACGGCTGGTATTGTACAAGCGGCTCGCCAATTGCACCGAAGCCGACAGCCTGGACGATCTGCGCAGCGAACTGATCGACCGCTTCGGCATGCTGCCCGAACCGGCATTGGCGCTGCTGGAATCGCATCGGCTGAGGCTGCTGGCAAAATCTCGCGGGATCGCCAAACTCGATGCTTCCAGCGATGCGATCACGCTGCAGTTCTCCCCCGATACGACGGTCGATGCGGCAAAACTGGTGCATTTGATTCAAACCCGGCGCAACTTCAAACTGGCGGGTCCGGACAAGCTGCGTGTTACCATTCAGAGCAATACGCTGTCCGAACGCATAATAAACATCAAAACAATTTTAAAAGATATTTCCTGACAATCATGCTCAATCACCTGATTATACAAGGCAAAAATATAGCGACTCCGCGCCTGAAAGAATTGGCGCGCCTGGCGGGCGCCGATTCGATCCAGGCCGTGACTCCGGATGCTTTCCGCTTGACGCATGCCGGGACAGAAAACCGCAACCGGATTGCAGACGTCTGCGAACAGGCGAAGCTCGATTACGGTTTTATTCCCGCCAGCCGGCGTATCGGCGATTTCAAATTAGTAGCGATGGATATGGATTCGACCCTGATCGCGATCGAATGCATAGACGAAGTAGCGGACATGGTGGGGTTGAAATCCGAAGTCGCCGCCATCACGCAAACCGCCATGCGCGGGGAGATCGGTTTCGCCGAAAGCCTTACCCGCCGCGTTAAACTGCTGGCGGGACTCGAAGCCAGCGCTTTGCAACGCGTCTACGACGAACGTTTGCGCCTGAGTCCCGGCGCCGAGCGCCTGCTCGGAACGCTGCAAGAACAGGGTATCAAAACTCTGCTGGTATCAGGCGGCTTCACTTTTTTTACTGAACGATTGCAAAAACGTCTCAATCTGGATTACAGTGCAGCAAATACGCTGGAAATCGTCAACGGCAAACTGACCGGCCATATCTCGGGGGAGATTCTGGAC
>DASSZW010000039.1:0-3333 GCA_035713285.1 Burkholderiales bacterium
TTGATAGGGCCGTGACTCTGCATCAACTCTCCGGTATCCATCACCCCATTCGAGTTCAGGTCAGACCAGACGATCCAGCCGTTGCTCCACCCGCTACTGCCAGTGCAGGCACTACCGTTGTTCGACATGCAAATGGTAGTGATCGCGCCTCCCTTAACCGCCTGGCTACGCGCATAATTGAGCGCCGTCATGTAATCATTTGCTACTGTCACAACGCGGTTGCTGTTAAAAATAGTCTGGAAATTAGGCACGCTTATCGCCAGCAAAATCGCGGCAACACCCATGGCAACGATTAATTCGAGCAAGGTGAACCCGGAAATATAAGGTCGATTCATCATGTATTCCTTTTTCATATCTTGATAATAGTTACCTTGCCGACGCTTGCCTATCGCTACTCGACAAACGGTCTGTTTTTATCCATGAAAGGAAAATAAACGGTAAAATACCTTTTTTCATCGATACACCAAATTCCTTGAACCCCGACATCCTGATCATAGGCGGCGGCGTCATCGGCCTGGCGACCGCGTTTCGTCTGGCCGCCTCTGGCGCCGCAGTCACTGTAGTCGAACGCAGCGCCATCGGTACCGAAGCTTCCTGGGCCGGCGGCGGCATACTTTCGCCGCTTCTGCCCTGGCACTATCCTTCCGCGGTCAACGATTTATGCCATCTGAGCGCAGAAATGTATCCGGCCTGGATCGATGCCGTCGAATCGGCCGGCGGACTCGACGCCGAATACTGGCGTTGCGGCATGGAAATATTGCCGCCTTACGACGAGGCGGCGGCCGGCGTCTGGTGCGATCGTTACCGGTGGCGTTTGCACACGATAGCGCCGCACCAGGCCATAACGAAAACCGGTCCCGCGTTATGGCTGCCCGATGTTGCGCAGGTGCGCAACCCGCGCCTGGTCAAATCGCTCCGGGCCGCGGTGCTGGCTCGCGGAGTACAGCTGCTGGAACATACCGAAGTAACGGGAATTGCCGTGAGCGAAAATCGTGTCAATCATGTCAGCACGATTCAGGGCAGGCTTAGCGCAGAGATTTACATCACTTGTGCTGGCGCCTGGAGCCAGCAGCTCTTAGCCGATCATCCTCCGGCCAAAACCGTCAGGCCGGTACGCGGGCAAATGTTGCTGTTTCAGGCCGAACCCGATTGCCTGCCGCATATTCTTTATCATGATGAGATGTATATTATTCCGCGCCGCGACGGCCATCTTCTGGTCGGCAGTACGCTCGAAGAAGCCGGTTTCGACAAATCCACCACCACCGAAGCCAAACATACGCTGCTCGATCATGCGCTGCGCGTATTTCCCGCTTTACGCGATGCAAAGCTGAAACAGCACTGGAGCGGTCTGCGCCCCGGTTCGCCGGACAATATTCCGACCATTGCGCGGCATCCCGCCGTCGATAATCTCTACATCAATGCGGGGCATTTCCGTTACGGCGTCACCATGGCTCCGCTCAGCGCGAATCTGGTGGCGGAATTGATTGAGAATAAAACTCCGCAGGTGGATCCCTCTCCCTATCGCTGGGACGATTAACGCAAGACCCGATAAGGTCAGACCTGCATGTTCATGATAGTCGTATACGCCGCGACCACTTTATTACGAACCTGTATCGCCTCCTGAAAAGAAAGATTCGCCTTCTGCATGGCGATCATCGTATCCGACAGGCTTACCTTGTCGTTGCCGGTCGCGAAGCTCTGACCCATTTGTTGTGCTTGCAACTGCGTCTGGTTAACACTGTCGAGCGAAGATTTGAGCATGTCTGCAAAGCCTGCTTTCGGGGCTGCCGCGCCAGGCTGAACAGGATTTGCCATTCCTTGCGCGCGTGCGGCAGTCGCTTTGAGCTGGGCGAGCATGGCTTCAATCTTGGTCGAATCAATTCCGCCGGTTATCGTCATAATTGCCTCCTCGGTTTCACGACATAATACTAAAGCACTACGAGGCCATGCCAACGCCGGATTAGCGGGACGAATCAGGCTTTATTCCACATATTGCTTCCGCTGCCGAGCACCGATAATAATCGTAAGCACAGCTGAGCCTGTTTTCGGCAGCGCATGAATTCACGCCGGTACGGCGCATATCATTCAAGTTTTTTAGACTGGAAAAACCTATGGCGGCAGACAGCGCAACACTCGCCACACCGGGACTGTCGAATTTCGCGCAGTCGGTAAACGGACGCAGATTATTTCTCTCGCTGGGCATCGCCGCAGCGATCGCCATTATGGCCGGCATCTGGATGTGGAGCCAAAAACCGGATTACCGCGTGCTGTTTTCCAACTTCAACGACCGGGACGGCGGCGCCATCGTTGCCGTCCTGCAGCAAATGAATGTCCCTTACAAATATTCGGATGGCGGCGGCGCGATCCTGGTCCCGGCCGACCAGGTAAACGATCTGCGCCTCAAGCTGGCGGCGCAGGATTTGCCCAAAGGCGGCAACGTCGGATTCGATCTGATGGAAAACCAGAAGCTCGGCACTTCCCAATTTCTCGAACAGGTCAATTTCCAGCGCGCCCTGGAAGGCGAACTGGCGCAAACGATACAGGCTATCAGTGCTGTGCAGGCCGCGCGGGTACATCTCGCCTTGCCTAAATCCTCGGTATTCGTCCGCGAACAGCAGAAACCGACCGCCTCGGTACTGCTTAACCTTGAACCCGGACGGGCGCTGGATCCCGCGCAAGTCAGCGCCATCGTGCATTTACTGGCAAGCAGCGTGCCCGACCTGCTGCCGACCAATGTCACCATCGTCGATCAGAACGGCAACCTGCTCTCCGACAGCGCCGGCAAACAGGGCAACGACGGCCTCGATCCGGCCCAGCTGAAATACGTGCAATCCATGCAGCAAAGCATCGCCAGCCGCATCGAGGCGATCATTACGCCGATAGTCGGCGCCAACAATGTGCATGCCGAAGTAACGGCTGACGTCGATTTTTCCCATAGCGAGCAAGCAGCCGAAACATACAAACCCAATCCTACCGCCGAGACCGCTTCGGTACGGAGCAAACAGAGCAGCCAGACTCTCAACGACAGCAACGGTCCGGGCGGAATTCCCGGCGCGCTGTCGAACCAGCCCCCCGCTCCCGCCAGCGCGCCGATCAATGCTCCGGTCGCCCCCGGAGCAGGCAATAATCCGGCCAGCAATACGTCTTCTGCCACAAACCCGGAAGTCGTTCATAAAGACGAAACCACCAATTATGAAGTCGACAAGACCATCCGCTACAGCCAGCAACCGATGGGCGGATTGAAGCGCCTGTCGGTTGCGGTCGTGGTGAATTACAAATCCGTGACCGGCAAGGACGGCAAAATCAAAACCGTACCGTTGACCAGCGTCGAAA
>DASSZW010000040.1:0-9778 GCA_035713285.1 Burkholderiales bacterium
TTATTAAATCGACATGAAATTTAATGATCGCCTGGCCATAAGATACCTTCGGATTCGCAATATTCCGCCTGTTTTAAAGGCGGGGACTTTATCAATTCTCGACGAGCTAATCAGGAAGTTGCTTGCGACGGAGCGGAAACAGGTAAAATGCAGTGAGTGAAAGCGCATGCATACGCTTTCGGTCCGGTTGAGGATAAGGGCGAAAATGCGTATTCTAGGTATAGACCCGGGTTTGCGGATGACGGGTTTCGGTGTGATCGACTGGATCGGCAACCGCCCGGTTTACATCAGCAGCGGGTGTATTAAAAGCGGCGAAGGCGAGTTGCCGCAGCGTCTGGGAGTGATATTGTCGTGTCTGGGGGAGGTGATCGCCCTGCATCAGCCGCAGCAGGTTGCCATCGAAAAAGTGTTCGTCAACGTCAACCCCCAATCGACCTTGTTGCTTGGACAGGCGCGCGGCGCAGCGATTTGCGCTGCGGTGCTGCAAGCGCTGCCGGTAGCGGAATATACTGCCTTGCAGGTCAAGCAGGCGGTGGTAGGCAACGGCCACGCCGCCAAAGAACAGGTGCAGGAAATGGTGAAACGGTTATTGAATCTGGCCGCCGTTCCTTCCAGCGACGCCGCCGATGCGCTGGCCTGCGCCATTTGTCATGCCCACGGCGGGCAGGGTTTGGGCGCACTGGCGACGGCGGGGTATCGGGTCAAAAACGGCAGGCTGATTTGAACATCGAGTTAGATAGGTAATGCATGATAGGTAAAATTAGCGGCACTTTGATCGAAAAGCATCCTCCCCAGATTCTGGTCGATGTCGCCGGCGTCGCGTACGAAATCGATGTGCCGATGAGCACGTTTTATCATCTGCCTGCGTTGGGCCAGCCGGTCGGTTTGTACACCCATTTCGTCGTGCGCGAAGACGCGCAGCTGCTGTACGGCTTCGGCACGCAGACGGAGCGGGTGACGTTTCGCCAGCTGATCAAAATCACCGGCGTCGGCGCAAAAATGGCTCTGGCGCTGCTCTCGGGCCTGGATACCGCCGAGCTGGCGCACGCCGTCGCGTCGCAAAATGTCGCGCAGCTGACCAAAATTCCCGGCATAGGCAAAAAAACCGCCGAACGCCTGTTGCTTGAACTCAAAGGCAAATTGCTCGATGTGCCGGCGTCCGGATCGCGTCAGGCACCTGTCAATACCGGCGACGATGTGCTCAACGCTTTGCTGGCGCTGGGCTACAACGAGCGCGAGGCGGCCGGCGCCGTGCGCCAGATCGTCGTCAGCGCGAGCGTGGAAGACGGTATCCGTTCCGCGCTGAAGTGGCTGTCGAAATCGTAATGGGACCCGACGCATGATAGAAATAGATCGCCTGATCGCTCCCGCCGCACAAAATTCGGTCGAAGAACAGATCGAACGCGCCCTGCGACCCAAGATGCTGGCCGAGTACGTCGGCCAGGAAAAAGTGCGCGATCAGCTGTCCATATTCATCGAAGCGGCGCGCAAACGCAATGAGGCGCTGGATCACGTGCTGCTGTTCGGGCCGCCCGGCCTGGGCAAAACCACGCTGGCGCATATCGTGGCGCGCGAAATGGGAGTGAACCTGCGCCAGACTTCCGGCCCGGTGCTGGAACGCGCCGGCGACCTGGCAGCCTTGCTGACCAATCTGGAACCGAACGACGTACTGTTTATCGACGAAATCCACCGGCTGAGCCCGGTAGTGGAAGAAATCCTGTATCCCGCGCTGGAAGATTTCCAGCTCGATATCATGATCGGCGAAGGGCCGTCGGCGCGGTCGGTCAAACTCGATCTGCCGCCGTTCACGCTGATCGGCGCGACGACGCGGGCGGGCATGCTGACCAATCCTTTGCTCGATCGCTTCGGTATCGTGGCGCGACTGGAATTTTACAGCGCGGAGGAGTTGACGCGCATCGTGCAGCGCTCGGCATTATTGCTTAAAATGACGATGGCCGACGAGGGCGCTTTTGAAATCGCGCGGCGTTCCCGCGGTACGCCGCGCATTTCCAACCGGTTGTTGCGCCGCGTGCGCGATTTCGCCGAAGTCCGCGCCGACGGCATCGTCACGCGCACGGTGGCCGACGATGCCTTGCTGATGCTCGATGTCGATCACGCAGGGCTCGATATCATGGACCGGAAATTGTTGTCGGCGGTGCTGGAGAAATTCGACGGCGGTCCGGTGGGACTGGACAATCTCGCTGCGGCGATAGGCGAAGCGCGCGACACCATCGAAGACGTGCTGGAGCCGTACCTGATTCAGCAGGGCTATTTGCAGCGTACGCCGCGCGGCCGCATTGCGACCTGGATGACGTACCGGCATTTCGGTCTGAGCGTCCCCGGCAAAACCGATCTGTGGAGCGAACCGGGTGCTTGAACGCGAATTCGTCTGGCCGGTGCGCGTTTATTACGAAGATACCGATGCCGCCGGCGTGGTGTATTACGCCAATTACCTGAAATTCATGGAACGCGCCCGCACCGAATGGCTGCGCGCGCTCGGGATGAACCAGAGCACGCTGCTGGCCGAAGAGGGAGTGGTGTTTGCAGTGCGGCAGGTCGAGGTCAGCTATCTCAAGCCGGCCCGATACGATGACGAACTGGCGGTTTACAGCCGCATCCAGCGGCTGACACCGGCGCGGATGCGCTTTGTGCAACGCGTGGAACGCGACGTTGTGCTCGCGACCGGAGAGATAGAAGTGGTATGCGTCACCGCAACGACATTTAAACCGGTTAAAATACCGGATCATATTTTGCAATTACTGGAATAATTAAATGGATATAGGCGTATCGCAGGATTTATCGATGCTGGCATTGGTGACCAGCGCCAGCTTGGCGGTCAAGTTCGTCATGGCGGTTTTGCTGATCGCTTCTCTGATGTCGTGGTGGTTCATTTTCCAGAAACTGTTTCAGGTTGCCCGCGCCACGAAAAAGGTGCAGGCGTTCGAGCAGGCATTCTGGAACGGTGCGGATCTCAATCAGCTGTATCAGGGCATCGCGCGCGACCCCAGTCATACCAGCGAAATGGAACGTATCTTCGAAGCCGGATTTCGCGAATTCATGAAACTGAAAAACCAGCCCGGCACCGATGCGTCCGCCATGACCGAGAGCGCGCGCCGGGCCATGCGCGCTTCGTACCAAAGAGAAATGGACGGGCTGGAGTCGCATTTATCCTTTCTGGCGACGGTCGGCTCGGTAAGCGTCTACGTCGGCCTGTTCGGCACGGTCTGGGGCATCATGAATGCGTTCAGGAGCCTGGCGAATGTGGCGCAAACCACGCTGGCGAATATCGCCCCCGGCATCGCAGAAACGCTGGTCGCCACTGCCATGGGCCTGTTTGCGGCGATACCGGCGGTCATCGCGTACAACCATTTCACTCATGATATCGACCGTCTGGCCAATCGCTACGAAAGTTTCATAGAAGAATTTTCCAATATCCTGCAGCGTCAGGCGCATAAAAAATGAGTTCCCGCCGTCCCCGCAAACAAGTCGCTCAAATCAACGTCGTGCCGTATATCGACGTGATGCTGGTATTGCTGGTGATATTCATGATTACTGCGCCCATGATCAATCCCGGCGAAGTCAACCTTCCCAGCGTAGCCAAAACGGAAACGATTGCGCTGCAGCCTTTGCAGGTCACGATCCACGCCGACGGGCAGATGACCGTGCGCGACCGGGCTAAGGACGGCGGCAATCAGCAACAGGTCGATCAAAGTCAATTATTGGCTCTGATCCAGAGAAAACAGCTGGACAAGCCCGACCAGCCGGTCGTGATCGCTGCGGACAAAAGCGTGCGTTACGACAAGGTCATGAAAGTAATGAACCTAATGCAGCAAAATAATGTCAAGCGCGTCGGTCTGCTCGCCGCGCAGGGAGCGCAGTAAGATGCGTGCGACGCCACCGCCGCCTAAGCGCGGGCTGGCGGCAATGCTGGCGATCCTGGTGCATGTGCTGTTTTTTGTGCTGCTTGTATTCAGCCTCGACTGGAAAACGCACGCGCCCGAACCGGTAATGGTTGAACTGTGGCAGCCTCCGCCGCCGACGCCGGTCGCCCCTCAACCTCCGGCAGCGGTCAAGCCTGAACCGCCCGAACCGGTTAAAGCCGAGCCGGTAGCGCCGAACCCCGATATCGCCCTGGAGCAAAAGCGCAAACTCGCCGCGCAGCAACAGCGCGATGCGGAATTGCTGGCTCAGCAGCAGGCGTTGCAAAAACAGCAGGAAGAAAAAAAGGCGGAGGAAAAAAAGAAAAAACGCGAGCAGAAGAAACTGGCGCAGCAGCAGTTATTGCAGAAACAGCAGGCCGCTGAATTAGCGCAGCAAAAACTCGCGGAACAGAAAGCGGCAGAACAACAGAAACAGGCTCAGGAAAAGCAGTTGCTGCAGAAAAAGCAGGCGGCTTTACGCAAACTGGTCGCCCAGCAAACCCGGGCTGAATTTCAGAACGAATCGGCTCATGCCCTGATCAGCCGCCGCCAGGCGGCGCTGGCGAGCAAACAGTCGGCCGAACTGGCTCAAATGAAAGCGGCCTATATCGAAAAAATCAAGGCCAAGGTCCGCAGCATGATTATTCTGCCGGACGGTCTGCAAGGCAATCCGACAGCAGGGATCGATGTTACCGTGTTGCCGACCGGGGAAGTCGTGAACGTGAAACTGGTGAGGTCGAGCGGCCAGCCTGCCTACGACGATGCGGTCGAGCGTGCTATCCTGAAAGCTTCACCGTTGCCCTTGCCGCCGGACGCTGCGCTGGCGCAGCAGTTTCGCGATCTGAACCTGAAATTTACTCCGGATTAAGGGCTCGTTGATGCATCGATCCGGCACTGGCAATCGTAGCGATTTGGCAATAGAATTCAATAAGTTCGAAATTAAGCGAGGTATGTTTTGATAATGCGATTAGGATTTATTCTGTTACTGCTGTTTCCGCTCTGGACCAGGGCGGCGATGACGATAGACATCAGCGGCGGCGAACAAAGCAGGATTCCGGTTGCCATTTCGCCGTTTGCGGGAGCAGGCGACGCGTACCGGGTCATCACCGACGTGGTCGGCGCAGATCTGGCGCGTACCGGCGAACTAAAGCTGGTCGATATTTCAGACCTGCAGCCACCGCTGACCGAATCGATCGATCCGCGGTTTTCCGTAGCGCGTCAGCGCGGGGCGGAGGCGGTGGTTCTCGGTAAGGTAAATCCCCTGAGCAACGGACAGATCGAAGTCAGTTTCCGGCTCATGGACGCCATCAAGCAAACGCAGCTCGCCGGCTACAGTTATACCGCCAACGCCACGCAAATGCGGGCGATAGCGCACAAGATTGCGGATGTGGTATACGAGAAGCTGATCGGGACGCCAGGGGTTTTCTCCAGCCATATCGCTTATGTCATCAAACACGGCAAGCAATACAGCCTGCAGGTAGCCGACGCCGACGGGCAGAACGTACAAACGGTATTGAGATCGAAAGAGCCTATCATCTCGCCGGCATGGTCGCCGGACGGGACCAAGCTTGCTTACGTTTCGTTCGAGAAAAAGAAGCCGGTGATTTATGTACAGTCGCTGACGACGGGCCAGCGGCGCGTGCTCGCCAATTTCAAGGGCAGCAACAGCGCGCCGAGCTGGTCGCCGGACGGCAGCAAGCTTGCGCTGGTGCTGACGCGCGATAATAGCGGCTCGCAAATTTATGTGATCAATGCCGACGGCAGCGGACTGAAACGCCTGACATTCGGCGGCGGCATCGATACCGAACCCGACTGGAGCCCGAGCGGGCAATCCCTGCTGTTTACCTCGGGTCGCGGCGGCAGTCCGCAGATTTACATGATGCCGGCATCAGGCGGCATGGCCAGGCGCATGACTTTCCAGGGCAACTATAACGTATCGCCGGCATGGAGCCCGGACGGCAAAAGTTTTGCTTACGTCCAGCGCACCGACGGCCGTTTTCGCATTGCGGTGATGGATATCGCCAGCGGACAGACGCAAGTTTTGACTCAGGGCGGCTTCGACGAATCCCCGAGTTTTGCCGCTAACGGAAAAATGATCGTGTACGCCGCCAGACAAAACGGTCATGGCGTATTGGCACTGGTTTCTTCCGATGGCAAAACGAAGGTCCATTTATCCGATGTGGCCGGAGATCTGGAAGAGCCTGCCTGGGGAAAATGATCGTTTCGGTATCGTGCCGAAAGGATGACAGGGTGGCATAATTTATTAAACAAGGAGCAGTAAATGAAAAAAGCAGTATTAAGTCTGGTTGTCGTGGGCTTGCTTGCAGGATGTTCTACCGCGGAAAAAAAACCCGCTCCCATAGTTGACTCGTCTCAGCGGGATGCCGCTGCTCGCGCTGCTGCAGCCAAAGCCGCTGCCGATAAAGCGGCTGTCGAAGCCAATGCGCTGAATCAGTCCCAGCTTTCCGGACAGGCCAATGGCGGCAGCGAAGCGGAAAATCTTTTTCAAAAAAGTATTTATTTTCAATATAATCAATACGATGTTAGCGATCAATACCATTCTGTGCTGGAAGCTGATGCGGCATATTTGAACGCACACCCGAATGTTAAAGTCACCCTGCAAGGAAATACCGACGATCGCGGTAGCGCCGAGTACAATCTGGCTCTGGGTCAACGCCGTGCCGATGCAGTGCGCAAGGCGCTGAATCTGCTGGGAGTACCCGAATCGCAAATGGAAGCGGTCAGCTTCGGTATGGAAAAACCGCGCGCAGAAGGCGACAACGAAAATGCATGGAAACAAAATCGCCGCACCGACATCGTTCCGCAGAGCGAATAATGGCATGAAGATCAAGTCTGTTTCGTATTTAATGTCGGGTTTGCTGTGTCTGGCGATGATATCGCCGGTGTACGCCAGTGACGACGATACTTCGCGTCGGCTGGCGGAACTGGAGCAGCAGATGGGCGCTATCAACCAGCGATTGAGCACAATGGAAGCGCAGCAGCCGCAATCTTCTTCGCTGCTTAATCTGCAAACGGAAATCGATACGCTTAAAGCGGAAGTCACCGACCTGCGCGGGCAACTCGATGTGCAGGCGCACGACCTCGAAACCTTTCAAAAACGCCAGACAGATTTGTATCAGGATATGGACGCCCGTTTGCGTGCCCTGCAGCATAGCGATGGTTCCTCATCGGCGCCGGGCAACGGTCAGGAAGCGGCATCGGCGCCTCCGCCTCCGCCCCCGCCGCAAGATCAGGCAGCATCCGACGATAATTCTGCGGCAACGCACGGCTATCAAGCCGCTTTGAATCTGTTCAAGCAGGGTAATTATCTGGCGTCCATTGCCAGCTTTAACAAATTTATCAAAACCAGTCCGAACAGTACGCTGGTCCCCAGCGCCGAATACTGGATAGGGAATGCCTACTATTCTGTCGGCGATTACAAGAATGCGGTGAAAACCCAGCAAAAGCTTATTAAAACCTTTCCAGGCAGCGCCAAAGTGCCCGATGCCCTGCTGAATATTTCGAGTGCGCAAGTGCAGCTGGGCAACCTTTCGGCGGCACGGCAGACCCTGCAGACTCTGGAAACCAGATTTCCTGCGACGCCCGCTGCGGAACTTGCCAAGAAACGCCTGGAGCTGTTGCAGTGACGGCAACGCCTGCCTTACGGGTCACCGAAATTTTTTATTCCCTGCAAGGGGAAACGAGCCGTAGCGGATTGCCCACCGTTTTCGTACGGTTGACCGGCTGTCCGCTGCGATGCGGATATTGCGATACGGCCTACGCGTTTCACGGCGGAGAATCCTTGGCATTGCCGGAAATCCTCGCGCGCGTGTCTGCGTACGGACCGCGTTATGTGACTGTGACCGGCGGCGAACCGTTAGCGCAGAAACCTGCCATCGCTTTATTGACGGCGTTATGCGACGCCGGTTACGACGTCTCGCTCGAAACCAGCGGGGCGCTCGATATCGGTGAAGTCGATCCCAGAGTTTCGCGCATCGTCGATATCAAAACTCCGGGGTCGGGCGAAAGCAGTAAAAACCGTTGGGAAAACATCGAGCGGCTGAGCGCGCACGACGAGATAAAATTCGTCATCGCCGATGAAGCCGATTACGACTGGTCGCGCAGCATACTTGCGAAATACGCTTTGGACCGGCGTTGTCCCGTGCTGTTTTCGCCGGTTTATGGCAGTGCCCAGACGCAATTGGCTGAATGGATATTGCGCGACCGTTTGCCGGTGCGCATGCAGTTGCAATTGCATAAGATCCTGTGGAACGAAGAGGCAGGGCATTGATGGAGCAGTCGTTACGCGCTGTCGTACTGCTTTCGGGCGGACTCGATTCCGCTACGGTGCTGGCGCTGGCAAAAAGGGAAGGTTATATCTGTCATGCCCTGAGTTTCGATTACGGACAGCGGCATCGTTCAGAACTGGTCGCGGCGGAGCGGGTGGCGATGGCGCAAAATGCAGCCGAGCACCGGATTTTCAAAATGGATTTGTCCGTGTTCGGCGGCTCGGCATTGACCGATGCGACGCGGCTTATACCGGAAGCGCCAGCCGGCGGCATACCGGTCACCTATGTGCCGGCGCGCAATACCATCATGCTCTCGGTCGCTCTGGCATGGGCGGAAGTACTGGATAGCACAGCGATTTTCATCGGCGTCAACGCGGTGGATTATTCGGGCTATCCGGATTGCCGTCCGGAATATATCGCTGCTTTTGAAACCATGGCGAATCTGGCGACGAAAGCGGGGGTCGAAGGCAAAAAACTGCATATCCACGCGCCGCTGGTCAATCTTTCCAAAGCTGAAATCATACAATTGGGTGCTCGTCTCGGCGTCGATTACGGTATGACGGTTTCCTGCTATCAGGCCGACGATACCGGTCGGGCCTGCGGCGTATGCGATTCCTGCCGTTTACGGCGGCACGGCTTCCAGCAGGCGGAAATCCCTGATCCCACGCGTTATCGCGCCTGAACGCACCGTTTTAGCCTTGTCCCGTTGCGGTTTGCACAGCAATGCCGAAACGGCGGTGTTTGATCCGGTTCATCTCGTCTACGTAAATCAGTCGCGGCGCATAATTTTCTAATTCGCTTTCGTCGTATGCGGCAAAAGCGGCAATAATCAAAATATCGCCCGGCGCCGCTTTGTGCGCTGCCGCTCCATTGACCGAAATTATTCCCGAATCGCGCTGGGCACGAATGGCATAGGTACTGAATCGTTCGCCGTTGCTGACATTGTAAATATCGATTTGCTGATATTCACGGATATCCGCAGCTTCCAGTAAGGTGTCGTCTATCGCGCATGATCCTTCGTAATGAAGTTCAGACTGGGTGACCCGCACGCGGTGCAGCTTCGACTTGAGCATGGTTCTTTGCATTGATTGGATCTCATAGCGCATTGAGCCGCCTATTATAAACCACATCGCCGGTTCGCTGTATCCGCCTGGCAATGTCTATGATATTTGCAGAAGAAGTACTTAATCTTTGTCCAGTCAGTTAAACCGATTTAAGTTGTTATTGATGAATCCAAAATCGTCATTCCGTCATTGCTGTTAGATGGCGATTTCCCGAATCCCCGCTTGCAACAAATCTGCACGCCAGATATCGGCAGCTACAGGCAATAGAATGCGCCCGCGTTGTACCAGCATTGCTACTTCCCAAAAGCTGATTGCGCTTACGGCTACCGTATTTGTTCGCCATGCATTTTCCATCAAACCTCGAGATTGGCCTCCTAAAGACGTGTCGTTACGATCCATCCATAACAGGGTATGGGTATCCAGAACGATCACTCGATGGCTTTCCAGTTGGCATTTTCTATCGGCGACAGGATGTCGCCAGTGATTTCAAGATCGGAATGCAGGC
>DASSZW010000041.1:0-3483 GCA_035713285.1 Burkholderiales bacterium
CATCGACTTCAGGTATGATTTTGTCGTTAGCCGTAACTCCGGGATACGGAGACGAACTGCTATCGAAATTCATATCGACCGCCCGTGCACGCGCGACGATGTCGCCAGGTATGTAACCCGGCATTGTTCCCTGATCCGACCACGCATTCGATGACAATAAAACGGCACAAATCGTAAGCGCTGCTGCAACCGAATTTTTCATTATGTTTACTCCCGTTCGTTTATCAAATCATCCAACCCGTAAATGCTCGAAGAGAAATACATGCTCTGCATCTTAATAAATATCATTTTGCATGGCGTGCTTGCCAATATATATTAACAAGATCTTAATATCCAATTAATATTCAGTCAAGAAATTCGTGTTATCTGCTTATACGATATCTAATTCGACTCAGTGGAAAAGCGCGCCGTTAATTGCGACGTAAATCACGATACGATCAAGGCGTTTGATTATTCAGGCCAATGCTTGATATAACGTTTCAATAACTGGTTTTCAAAATCGGCGGCATTGAGGCAGGCCCGTGCGACATCGTGAAAAGAAATAACTCCCAGCAGATTTTCGCCTTCCATCACCGGCAAATGGCTGACGCGATTTTCCGTCATCACGCCGCGAACATAATCGACGGTATCGTCAGGATGACCGATGATCGGTTCGGTCACCATCATTGCGCTGACCGGCTGGGAAACGACGCTGTCGCCGCGTTCGTTCAGGCGCCGCAATACATCGCGTTCCGTCAATAATCCCATCATTACGCCATCCTGGCGCACAACCAGCGAACCCACATCGTACTGCACCATCAGGGCAATTGCATCAGCTATCGTCTGGGATGGAGAAACGGCGCATATTTCGCTGCCTTTGATAGTCAGAATATCGCGAATAATCATTTTAATCCCCTGAAACGGTTAACAAGTATAACAGAGCCTGTCTGGTCAAGGATACCAGAAGCCGAACGGCGATGGAAGAAATGTGCCTAGCCCGAATATTTGCGAGGTGGCGCTCCGCACCATCCCTGCTTACCCCATTGCATAAACTCGCGTGATGATCGCGCAGTGAGGGCACGTCTTAATTTATGAAATATCCGGATTAAGCCCGAAAACAATTAATCGCGGAAATTCTGGAACTGTACAGGAAATTCGGTAACCTGCTTGCGCACCAACGCAATCGCTTCCTGCAAGATATCGCGTTTTGAGCCCGTCACCCGGACTACATCGCCTTGTATGCTGGCCTGGACCTTCATTTTGCTCTCTTTCAGGTCTTTGACGATTTTCTTGGCGAGCTCGGTTTCCAGGCCGGTCTTGACGGTAACGGTGCGCTTCACCTTGTTGCCGGTAATTTTTTCTATCTTGCCATGATCCAGGCATTTGATATCGATACCGCGCTTGATCAACTTATTGTTCAGAACTTCCTGAACCTGATCGAGCTTGAATTCGTCGTCGGCGTATAAAGTCAGGACATAATCCGCCTGTTCGACCCGCGCGTCCGACCCTTTGAAATCGAAACGCGTCGAGACTTCCTTATTGGTTTGTTCGACTGCGTTTTTCACTTCCTGCTTATCCACTTCGGAAACGATATCGAAACTTGGCATGGTTTTCTCCTCTGGCGTAATTCAGGATTGCATAAACCGGATCGAACCGGGGCCGGCACACTTAAGCCGTCGATTTTACCGCGACAGAATTCAAGCTGTAATCCGGGACGATCCGATTGATTGCAAAAATATACGTTATCGGCTTTCAGTCACGAAATGGCAAACGTAATCCAGCGTAATTACCGTCTCGATATCGAAACTGCTATTTCCCGGCACCTGAAACTGCTCGCCGGCACGGTAAGTTTTCCAGTCGGCCGACCCATCCAGCCTGACCTTGCATTCGCCGGCGCTGATTTCCATGATTTCGGGCAAGCCGGTATTAAACGTCAGCCGGCTCGGAAAAATAACGCCTATCGTTTTTTTGCTGCCGTCGGCAAACAGCACCGTATGCGAAACGCATTTGCCGTCGAAATAGATATTCGCCTGTTTGATTACGCTAACTTGATCGAACTGTTGTGTCATCATCTCAGATCCGGCAATTGGACACGTAGCGTGTCACCAGACGGGAGGGCGTTAAATAATAACATTTCTATTCTTCCTCAATAGGTTGCATCACAAATAAGCGGTCAATCGCCGGATCTGGGATCATGCACCCTGTTTATTTTTCAATCTGGCTGCGATCCGCAACCGCAACGCATGCAATTTGATAAAACCGCCGGCATCGGCCTGATTGTAAGCACCGGCATCGTCTTCGAACGTCGCGATGGTCGGGTCGAACAAGGAATCGGTCGCTGAATCGCGGCCGGTCACCATCACATTGCCTTTATACAGCTTGAGCCTGACCCAGCCGTTTACGGTGGCTTGCGAAGCGTCTATCATGGTTTGCAGCATCCGGCGCTCGGGGCTCCACCAGTAACCGTTATAAATCAGGCTGGCGTAACGCGGCATCAACTCGTCTTTCAGGTGCGCGACTTCGCGATCCAGCGTAATCGATTCGATGGCGCGATGCGCCTTGAGCATGATCGTACCGCCGGGCGTTTCGTAACAGCCGCGCGACTTCATTCCGACATACCGGTTCTCGACCAGGTCCTGCCGCCCTATGCCGTGTTTCCCGCCCAGCCGGTTAAGCTCCGCCAGCACCTCGGCCGCACCGAGCGCGACCCCGTTGATAGCGGCGATATCGCCGCGACGGAATTCCAGCGTGACGTATTCGGCCTGGTCGGGCGCCTGTTCGGGAGCGACAGTCCAGCGCCACATGTCGGCTTCGGCTTCGACCGCCGGATTTTCGAGACTGCGGCCTTCATAGGAAATATGCAGCAGGTTGGCGTCCATGCTGTAGGGACTGCCGCCGTTCTTGTGTTTCATTTCCACCGCTATGCCGTGTTTTTCTGCATAAGCCAGCAATTTTTCGCGCGACAGCAGGTCCCACTCCCGCCACGGCGCGATAATCTTGACGTCGGGTTTCAACGCGTACGCGCCGAGTTCGAACCGCACCTGATCGTTGCCTTTTCCGGTAGCGCCATGCGAAATCGCATCGGCGCCGGTCAGGTTGACGATCTCGATCAGACGTTTGGCGACCAGCGGCCTGGCGATTGAGGTGCCGAGCAGGTATTCGCCTTCGTACACCGTATTGGCGCGGAACATGGGAAAGACGAAATCGCGCACGAATTCCTCGCGCAAATCGTCGATGAATATTTCCTTGACGCCCAGTTTTTTCGCCTTTTCGCGTGCGGGCTCCAGTTCTTCGCCCTGGCCGATGTCGGCGGTAAACGTCACGACCTCGCATTGATATTGATCCTGCAGCCATTGCAGGATCACCGAGGTATCCAGACCGCCCGAATAGGCCAGCACTACTTTTTTTACATCGCTCATTGCTTGTTATCCATATTCTTTATATTCATAGTGCTCTTCGCTACAGGCTGCGAAGTCTCCTGCATTTCATCGGCACCCAACCATC
>DASSZW010000042.1:0-3028 GCA_035713285.1 Burkholderiales bacterium
CGATAACGGCCCTGTCGCCCTGGCCGGAATCATGGGCGGCGCCGCGACAGCGGTGAGCGCAGAGACGGATACCATCTTGCTGGAATCGGCTTACTTCGATCCGGATGCGATCGCCGGCCGCGCGCGCCGTGCCGGGCTGTCTACCGACGCCTCCTACCGGTTCGAGCGCGGAGTGGATTTTGCGGCGACCGGACAGGCGCTGGCGCGCGCGACGCAGCTTATTACCGGGATTTGCGGCGGCAATGCCGGCCCTGTCGCGGAAACGGTCGGCACGTTGCCGCTCCGGCCGCCGATCGTGCTGCGCGCCGCGCGAGTCGGCAAAGTATTGGGGATACCGTTTACCCATGAAGCAATCGAACGCTATTTAAGCAGTCTCGGACTTGATGCGAGGCGTCTCGATCCCGGCTTGCCCGACGCGGAATATCGGGTTATTCCGTCCAGCTACCGCTTCGATTTGAAGATCGAATCCGACCTCATAGAAGAACTGGCGCGCTTATACGGATACGATAACATTCCGCCGCTGGCGCCCGTCGCCGAACTGCGCATGTTGCCGCAACCCGAGCGCGAACAGCCGCTGGATCGCCTGCGCGAAACGCTCGTTGCGCGCGATTATCAGGAAGTTATCACCTACAGTTTTGTCGATGCGGCATGGGAAGCTGCGCTGGCACCCGGCGTTGCGCCCGTCGCGCTGAAAAATCCGATCGCCAGCCAGATGGGCGTCATGCGCTCCACGTTGCTCGGCGGATTGATCGATGTGTTGAAAACCAATCTCAATCGCCGGCAGACGCGCGTTAGAATCATGGAAACCGGGCGTTGCTATCTCGCTAAAGAGCAGGGTTTCGACCAGCCTCTGCGTATTGCCGGCCTGGCCTACGGTCCGGCAGTAGCCGAACAGTGGGGCGTTGAGACCCGAACAGTCGATTTTTACGACGTGAAAGCCGATCTCGAAGCGTTAAGCTGGCCGCGCAGCTTGCGGTTTCCCGCAGCAAAACACCCGGCGCTGCATCCCGGCCAAAGCGCTGAAGTATGGTTGGGGGCCGATAATCTGGGCTGGCTCGGCGTTTTGCATCCGGCGCTGGTTCAGCAATGGGATTTGCCGGAAGCGCCGGTACTGTTTGAATTGAACGTCGCCCCATTGTTGACGCGCAGGCTGCCGCAACATGAGGGAATTCCCCGTTTTCCGGAAGTGAGGCGGGATCTGGCGGTGATAGTCCGCCAAGAAATAACTGCCCAGACCTTACTAGACGCAATGTATTCTGCTAGAATAGCATCCGTGACAGAAATCGTGTTGTTCGATATTTATCGCGGCAAACACATTGATTATGATAAAAAAAGTCTTGCGTTCAGGGTGCTGATGCAAGACAATCAAAAGACATTAACAGATGGCGAGGTGGACGCAATCATGGCCCAGCTCACCGATTTGTTGCGGCAGCAATTTAATGCGCAATTACGTTCCTGAGGTAGAAATGACCCTGACCAAAGCAGAATTGGCGGACTTGTTATTTGAAGAAGTCGGCCTGAATAAAAGAGAAGCTAAAGATATGGTAGAGGCATTTTTTGATGAAATACGCGGGGCGCTCGAAGCAGGCGATATGGTGAAACTGTCGGGTTTCGGTAATTTCCAGTTGCGCGACAAACCGCAACGACCCGGCCGTAATCCGAAGACCGGCGAAGATATGCCTATTACTGCCAGGCGCGTAGTCACTTTCCATCCTAGTAACAAATTAAAAACGCTGGTAGAAGTGAGTTATGGCGGATCGTCAGCCAACTAGCGTACTGCCACCCATACCGGCGAAACGTTATTTTACGATCGGTGAAGTAGGCGAGCTATGCGCCGTCAAACCGCATGTGTTGCGATATTGGGAACAGGAATTCGCTCAGCTTAAACCGGTCAAGCGACGGGGAAACCGGCGCTACTATCAGCACCATGAAGTATTGCTGATACGCCGCATACGCGAATTGCTCTACGAGCAAGGATTTACGATCAGCGGTGCGCGCAACCGGCTGGACGACAATAGCGGCACTGCCGTGATCGTAGAGCAGATCGACGCTGCCCCTGCGCCGCTTGATTACGCGGAACTGCGGCGGGAGATCGGCGAAATCCTGCAGGTGCTGAAAGCTTGATGCAATTATCCTGTCGATTGTTCTGCAGTTTGTAATTTCTCGAGCTTCCGGTTTCATGTGACATGAATTTATGCTTGGGCAGCCGCAATGCTTCTGCTATAATTGCCGGCTTCGGGGCGTAGCGCAGCCTGGTAGCGTACTTGCATGGGGTGCAAGTGGTCGGAGGTTCAAATCCTCTCGCCCCGACCAGTCAATAAGTAATTCCTCCACGATCTAATTTCGGCTTTAATGCATTCCCAGGTTGGATGCGCATTTTTTATGCTCAAACCATTAGACCAAGAACTCTTGACATGGTTGGAATTCGTCCCTTGCACGTAACTCTTGCGAATCGCCATTTTGTTGGAAGTCAGGCTGTACGTTTAAGTAGGCAGCAGCAGACGCCTCTATGCTTGCGTTGCTGACCGGGGAAGCCTTCGACCAGTAATTTCAATCTTATATACCCGCTATCGACCCGTTGCCGACCTAGTGAACGGTAGTTATCCGACTTATAAATTAGCGAGACTAATTTTCCAAAGTCCCTTTCAGAGATGTTCGATTTTCTCCATAGCATGGTCGATTTTCTCCCTAGCGACAGTAAGGATAGGTTCGATAGGAAGGACTTCCAATGTTATATCGCAAGAGAGTAGATTGTACTCGCGCGCATATTAAAACTTTACTTCCTGCCAAATACGTTCAAAAGCTCTGCTAGATTTTTAGCTGGTTGATAAAGCAATGTATATATATCCCGCGTTTGTGGGTCATATATTTCTTGTATGCTCAAAACATGCGTATTCCGATGAACGTGACCGCTGATTCCGGCTATCGTGACCGCTTGCGCATGGTCTGATGTTACGCGGTTAAATTGTAATGCCTGCGGTCACGATGGGATAGTTTTTTCCTCCTTTTTGGTGGTTTTTGATTGTTC
>DASSZW010000043.1:0-2960 GCA_035713285.1 Burkholderiales bacterium
TGCAGCGCAGGTACACAGTCGAGTAAGATTATACATTTTTGGGCTCGGGTAAAGCCAAAAAACCCGCTTAACGCCAAAGGATAATTACGTGAAAATAAAAGAGGCGCACATGTTGCGGCCCATAAAAAAATCGACCAAACTCGATATGGTGTGTTACGACATACGCGGGCCGGTGCTGGCGCGGGCGAAACAAATGGAAGACGAAGGCCAGCGCATCATCAAGCTGAATATCGGCAATCCGGCCCCGTTCGGCTTCGCCGCGCCGGAGGAGATCGTGCAGGATGTGATCGCCAACCTTGCCGGCGCATCGGGGTATACCGACTCCCGAGGCTTGTTCGCCGCCCGCAAGGCAATCATGCATTACACGCAAAGCAAAAATATCAGCGGCGTTCAGATCGACGACATCATTGTCGGCAACGGGGTGTCGGAACTGATCGTGCTGGCGATGCAGGCGCTCCTCAATAACGGCGACGAAGTCCTGGTGCCGACTCCGGACTATCCGCTCTGGACGGCAGCCGTCACCCTGGCAGGCGGAGTGGCGCGGCATTATCTGTGCGACGAAAGTAACAACTGGATGCCCAGTCTCGACGATATCCGCGCCAAGATCACCGCCGATACCCGCGCTATCGTCATCATCAACCCGAACAACCCTACCGGTGCGCTGTATACGACGGAGGTGCTGCTGGGCATACTCGAGATTGCGCGGCAATACCAGTTGATCGTTTACGCCGATGAAATCTACGACAAAGTATTATACGATGGCCTGACGCATACTTCGATCGCTGCGCTGGCCGACGACGTGCTGTGCGTGACCATGAACGGCCTGTCGAAAAATTACCGGGTATGCGGTTACCGCGCCGGATGGATGGTGATATCGGGCGATAAGCGTCATGCTCTCGATTATATCGAAGGTTTGAACATGCTGGCATCCATGCGTTTGTGCGCCAATGTCCCGGGGCAATACGCCATACAGACCGCTCTGGGCGGTTATCAGAGCATCGTCGATCTGGTCGGCCCCGGCGGCCGTTTGACGCGCCAGCGCGATCTCGCATGGGAACTGCTGACTGCGATTCCGGGCGTGACCTGCGTTAAGCCGCAGGCGGCATTGTATATGTTCGCACGTCTCGATCCCAGGATGTATCCGGTTGCCGACGACCAGAAATTCATATTGGAGCTTTTGGAAGAAGAGCGGGTGCTGATCGTTCAGGGCAGTGGATTCAACTGGCCGAAACCGGATCATTTCCGCGTGGTAATATTGCCGCACGAAGATGAATTGCGCGAGGCGATCCGGCGCATCGCCCGGTTTCTGGAGCGTTATCGTAAATTGCATGGCAATGCCGGGGATTGTGCCGGGAATTAATGGAAATCAGAATGAAACCAATGAAAGTAGGATTGTTAGGGCTGGGGATAGTCGGGGGCGGTACGCTGACGGTATTGCGGCGCAATGCAGAGGAAATCACCCGGCGTGCCGGACGCGAAATCGTCGTTACCATGGCGGCGGTACGAGATCTGGAAAAAGCCCGGAAATACGCAGCGCCCGATATGTTGCTGACGGATAATCCCTTCGCCATTATCGACAATCCCGACATCGATATCGTCGTGGAAATGATGGGAGGCGTCACGCTCGCCAAAGAACTGATACTGATGGCGATAGCGCGCGGCAAACATGTCGTGACGGCCAATAAGGCGCTGATTGCCAATCACGGCACGGAAATCTTTGCCGCCGCCCAGCAACACCGAGTCATGGTGGCGTTCGAAGCGGCGGTCGGGGGCGGAATCCCCATTATCAAAGCGATACGCGAAGGCTTGACGGCAAACCGGATAGAATGGATCGCAGGCATTATCAACGGCACCACCAACTTCATCCTGACCGAAATGCGCGACAAGGGCGCCGATTTTGCCGATGCATTGCGGGCGGCGCAGGATCTGGGCTATGCCGAAGCCGATCCGACATTCGACATAGAAGGCATCGATGCGGCTCATAAACTGACGATCTTGTCCGCGATTGCGTTCGGCATACCGGTGCAATTCGATCGCGCGTTTATCGAGGGCATCACAAAACTGACCGGCGACGACGTCAGGTATGCCGAACAGCTCGGCTATCGCATCAAATTGCTGGGGATAGCCAAACGTACGCCCAGCGGCATCGAGTTGCGGGTGCATCCGGCGCTGATACCGGAACGGCGATTGCTGGCCAACGTCGATGGGGCGATGAATGCGATACTGGTCAAGGGCGATGCGGTCGGAATAACCATGTACTATGGCGCAGGAGCCGGAGCCGAGCCCACTGCTTCATCGGTGGTGGCCGATCTGGTGGACGTCACGCGGATGCATACTGCCGATCCTCACAATCGCGTCCCGCATCTGGCTTTCCAGCCGGATACGCTGTCGGCCGAGCCGATACTGCCGATGGGCGAGGTCAGGACTGCGTATTATTTACGTTTGCGCGCCATCGACGAGGCCGGCGTATTGGCCGACGTCACGCGAATTTTAGCCGACTCGGATATTTCCATCGATGCTATGATACAAAAAGAGCCGGAGAAAACCCGCACGCTGGCGGATATTGTAATCCTGACTCATCGATGCATTGAAAAGGATATCGATGCAGCGCTGCTGAAAATAGAAGCTTTGCCATCGATTTCCGGCAAAATTGCGCGGATACGTCTCGAACATCTGGACAGGTGAACACTGAATGCAGAGTGAGGAAGACCGTTAATGGTTATGCGTTATATCAGCACGCGTGGCAATGCGCCCGCACAGACATTTACACAGATCCTGCTGGGCGGCCTCGCGCCGGACGGCGGCCTGTATCTGCCCGAAACGTATCCGCAATTCACGGCGCACGATCTTGCGGCCATGCGCATGATGGATTACCGCCAATTGGCGTTCGCGGTGTTGTCGCGCCTGGCCGACGATATGCCCGCCGGGGATTTGCGCGAAATTATCGATAAAACCTATAC
>DASSZW010000044.1:0-7310 GCA_035713285.1 Burkholderiales bacterium
CACATGGGTTGGTTGTCTGGCCTGCTCGCCGTCGAATAGATACCGACTCGCTGAGTCGCTTCCAAGAAGTTTGCATTATCGCGGGCGTTTTCGCTTCAAACGACGCAAGTTCTCCCTCCGGCACTTCGTATCCGCCGGCACAACCGCGCTGCTCTGCCACACTTCTGATCGACCGATCCATGCACTCGATATAGTCAACCGCACTCGAATGATCGAACTTGGCTTCGAGGCAGTCGTTGAACTCGGATGGTTTTGCGAAATAAGCCAACCCGTCAGACAGGCAACGCAACGCGGCAGACCCCGAGCGGTACTTGAAGCTTACCCACCTCGGCGCGGCTTGCTTATTATCTTGAGACTGATTCAATTCCATGTCCTTACCCTCTCTTATGCGTCGCCCTCAATTGGATCATTCCCTGTATAGGCGCCAACCCGATTAGCCGACAAAAGTAACATTAGCCGTAGCGGCTTGGGAGCAAGTGCCGTTTTTCTTAAGAAGCCGCTTGATATCAGTTAATTTTTTACGTTATTTTAACCTCAATTACAACTCACCTGAATAAACCAATGGCGTACCGCACTTTGTGTAAGCTCGTTTTTTTGCTCGTTGCACACAAAATAATCTGTTTACAAACAGCTTCAATGCAACTCTAAAGCCTCCCATCAATTTTTTTCATCGGGCTTTGAATTCGACGGCATTATAATGAATCCTTTCTTATTTTCGCAACGTTACGAATTTTTATGTCATCTAATTTACTTACGAGATCCTCGGCACGCAAATGAGTATAGCGCTTGAGCATCTGCATGGATTTATGCCCACTGATAGCCGATACTTCCTGATCGCTCAAACCGGCCTCAACTAACCGGCTGACCGCCTCATACCGCAGATCGTGAAACTTGAAATCGGTCACGCCAATCTTCTTCTTGATATCCGCCCAAACTTTATTGAAGCTATATGGACGGCGTTTCCCATCCTTGCCGGCTCGCCAAAAAAAGATTAAATCGGTGTCGATAGGACGAATCGGATGGTTTAAATGCCAAGCGAAATGTTTCAGAAGCCGACAGAGATAATGGCACGGTGCGTGGCTGGGTGTTTTTGGTTTCGAGGAGTCGTACGATACGGCGATCGATGCCGACTTGCGCACGTCGCAAGGTGACAATTTCGGACGAGCGCATGCCGGTTTCGATAGCGATATGCACGATCCAGCCCAGCATAGGACTTGAGTGCTGATCAAGGGCGTCCAGCAAGCGATTTTCTTCATCGGACGTTAGCCGCCGGTTGCGGCCGGTACGGGGGTGGGTCAGCGGACATTCATTACCGGATTAACCGTCAGCCCCAATCCCCATTCTTTTATAGCGATGGTAAACTAGCGGCCAAGCAATACATTTTGAGGGCGTTACTTCAGCGAGGTAGCGCTGCATCGCTTTTTCAAAAGAAAGCCGTTCCGATGGCGAGCGCTGGATAAATACACCGCTTACCATTTCATCTTCGGTACGACGAGCCCAATCTTCTGCGGTTTTTTTTCAGGCGAAAGGTTTTGATACGCTGCGGCCAGCCCAGCTTGCGAATAAGGATTTTTCAAGTGCCACAAGCTGTCTTGATAATCGTTGCCATAAGTACTCCGGTACAGTCTATTTTTATAGGGCTGTACCGTATTCGTACCGAAATGCAAGATATCAACCTGAAAAAACACTAACTGATTGATTTTATTGGTGGGTCTGCACGGACTTGAACCGTGGACCAAAGGATTATGAGTCCTCTGCTCTAACCAACTGAGCTACAGACCCGAAACCGGGATTTTACCATTAGCTGGGCCTTCTTGCCAGATACCTGGCGCACAAATAATGGGGGATAAAGTTGTTGCGCTTTATAATGTTGTTATAGTGTTGCCATGGGTATTGAGCCTACCGGAGTCCCTGTACCGCTGCGTTTCTGCACGCCGGAACCTTGCGATGCGTTTATCGTATCGATGCCCGAAGTACATGTGGCGCCGTTCCAGCCGGGACGGCAGCCTTCTCAGGCAGCCGTCTACTGGTTGCCGTTATCGATGAAACTCTTCAAGCGGTCGGAGCGCGACGGATGGCGCAATTTGCGCAACGCCTTGGCTTCGATCTGGCGGATGCGTTCGCGAGTGACGTCGAACTGCTTGCCGACCTCTTCCAGGGTGTGATCGGTATTCATTTCGATGCCGAAGCGCATGCGCAGAACCTTGGCTTCGCGTTGCGTCAAGCCGTCGAGGATTTCTTTGGTGACTTCCTGCAAGCTATCGTAGATCGCTGCGTCCATCGGCGCAAGGGTCGAGGTATCTTCGATAAAATCGCCCAGATGCGAGTCTTCGTCGTCGCCGATCGGCGTTTCCATCGATATCGGCTCTTTGGAAATTTTCAGGATTTTGCGGATTTTTTCTTCCGGCATTTCCATTTTTTCAGCGAGCACTGACGGGTCCGGCTCCTGTCCGGTTTCCTGCAATATTTGCCGCGCGATGCGATTCATCTTGTTGATGGTTTCTATCATGTGCACCGGAATGCGGATAGTACGCGCCTGATCGGCGATGGAACGCGTAATCGCCTGCCGTATCCACCAGGTCGCATAGGTCGAGAACTTGTAGCCGCGACGATATTCGAACTTGTCCACGGCTTTCATCAGGCCGATATTGCCTTCCTGGATCAGATCGAGAAACTGCAATCCGCGGTTGGTGTATTTTTTGGCGATCGAGATGACGAGGCGCAGGTTGGCTTCGATCATTTCGCGTTTGGCGCGCAAGGTACGGGCTTCGCCGGCGGACATCTGGCGATTGATTTCCTTGATGGCCTGGATCGGGATGCCGATTTTGTCCTGCAGCGCGATCAGACCGTTCTGCCGTTCGATAATCGTGTACTGATGGCGCAAAATGCTCTCGCCGTAGGGTTTCTTCGACGCGGCCTGTTCGCTTACCCAGTCGAGATTGGTTTCGTTGTTAAGAAAGGTCTTGATGAACTGTTCGCGCGGCATGCCGGATTTCTTCACGGCAACTTCCATGATGTCGCGTTCGTGCGAGCGTATGGTTTCGACCAGCGAGCGGATGATGTTGCAGAGAGACTCGACCTGTTTGGCCGAAAAACGGATTTCGAGCAGCACGTTCGACACTTCGCTTTGCAGTTCGGCGTACTGCTTGCTGCCGTAACCGAATTTCTTGTGCGCCGCCTGCATCCGCTTGACCAGTTTGCGCAAACGCTCGAACCGCTCCATCGCGTCCGCTTTAAGCTGGGCCAGATTGGCCGCTGCAATGGCGGTGCCGTCGATATCTTCGTCGTCTTCTTCGTCCAGCTCTTCCTCGTCGGTTTCCTCTTCGACGACGACCAGCGTCGCAGCGGCCAGCGCAGCGGCTTCGAGCTCGGCTTCGCTGGCGACGATCCCGTCGACGAATTCGTCTATGCGGATTTCATCGCGCTCAACCTTGTCCACCAGCGATAAAATCTGGTCGATGGTAATGGGGCAGGCGGAAATAGCCTGAACCATGTGTTTCAGTCCATCTTCTATTCGCTTGGCGATTTCGATTTCGCCTTCGCGCGTCAACAGTTCCACCGTACCCATTTCGCGCATGTACATCCGTACCGGATCGGTCGTTCTGCCGAATTCGGAGTCCACCGTCGACAGCGCGGCTTCCGCTTCGGCGACGACGTCTTCGTCCGCTACAGCCGGGGCCGCATCGGACATCAGCAGGACTTCGGCATCCGGCGCTTCATCGTAGACCTGGATGCCCATGTCGTTAATCATGCCGATCACGCCTTCGATCTGCTCGGCATCGAGCATGTCGTCAGGCAGATGGTCGTTGATTTCGGCATAGGTCAGATAACCGCGCTCCTTACCCAGAATAATCAGCGTCTTGAGCCTGGCGCGACGCGTCTCCATATCGTTTTGCCGCGCATCGTTCCTGTCCTGCTCCGCCCCGCGCCCGCGCTGACCCTCCTGCTCATTAGTTTTCAGTTCGTTTTTGTCTTGTTTTTCTTGATCGATTGCCATAAACGATATCCAATGAATTACTGCGTAAAATAAATAAATCCGGTTGTTTGCCCGTTATACTTTCCAAAGCAGTCCGTTTAACGTAGCCGTTGCAATTCGCTTTTATCTTCCTCGGTTAAATCCCGCAAAGGCTTTTGCGCCAGCATCTGCATACGCGATTGCCTGACCGTCGTCAGCAATTGCTCTTTAGCCAGATCGAAATCCGGCGTCACGTCGAAATCCTCATCCCACTCCATCATTTCCGCGCCGCATTGCGCTATCAGCGGCGCATGGGGCAGATGGCGGCTTTGCTCCAGCAACATTGCCGTATCTAGATGGGGATGGCGACTCAAAATTGCAAGCGTTTCGCATAACGCCTGCGTATAGTCATCACTCTGCGTAAGCCACGCGCTTTCCAGCTCCAACCCCAATTTCGGCTGGAACAGCACCATCCGCAACAATTTATGGCTGACCGACGCCGGGGCGGGCCGGCGTATCTGCGCAGCCTGTGCATGGACCGGCCGAACCGGCGCAATTTTCCATAACTGCACCAGCTCTCCCATTTCTATTTGCACCAGTTCCGCCGCCCGCTTACGCAGCATCAACGCCAGGCTCGGTGCGGCGACTTGCGCGATGAGCGGCTGCAAATCCTTTAAAAAGGCGCTTTTGCCTTCGTCCAGCGCCAGATCGTGGCGCAGCGCAACCTGCTTGAACAGGTAAGCGGACAGCGGAACGGTCGCTTTTTCCAGCAAGCTCTCGAACTGCTCCCGCCCGAATTCGCGTATATAGCTATCGGGGTCGTGCGCTTCGGGCAGAAACAGAAAACCTACGCGACTGCTGTCCGTCACTACCGCCAGGCTCTGCTCCAGCGCGCGCCAGGCCGCTTTTTGCCCTGCCTTGTCGCCGTCGAAACAAAAAACGATCTCATCGGTATGGCGTAGCAGTTTCTGGACATGCAGAGGCGTCGTCGCCGTACCCAGCGTCGCCACGGCATAATCGACACCGTGTTGCGCCAGCGCCACTACGTCCATATAGCCTTCGACTACCAGCACGCGCCCGGCATCGCGTATCGCCCGACGCGCCTGAAACAGTCCGTAGAGCTCACGTCCTTTCTGGAACAGGGGCGTTTCCGGCGAATTGAGGTATTTAGGCTCGCCGCCGTCGAGCACTCTGCCGCCGAAACCTATCGTATCGCCTTTCTGGTTAATGATAGGGAACATGATACGATCCCGAAAACGGTCATAACGCTGCCCTCCATCGTTGACAATGACCAGGCCCGCTTCCTCTAGCGAGGCATCGCCATACGAAGCAAATGCCTGGTCGAGGTTTTGCCACCCGCCGGGCGCATAACCCAGACCGAAACGGGCTGCCACTTCGCCGGTCAAGCCGCGGAATTTCAGATAATCGATCGCCTTGGGCGCATGTTTGAGCTGTTGACGATAATAATGGGCAGCGCGTAGCATGATATCGACCAGACTGTTTACCTGCTGTACCTGCATCCGGGCCGGACCGGCCGTTTGGGGAACTTCCATGCCCGTCATTCCAGCCAGCGCGGTGATGGCTTCGACATAGCCCAGGCCGGAAAATTCCATCAAAAATCCGATTGCGGTGCCATGTGCGCCGCATCCGAAACAATGATAAAACTGTTTGGTCGGCGATACGGTAAACGAAGGAGTTTTTTCGTTATGAAACGGGCAGCATGCCTGATAATTCGCACCGGTTTTTTTCAGCGGGACGCGGGTATCGATTACCTCCACAATATCGACGCGGCTTAGCAGAGTCTGAATAAAGTCCTGCGGAATCATAGAATTGCCTTTGATTCACGCACTGAAATCGTACGTGGAATTAACCGACCAACCTGGCCTTGATCCGGCCGGAAACCAGCGCCATGTCTGCACGACCGGCTAATTCGGATTTTATCATGGCCATGACCTTGCCCATGTCCTTCACGCCGGCAGCGCCCGTTTCGGTCACTGCCTGCTCGATCAGAACATCGATTTCTTCATCGCTCGCCGCAGCCGGCATATATTCCTGCAACACGCCGATTTCGAAATGCTCGATATCGGCCAGTTCCTGCCGTCCCGCAGCTTCGTACTGGGAAATGGAATCGCGCCGCTGCTTGAGCATCTTATCGATCACCGCAATGATCTGCGCGTCGTCCAGCTCGATCCGTTCGTCGACTTCGCGCTGCTTGACCGCGGCCAGCAACAGCCGGATCGCCCCGAGCCGCCTCGCGTCTTTAGCGCGCATGGCCGATTTCATGTCCTCGGTGATTCTGGCTTTCAAACTCATGGATATCGGCAAGAAAACCGGATCAATACATTTTTGGAGGCAGCGTCTGATTGCGGATACGCTTATAATGACGCTTGACCGCAGCCGCAAGTTTGCGCTTGCGCTCCGCGGTAGGTTTTTCGTAGAATTCCCGTGCGCGCAACTCGGTCAGCAGACCGGTTTTCTCGACGGTACGCTTGAAACGACGCATGGCAACTTCGAACGGCTCATTTTCCTTGACGCGGACACTAGGCATGTAATCTGAACTCCAAAATGGGAGGAAAAACAAGGATTATAAACCTCCGGCCGTTTTTTTCCAAGCCTCATCGGCGCATTATATTCGGTTCCTGCTGCAACGCGACACTTAAACAACAATGAAACCCTGATCCCACGCCATGCGTATCGCCCCCGGCCGATGCGAAATAACGCCGGAAACCGGACGGCAAGAAGCACAGAAAGGTTTTAGCCGGTTTTTAACGAAACCAGAACGAACGCTGTCTCCGAACGCAGGCATCGGTTCCATTTCCCTGCCGTCAATTGTGCCCGATCCGGATTTGGCCTTGCCTGCACTTTCCTCTCGAGATGCTCTGCCCCAGCCTCCGTTTCTAGGTTAAAATAGCCGAATGGCCTATCAAGTACTGGCGCGCAAATGGCGCCCACGAACCTTCTCGGAACTCGCCGGACAAGCGCATGTGGTGCGCGCATTAAGCAATGCGCTCAGCCAGAACCGCTTGCACCACGCCTATCTGTTTACCGGCACGCGCGGCGTGGGGAAAACCACGGTCGCACGCATCCTGGCGAAAGCGCTGAATTGCGAAACCGGCATTACCGCGACGCCCTGCGGGGTCTGCTCGGCCTGCACGCAAATCGACGCCGGCCGTTTCGTCGACTTGCTCGAACTCGACGCCGCCTCCAATACCGGGATCGACAACATGCGCGAAGTGCTGGATAACGCGCAATACGCGCCTACGTCCGGCCGCTTCAAGGTGTATATCATCGACGAAGTCCATATGCTGTCCAAACAGGCGTTCAATTCCATGCTCAAGACGCTGGAAGAACCGCC
>DASSZW010000045.1:0-7752 GCA_035713285.1 Burkholderiales bacterium
ACAGGCGTCGTAGCCAGGATCCTGATCATTAATCAGCGTATAGCCGCCTTGACCATCATTGATATAATAAGAATAGGCTGAAAGTGTAAACGGGGCTTTATTGCTAACGACGAGTTGCAAGCCGTTAGTCGGATCGCCGACGACCTCGAGCGCCCCCGGGGTAGAAGGGCCGTAATCATCGGTATACGCATTGTCGCTCATCGCAAAATGCTGCGCGTAATTCCACAGCGCCGTAACGGTATTGCCGTCGTAATAACCCATGACCTGCCCCGTCGTGCCGAAAGCGCCTACTCCGCCCGTCGTAGCGGTACCGGTATATTTCGGAAACAGGTCCAGCAAACCGTTATCGTAAGCCTGCTGTTCGGCAGTGTATGCATGATTCTGATCGGCCGTCGCTGCCTGGGTCGGATCGAGCCGGAAAGGATTCGCTGCGCCGGCACCGTTGGCGGTATTGGTGTAATTGGGGTTATTGGCAAGCAGATTGGCGCTCACCAGATTATTTGGCGTGACCGTACCGGCTGCTGCAGTAAAAACCGGCTCTCCGGCCGGATTGGTGGCCGTCGGGTAAGTAGCGAAATAATGGTCGAACGAAACGTTCTCATTGAAAATTACGACTACATGCTTGATTGGGGTAGCGGTAGCCAACGCATCCTGCGGCGGCGATGTATTGGCGGCGGGCGCAGGCGTATTATTGCTAGAATTCATGATGCAGCCCTGCAAAAAGATGGGTAATACTGTCATTAATGCGGTCAACCGAAGCTGAGACTTTCTGATCATTACACAACCTCCAGTAAGTTTGGCAATTGAGCGGTGTGGAACACACCCCAGCGATCCGGCTTTCCGCCTGTAAATTATTGCTCCATGTTAGCCAAACTCTATTGCATAAAAATTACTTATAAATTATTTGTTTATGAAACCGGATCATCGTTTTTATCTGATTCGCTTAAAAACGAAGACAGATTCGTTCGCCGATCGATAGCGATTTCGTCCGTAACTTCTTTCGCACGCAAAAGATCAATTTATGCGCAGAATTTTACGTATAGGTTGTTCTGTGCAACAATGAATGGACGCTTGACTGTTTACAATTAATGGAAAGTGGCGGATGGCAATGACCGCCGGCCTTTCAATACCGCTTATTCAGCTTATCGACTCATGACCGCTACCCACGCTATCGACACGCTCATCGAAGCACGCTGGATTATTCCCGTAGAACCGTCCGGAACGGTTTTACCGGATCACAGCATCGCTGTCGCCAACGGACGCATTGTAGCGATCCTGCCGACCGCCGAAGCGCGGTTACGCTTCGTTGCTGCGCAGTACCATAAACTGACCGACCATGTCCTGATTCCGGGGCTGATCAATCTGCATACGCATGCGGCCATGAACCTGTTACGCGGTTATGCCGACGACCGTCCGCTGATGGAATGGCTGAAAGGTCATATCTGGCCTGCTGAAACCAGGCATGTTTCGCCGGAATTCGTGCGCGATGGCGCCCGTCTCGCCTGTGCCGAAATGTTAAAAGGCGGCGTTACCTGTTTCAACGATATGTATTTTTTTCCGGAAGCGGTAGCGGAAGCCGCTGTCAGTTGCGGCATGCGTGCTGCAATCGGCATGCTCGTCATCGATTTCCCCACCGCTTACGCGAGCGATCCCGACGATTATCTCGACAAGGGACTCGCCATGCGCGACCGGCTGAACGACGAGCCGCTGTTATCGTTTACCCTGGCGCCGCATGCGCCGTATACGCTGACTAATTCGAGTTTCGAAAAGGTGATCGCCTTTGCCGACCAGCTCGACCTGCCCATCCATTTGCACCTGCACGAAACGCTGGACGAAATCGAACAGAGCCTGGCGCAATACCGGCAACGACCTTTGGCCAGACTGCACGAGCTGGGATTGACCGGGCCGAACCTGATTGCCGTCCACGCGGTGCACCTTAACGCCGACGAACAGTCGCTACTGGCCCAATACGGCAGCCATATCGCACATTGCCCGGCGTCCAACCTCAAGCTGGCCAGCGGGTTTGCGCCGGTCGCGTCGATGCTCGAACGCGGACTGAATGTCGGCATCGGTACGGATGGCGCAGCGAGCAACAACAAGCTGGACATGTTCGATGAAATGCGGCTTGCGGCGTTGCTGGCCAAAGGCGTTTCAGGAGACGCCGCCGCCCTGCCGGCAGCGACCGCCCTGCAAATGGCGACGTTGAACGGAGCGCGCGCTTTAGGGCTGGATGCAACAATCGGTTCGCTGCTGCCGGGAAAATATGCCGATATCGTTGCCGTCGAATTATCGCAACTCGATACGCTGCCCTGTTTCGACCCTATCGCCGCGCTGGTATACAGCGGGGGACGAAATCTGGTCAGCCATGTCTGGATAAACGGCGAACTGTTGGTCGAGGACCGTCAGTTCAGCCGCCTTGACGAACGCGCGCTCAAAATCAACGCTCATATCTGGCAAAACAGGATTCGACCCCCCTTTTCTTACCCATAGGCAAATTATGCTCCACAACTTCGTCAACTGGATACTCGCCACCGTTCATGGCTGGGGCTATGTCGGGATTTTCATCCTGATGGCGCTGGAATCCACCGTTTTTCCCATTCCTTCGGAGCTCGTGCTGATTCCGGCAGGTTATCTCGCTTTCCAGCATAAAATGAATCTGGCCCTGATCCTGCTGAGCGCTACCGCAGGCTGTATCACCGGAGGATTTATCAATTATTCGTTTGCATTGTGGGTAGGCCGACCGTTTCTGGAGCGCTGGGGGAAGTATTTTTTCGTGCGCCCGCCGCTTTTACACAAAACCGACCGGTTTTTTCAGACTTACGGTAAAATTTCCACCTTCACCGGCCGCCTGATCCCCGGCATACGGCACCTGATCTCTCTGCCGGCAGGGCTTACGCGCATGAATCCGCTTGTTTTCGGCGGCTATACTTTGCTCGGGGCCGGGTTATGGTCTGGCGTACTGACGCTGATCGGCTATTTTATTGGCGGCAACGAAGCGCTGATCCAGAAATACGTGCATATTTTCAGCCTGATCGTTATCGGTGGCGCCGTAACGACGTTTATTGCTTACTGGATGTGGCAGCGCAACATCGCCAGACAGGAAAAATGAGTCGGGCAACGCAGCGTTATCCGGCAAATATTTTAATCCTTTTTCCTGTCAATGACGCGTCTCGCCTTCCTGAGCGGCGACGCTAGTCAGCCATAACTGCGCAATGTCTATGGAATCGAAACGGTACTGGCGATTGCAGAATTCGCATTGCACTTCGATTTTTCCCTGTTCTTCAAGCACCGACTCAACCTCTTCGCGCCCCAGCATCTTGAGCATATCGGCAACCCGCGTTCGCGAACAGCTGCATTGGAAATGCAGTTTTTCGGACTCGAAGACGCGCAGATCCTCTTCATGAAACAATCTGTGCAAAATCAGCCGGGCGTCCAGATTCAGCAATTCTTCCGCCTTGACGGTAGCGGTAAGCTGGCTGGCACGCTGCCATGCATCCTGATCGGCATCCGCTTTATCCGGTAATTTTTGCACCAGAATTCCCGCAGCGCATTCGTCGTCGGCAGCCAGAACGATATGGGTGTCTATCTGCTCCGATTGCGTCATGTAATGCATCAAAGCTGCAGCGACATTCGGGCCGACTAGAGGAACGATGCCCTGATAGGCCTGCTTGTCGGTGCTGGCCGGGTCCAAGGTAATAACCAGACGGCCCGAGCCCAGCAGTTCCGAAAAATTGCCGTCTCCCAGCTCACCTTCCCATTTTGCGGTCGCGCGCAACGCCAGCGCAGAAGTCGCTTCGACCACCAGCAGCTTGACCGCGCCTTCGCTCTGAAGCTGTATGATCATGCTGCCGTCGAACTTGAGCGTCGCAATCAATAAGGCTGCGGCCGCCATCAACTCTCCCAGCAAGGTTTGCAAGGGCGGCGGATAGTCGGCATGTTTCAACACTTCGCGCCAGGTTTCGTCCAGACTGACGATTTCTCCCCGCACCGCAGCGTGTTCGAACATAAAACGGGTAAGGCTGTCAGTTGTAAGCATGAATTTGATCGTGCGGCAAAACAATGAAGAATGGTAACTGCCGACGGGTTGCAGATCCGGTCAGCGGCAATGTGGTTTAAAATTCAGTCCGGGACCTGATGGAATAAGCCTGCGGCGAAGCTTCGGTCACCTGCATTCATAGTGCACCCGGATATCGAGTCCGGATGCAGCCGAATCGGCCTGAATGAAAATCAGGCTTTAGGAGTGAAAGCCAGACACCAGCCGTTAGGGCTTACAGTACCTTCGACGACTTTACAGGTACCTTTCGCCGTTGCGGTTTTTCCGGGGATAAACTGCACGCATTTACTGCAATGAGCATCGCCCTTCGGAGTATCCTGATATTGCATGGAAGCTTTGGCAACTTTGGCAGCAAACGCTTCCTGACTCATGAACGTTACAGGTACTGCCGCAACGCCGGCTAACAGCGTAGCGGTTTTAAGGAACGAACGACGTGAAGAATTTTTCAAAACAACCTCCTAAATTCAAAAATTGAACATACGGTGCAGAGCGGCCAATTATAATCCCAAAATCCATCCAAACCCATATTAATTATGGAATCGAACGCTTTCAATATGCCACTGCAACCGGATCCAGGCTCCGCCATAAATACCAGGTAGCCACTGATCGCCATGGTCTCCAACGTTCCGCATGTTGCCGCCAGCCGGTTTTATTGTGCGAAGCCAGTTCAGGATAATGCAAAACGAGTGCTTTTTGCAAGCCGACATCGTCCACAGGAAAAACGTCTGGGCGCAACAGGTTAAACATCAGAAACATTTCTGCGCTCCACCGTCCGATTCCGCGAATTTTAATTAGTTCCAGAATAATGGATTCGTCATCCATTTGAGACCATGCTCCGGCATCGATCAGCCGTTCGGCGAAATGGCGCGACAGATCGTGCAAATACTCAGCTTTGCGGTGCGAATACCCGCAACCCCGCAAATTCGCTATCGGCTGGGAATGCAGGCCGACAGGCGTGATTTCGGTTAAAGCGGTCAGCTTTTTCCATATCGAATCCGCTGCCTTGACCGAAATTTGCTGCCCTGTGATCGCCCGCGCCAGCGTCGCAAACGGATTGCCCCGCCTTTGCATGCTCACGGCTGGATAGCATGAAATCAATTTTTTCAGGGTAGCGTCGGCTTCGCTCAATTCAGCGATTGCCAAAGACCAGTATTCCGGTTCGGTAGCGATCATTGCTTTCCTTTTCAATATCAAGCCGAGTCCCGTTATGCATGGGACAATATCAATAATACGATCCACGTCAGCGCTTGGACACATAATAATCTTATCAGCTAATTATACCCGATTGACACAATGCTCCCTCGCACGCTATGGTATAAGCTAACAGTCATGGCATTGCCGACTTCATCGATGCCATTCCGGCCAGATTCGGCAGGCATGGGTCAATCCGGCTGTGCATACGGCAGCCGCCGCGCCCAGCATACAGTCGTGACCGATATTCGCAGGAGCATACATGGAATTCAGGGATTACTATCAGATACTCGGAGTAAGCAAAACCGCCTCCACTGAGGACATCAGGAAAGCCTATCGCAAACTGGCACGCAAATACCATCCCGACGTCAGCAAGGAAGCCGACGCCGAAAAAAAAATGAAAGAAGTCAACGAAGCGAACGAAGTACTGTCCGATCCCGAGAAACGCGCCGCTTATGATCAGGTAGGGCAAGGCTATCGTTCCGGCCAGGAATTCAAGCCGCCGCCTGACTGGAACGGCGGATTCGAATTTTCCGGCAACGGGTTTTCCGAACGGGACATGCAGAACCATAGCGATTTTTTCGCCAACCTGTTCGGGCGGGCGCGTCGCAGCCGCACCGAAGGTCCATTTCAGGTTCGCGGCGAAGACCGGCATGCCGAAATCGTCATCGATCTGGCGGATACTTATCGGGGAACGAGCAAGACCCTCACCTTGCGCGTGCCGGCAACGGACCGCGGCCAGATCGCCATGAAAGAAAAAACCGTCAATATCCAGATCCCGAAAGGAGTCAAAGCAGGCCAGCATATCCGGCTTGCCGGTCAGGGCGGCGCGGGAAGCGGCGGTGCCGCTGCCGGGGACCTGTATCTCGAAGTACGGTTTAAAGCGGACGCGCGCTTCCGCGTCGAAGAACGCGATGTGTATGAAACCGTACCGGTTACGCCTTGGGAAGCAGCGCTGGGCGGCAGCATCGAAGTTCCTACGCCTGCCGGATCGGTCCAGGTAAAAATCCCGGAAAATTCGCAAAACGGCCGTAAATTGCGGCTTAAGGGACGCGGCATTCCCGGAGACCCTGCCGGAGATCTTTATTTGTTGCTGGAGATCGCATTACCGCCGGCTGACACCGAGCGAGCCCGAAAAATCTATCGGAACATGGCGCAGGAATTACCGTTTAACCCTCGGTTGAACATGGGAGTCTGAGCATGGAGCAAAATTCTGTACTCACCGGACAGATACTCGATCAATTCAAGTTAGATCTGAACGAATTCGCGCACGCCTGCTGCGTACCGCCGCAGTGGATCGTGGAACGGGTCGCGGAGGGATTGCTGCTGGATGAATCGCCTGCGGATTTGAACACGCTGCGCTTCAGCAGCTATGCGCTGATACGCGCGCGACGCATGCTGAATATAGAACGCAATTTCGACGCCAACCCGGAACTAGCCGCCTTGGTCGTCGATCTGATCGAACAGCTCGAACGTTTCCGCAGCAAACTCAATCCCGCCGGGATCAGCCGCTGACGCCTGACGCCACGCTTTGAAATCGGGACGGATTGGGCGCACTGCGCGAGCCCGAGCAAAATTTCCGGTCACTGGTTCAGTCGCGTCAGAAACCCTTCCAGCTTGTCCGCGTCGCTCGCCTTGAGTATTTTTTGCGTCACATTAACATTATTGCCGATATGCGTTTTAAGCACCTGCTGTTTTACGCTCAACAAACTCGCGGGCTGCATGGAAAACCTGCGCAGACCCAAACCTATCAGCAGGCGCGTCAGTTTTGGGTCGCCCGCCATTTCGCCGCAGACAGAAACCGGTTTTCCCGCTTTTTCGCCCGCTCTCAGCGTAATCGATATCAACTGCAGAACCGCCGGGTGAGTCGGGTCATATAAATACGCCACGCTGTCGTCGGCGCGATCGATCGCCAGCGTATACTGGATCAAATCATTGGTGCCTATGGACAGGAAATCCAGGCGCTCGGCAAACGCGCCGGCCATCAAGGCCGCCGCAGGAATTTCTATCATGCCGCCGACTTCTATGGCGGGATCGAACGGAACGTCATCGGCCGCCAGACTTGCTTTGGCGCGCTCTATCGCTGCGTGCGTCAATCGCAACTCCACCAGGTTGCTCAGCATGGGGATAAGAATCTTGACCTTGCCGTAATGCGATGCTCTCAGCAAGGCGCGCAACTGGGTATGAAACAATGCCGATTCCGCCAGACACAAACGGATGGCGCGACGTCCCAGGGCCGGGTTCAAGGTATGCTGGGTCAAGCCGCCCAGCGGTTTATCCGCTCCTACGTCGAGCGTTCTGATCGTCACCGGCAACCCCTGCATCGCCGCTGCGACCTCCCGATAGGCTTCGAACTGTTCGTCTTCGGTCGGCAAATCGGCACGATTCATAAACAGAAATTCGCTGCGAAACAGTCCGATGCCGGTCGCGCCCGATTCCCGTACCGACAAAACGTCCTGAGGTAATTCTATATTGGCATGCAATTCGATCTCGATGCCGTCGAGCGT
>DASSZW010000046.1:0-8796 GCA_035713285.1 Burkholderiales bacterium
CGGTACTCCCCTATTTATTCAGGATGTTTTTTGCTGCCGTTCTTGCAAATGGAATAAACGATGGGGGTTCAAATTTTCAGCGATGGTTAATTCGTTAGTAACAAAAAATACATCGCAGAATTTTGTTATGCAGAAAGTTTATACACGTTAGATAAAGCTTGTATGAAGGTATTTTGAAGACTGGATGAAATTCAAGTTTCTTGTTGTCACAGCGGCAACGTCAGGCAGGATAAGGAGAAAAGAACGATAAACGGCAGCTTACTAAGCTTGCTGTGTTTCTAAAATTCCTTTCGTTTCTGCTCAATTGCAAGTCGCGCCCATAGCTAGGCAAGGTCGGCCAGGTAGTTCATTTCATCTATGGCCATGCTGATATAGGGCGTTTCTTCGTAGCGTAAAATAACGGCGAATGGGTTCAAAATGCTGAACCGGTCTGCAGGAAAAGGCATTGCCACGCTGTTTTGCAATAACAGGTCAACCAGCTCGTCAACATCATGTGTTCTGCGAAATACGATGCCGTGATATTCTGCTACGGCTTTGAGACATTTTTCTACGGCTTGTTGAGCAAAGAAACCGGTTGCTGAAATATCTACTTCCGGATGGCTGGCTAAAGCACGGAACGAAACCATATCGCGTTCTGCGAGTACGAGCAGTCGGCGCGCATGCTCAACAGGCGGCATCATACAGTGCCATACAATACCTTGCCTTCACGCAGTGCCCAATAGACAGCGGTAGAACAGGCATCCTGCTGCTGGTTAATCTCGGCTTGCGAATAAACCAGGACATCAACCGGTACTTTTAACGGCCGTAATATCTGTCTCAGGCGGACCATCTCGCGGAATTTATCTTGCAACTCCGGTTCGATAATCAGGAAATCCAGATCGGAATCGTCCGAAGCATCGCCGCGCGCATAGGACCCAAACAAAATCACCCTGGCAGGCTTTGCTGCGTCGCCCAGAAGCCGGGCGGCCAATTGAATGGTGTGTTCTGGAATCATGGTTTATCTTCAGGATTAATCCCGGTTCACAGTGTGCCGTAAGAATGCAGCCCCGACAAAAACATATTCACGCCTAAAAAGGCAAAGACGGTGACGAACAAGCCCACCACCGCCCACCACGCCAGCAATGGCCCGCGCAGGCCTTTAACCAGGCGGATATGCAGCCATGCCGCATAATTCAGCCAGACGATCAGCGCCCAGGTTTCTTTCGGATCCCATGACCAGTAACCGCCCCAGGCTTCGGCTGCCCATAATGCGCCGAGGATGGTAGCAACGGTGAAAAACCCGAAACCGACGGCGATGGATTTGTACATGACGTCGTCCAGTACTTCCAGTTTGGGCAGGCGGGACGCCAGGATGCCTTTGTCAGCCAGCAGATAGGCGACGCCGACCATGGCGGCGAGCGAAAACGAGCCGTAGCCGATAAAGTTGGCCGGAACGTGGATTTTCATCCAGTACGATTGCAAAGCCGGAACGAGAGGCTGAATATTCTGCGCTTGCCGGTCAAAGGTGTACCACAGCAGAAATCCCACTGCCGCGCTGATTACCGGCAATACGAAAGCGCCCATCTGCCGGTTGGCGTAGCGGTTTTCATAATATAAATACAGCAATGCCGTGATGATGGAAAATAAAATAAACACTTCATACAGATTGGAAATGGGGATATGGCCGACATCGGGGCTGATCAGATAGGATTCGTACCAGCGCACCAGCAGCCCGATGATACCCATCGTCAATGCGCTCCAGGTCAGCGCGCTGCCGACTTTCGCTGCAAATTCCGAGCGCGCGGCGAAGCCTATCCAGTAAGTCAGCGTCGCCAGTACAAAAAGCACGCTCATCCACATGATGGCGGTCTGGCTTGCCAGGAAGTATTTCAGGAAAAAGGAGGACTGGGCGCGGGCAAGATCGCCGTGATAATCGGCTATGCCCAGCAAACTGAAAACCGCGACGGTAAGCAGCAGCAGGCGTATCGGTTTCCACGCCCATCCCAGCGCAGAAAAAATCGCTGCAAACCCGAACAGAAAGCCTTTTTCATAGCTGTCCATGTGCGAACCGTAGAGGTTGAAGGCATAAATTGCGCCGCCCCACAGCAACACGGCGAAGAGCCAATCGAAAACATCGAGCTGCTTGATCAGGGCAGGGCGCGGCATAGTCTGGCTGAGTTGCATATCAGGTTTCCTTTAAGATTTCGGCAAGGTGTTGTTTGCGCATTGTGAATTCATTCTCAAAATCCAGTGTTTTACGATTGCTGGACATGGCGAATAATACCTGATTCGGTTTGATCAGCAACCATAGTCGGCGTTCGCGTACAAAGAACATGGTAAATACGCCCAGCACGAGCAGGCCCGAACCTCCGAATACAATAAATTCTCCGGGCGATCTCGTCAACTGCAAACCCGTGGCTTGGACTTCGTCAAAGGTCGCAAGTTGCAGATATACCGGAGCGCCATAAAAAAATATATCGTTGATCGTGTTCAGGCTGTCCCGGATGAACCAGCCGGTTTCATCGTTCATTTGCGGTTGCGGGCGGTGCGCCTGTTCCTGGGCGATGCCATAAGCTTCGAACGCAGACAGCTCCAGAATCTTCAGATAAGTACGGGCCGCCTCGTCGCGCTGTGCGGCAGGAATTTTGGTTTCGATGAAATTGGACAGGGTCTTGTAGCCGCCTTTGCTGAATATCTCCAGAATCTTGACCGTGCTGTTCGCTAGTGTTGCCTGTGCAGCCGGATTGCTTCCGTGCAGTACGCTTTGGGCAAAACGCCGAGCAATTTCCGGAAACAGGGCGGGATTGAGCATGGCGCCGCGCAAACGCATAAATCCCGACAGAGTGCGCTCGGGATCAAGCGGAAACCGGATATAACGGAAAGGTTCGTTAGGCGCGCCTCGCATGCCCGAGAGCAAAAACCATCGGCCGTCGATCAGCATGGGCAGCATGTAATTGCTGTATTCGTGCGCCTGGCCCTCGGGGTCGCGGACTTTATACTGAAAACTGGGGCCGACGTTGTGCAGGTTTTTTTTGTCGGCGACGGCGTTGCCGCCTAATACCGCCCGCGTATCGCGTTGCGGCGTGTCGTTGCCGCCGAGGTTTTCGATATTGAACGGACGAAAATCGGTGAATTCGATTGTGTAGCGGGTATTGTCCGCGGCAATTTGGGACTGATTATGGACCGCTCCCGTGACCGGAAACGAAGCGCCGCTGTGATCGAAGAGGTTCCATCCGTCTATATTGAGACGGGTGCCTCCATCGCCGAAGCTGGCTTGATATATGGCTATGCCGTCATAAGTGAGAGGGTGATTGACGGTAATGGTGTGCGTTAACAAAGGCAAGCCCGTAGTTTTGTCGAGTATGACGATGTCGCTGGCAAATGCTTTAGGCTGGCCGGTGCTGTAATGTTCGATATGAAACTTGTTCAGGGCGATCTTGAAAGGAAGATCCTGCACCATATAGCCGTCGGCAATATTGAGAAAAACCACGTCCGCGCTCGTGCCTTCGGGAATGGTGACATTGCCGCGGAACGACAGGTTGCTCGATGATAGACGGCTGATCGCCGGAACCTGGCTTGCAGGAATGTCGCGTGTCTCGAGTCGTTTGATGCCAAAGGCTTGTTCAACTTTGAGCGGCAGGTTGCTGTCGAGCAGGCCGCCGACGCAGATCAACACGATAGCGCTGTGCGTGAACAAGTAGCCGAACCGGTTGGCGCTGCCGCGTTTTGCGGCCAGCAAGGTCGCATTGCCGCTTTGCACCTGTTTATAGCGGTAGCCTTGCACATCCAGATATTGCATCAATATCGCCAGGGGATTGCCGTTCGTATCGAATTCGGCGTGATGATGGAAGTGACGCAGCGACTGTTCGGTAGCGTGCTCGCGATAACTGCGGATTTCCCGCATCATGCCCGGCATATTGCGATAAATGCAAGTGCTGGTGGACAGGACCAGAAACGCCAGAATTATGACAAACCACGGGGTGCGGTAAACGTCGTAGAGACCCAGCCATTCGAATACGGTAAACCAGTACTGGCCGAACTGGATGATGTAATTGGCGTAAGGTTCGTTCTGTTTTAAAACGGTGCCGATGATTGAAGCGATAGCCAGTACGGTAAACAGGCTGATAGCAAAACGCATTGAACTTAGAAGTTCATAAAACGAACGAGCAAATGGTGCAGACGTTTTTGTCATTGAAAATCGATATTCGCCCTGAAAAATAAAAGGGGGGTGACTACCGCCACCCCCCGGAACTCAAATGTCAGACCATCAACTTAATGCCAGGTTCCGGCAATATTGATTAATGCAGCCCTGAAACGTATTCGGCTACTGCCTTCATTTCATGATCGGTCAATCGGGCTGCGATGGTGCGCATCATCTTGCCGCCATCGTTGGAGCGGTCGCCAAGACGGAAGTTGTTGAGCTGGGCGTAAACATATTCCGAATGCTGGCCTGCGAGACGAGGAAATTCTGAAGGTATGCCTGCGCCGGTCGGTCCGTGACATGCTGCGCATGCCGGTGTACCGGTTGCCGCATCGCCGCCTTTATAGATTTTCTGGCCTTCTTCCGCCAGGGTTTTGTTTTTCGCCGCGCCGGGTTTAAGCACCTGCTGAGAAAAATATATGCCCAGGTTTTTCATGTCATCCGGCGTAAGATTGCTGCTTGCTACGATTCCTTGCATGATAGGGTTTTTACGGGCGCCCGATTTGAAATTCATCAACTGCTTGGTGATATACTCTGGTTGCTGACCTGCCAGGTTAGGGTAGGTAGGCGAAGTGCTATTGCCGTCGGCCCCATGACATGCTGCGCAAACTGTCGTTACCAACTGTTGCGCTTTGGCCGGGCCGCTCGGGGAGCTGGCGTCTTCCGCGTGAGCAAGAGAAACCGTGGTCAAAGCAGCGAATGCCGCAAACGCCATAATATTCTTCATTTGTGACTTCAATTGTAAGCTCCTCTACCGTAACATGCTAAAAAACGATTATTCTATCCTCATTTTATTTTTCACGCCAGCTCGATCTGTCGGGCGACGATTTCGGTATTAAATTTATGAATTTTTTTCAACCAGCAGCATTTTATACTACAGTTAACCATTTGTGTGATTTGCCTGTGGAAAGTCTTGCCGAAGTGGCGTTCGCGGGACGTTCCAATGCAGGAAAATCAAGCGCAATCAATACCCTGGCTAACAGAACCCGGCTCGCATTCGTGAGCAAGACGCCCGGCAGGACGCAGCATATCAATTATTTCAGCCTGGGAGAGCGGCGTTATCTGGTCGATTTGCCTGGATACGGTTTTGCCAAAGTGCCGAATGCGGTCAAGGACCATTGGCGCGGCTTGCTGGGCGATTACCTGACATTGCGGCCGCAGCTGTGCGGTCTGGTATTGATAATGGACGCGAGACATCCTATGACCGAGCTCGATCAGGTCATGTTGAACTGGTTTTTGCCTACGGGCAAGCCGGTCCATTGCCTGCTGACGAAAAGTGATAAACTTAATCGCAGCGATGCCGCAGCGACTTTGCGCTTTGTTCGTGAGGAATTCGAAAAGTTGTCTCCCGTTTTTTCCGTGCAATTGTTTTCGAGTCTGAAAAAACAGGGCCAGGAGGAAGTCGAAGCGATTGTTTCCAAATGGTTTGAACAGTATGTTCAAAACGAAAAAAACCTCGGCTAAAGGGGAGTATAGCCGAGGTTAAAATGTTCTGACTAGCGTCAGAACGCCCGCTCAGGGAGGAGAAGCGGGAGACGGCAAATTTCACCATCTGCACATTAAGAGGGGTGAGTTTTTGAAAAGTTCACTATTTTTTGCAAGAATTGAAAATGAATTCCAATACCATTTATCCGTTGACCCGGATGCGCCGCATGCGCCGCGATGGCTTCAGTCGCCGTCTGATGCGGGAAAATACATTAACGGCCGACGATTTGATCTATCCTGTTTTCGTACTCGACGGCGAAAACCGCTCCGAACCGGTGGCGTCCATGCCCGGCGTCGAACGTGTTTCGCTCGACCGGTTATTGCACTCGGCACAGCGTTGCGTTGAACTGGGAATTCCGGCTCTGGCTATCTTTCCGGTCATCGATGCTTCGCTAAAATCGCCGGATGCTTCGGAAGCCTATAATCCTCAGGGTTTGGTTCCGCGCGTGGTACGGGCTTTGAAAGACGCTTTCCCCGAACTCGGAATTATTACCGACGTAGCGCTCGATCCCTATACCAGTCACGGCCAGGATGGGCTGGTCGACGGAAACGGCTATGTGCTGAACGACGAAACGCTGGCGGTATTGGTTCGCCAGGCGCAGTCGCATGCCGTGGCCGGAGCGGATATCGTCGCGCCCTCGGACATGATGGACGGCCGGGTCGGAGCCATTCGCCGCAACCTGGACGAGCACGGACTGATCAATACCCGGATACTTGCTTACTCTGCAAAATACGCTTCCAGCTTTTACGGCCCTTTTCGTGATGCGGTAGGTTCGTCGGCCAATCTTGGGACAGGCGACAAGCATACCTACCAGATGGACATAGCCAACGGCAATGAAGCCTTGCGGGAAGTTGCCATGGACTTGCAGGAAGGCGCCGATATGGTGATGATCAAACCGGGTTTGCCGTATCTGGATATCGTTCGCCGGGTCAAGGACGCATTCGCTGCCCCGACTTACGTCTATCAGGTCAGCGGCGAATACGCCATGCTCAAGGCGGCGGTTCAGAACGGCTGGCTGGACGAGAAAAAAACGGTGCTGGAGACGCTGGTCGCTTTTAAACGCGCCGGCGCCGACGGAATACTGACGTATTATGCGCTCGATGCGGCGCTCTGGTTACAGGAGTGAGCCGCTGTTCGCGCTGTCTTCGATCAGGGCGAGCACCTGTGAGAGAGAAGCACGTTTGAGTGGTTCGCAATTACTGCTGCGCGGCGCATTGCGGATCGCGCCCAGAGGATGTACGGTAATATAAATGTCGCAAATGTCGTAGTCGAGGATAAAGCAGGGAATCTGTTTCCGGCCGCCCTGGTGGCTGATCTGCTGCTGGCCTTGTTTGAACTGAATATTCTGGTTCAGCAAATACAGTTCTACCTCTTTTTCGTTGTCGGTGTACAGTTCGATGCGAATATCGGAATGTTTGCCGGCGGTGCCGTTAAGCACCGCCCCGGTCAGATAGGGTTGAAATTCGGCCAGCGCCTGCATGACATCGATGGCGGCCTGTCGCAATTCGCGCAACACGGCAGGATGCGTCTGCGACTGAAACAGGGCGTGATAACTTTTCACCGCCGCTTCTATCTCCGGATTGCCTGGCAGATGATGCGGTTCGGCAATCCCCAGCTGCCGTGCCGCCTTTCTTTTTGCGGAAGCGAAATCCCGTACGCCATGCTCGCATATCAATTGCGCTGCTAATTGGGCGACGAGTTCCCGGGTCGGATTGATTTTCATCGGTTTTTACCTTGGTGGCGGATTCGGTAGCGCGTTCAAAGGATTTGCGCCGGGGCCGCTCGACATTGCGGGAGCGGGAGCGGCAGTTGCTCCCGCAGGGATTGCCCCCGGAGCGCCGGGAGCGGTGATGGTTGTGCTCGCATTGGGAGCCATGGGTACGCCTTCCTGATAAAAATATTCAGGAACTCCGGTTTCGCCCGGCCCTACCGGCAGACCCGTCAAGGGATTTATCGCGACGCTTACCACGCCGTTCGGCGGAACCGGCGGCGATTGGGGTACCCCTTTGAGCATTTCGCCCATGTATTTCATCCAGATCGGCAAGGCCGCCTGGGCGCCTGTTTCGCCGCGACCCAAAGTTCTGGGCTGGTCATAGCCTATCCATGCGACGGCCACCAGATTCTGCTGAAAGCCTGCAAACCAGGCATCGTTCTGATCGTTGGTCGTTCCCGTTTTACCGGCAAGATCGTTGCGTCCGAGCTGTGTCACCTTGGCTCCGGTGCCGCGGCGGACTACGTCCTGCATGAGGCTGGTGATGATAAATGCATTGCGCGGATCGATCACCTGTTTTGGCGGCTGCGGAACCGTACGCATGATCGTCTGACCGTTCTGGTCAACGATGTGGTCGATGATATAAGGCTTGATCTGGGCTCCTCCGTTGGCGAACACCGAATAGCCCGCCGCCATCTGCAAAGGGGTTACCGATCCCGCCCCCAGCGCAAGCGTCAGGTAAGGCGGCTGGTGCGCCGCGTCGAAGCCGAAACGCTGGGCGTAATCCCGGGCATAGTTGGGGCCTATGGCCTGCAGCATGCGGATGGTCGGCAAGTTCAGTGATTCGGTCAACGCTTGTCTCACGCTGACTATGCCGGCATACGTGCCTTCGTAATTTTTAGGTTCCCATAATACGCCTCCGGTTTGCGCCGGATCGATCGTAATCGGTTCGTCCTCGACCAGGGTTGCAGCCGTAAAGCCTTTTTCCAGGGCAGCCGAATAGATGAACGGCTTGAAGCTGGATCCAGGCTGCCGGAAAGCCTGCGTGACATGGTTGTACTTGTTCAGATTGTAATCGTAGCCGCCGACCAGCGCCAGGATTGCACCGGTTTTCGGATCCATGGCAATAAACGCCGCTTGCGCCTGCGGGATCTGCGTGATGCGCCAGCTATCGGTGTCGCCGATTTTCTGGACGCGGATGATAGAGCCTCGGCGTAACGCCAGCTTGGGCGATGCGTTGTTGCTGAGCGCGCGCTGGGCGAATTTCAGTCCTTCGCCCGTTATATCGATGTAACCGATATCTTTGGCGTAAGCGCGGACGGATTTGCTGCCGGCAGCCAGTACGATAGCAGGGATAAGATCGTGGACGGCAAATTTATCCTGCAATGCCGCTTCCAGCGCCTGAGCGGAAGGTTCGGT
>DASSZW010000047.1:0-6740 GCA_035713285.1 Burkholderiales bacterium
TTCCGCCGTTGCTTTGCAGCCCGGCGGGATTGATGAACGTAGCCAGCTGGATGGAACCGATCTGCACGGCGCCGACGACGCCTTGCTGCGTGATCGAAACCGTACCGTCCAGACCGATGGTGACTGTTTGCGCCGTGGCCGGAATGGTGATCGGAGGTTGTACGGCATAACCGCTGGAATTGACCAGTTGCCCCTGGTTATCGATCTGGAAAGAGCCGTCGCGGGTATACCCGGTCGTCCCGTCCGGCATCAATATCTGAAAAAATCCCGAACCTTGAATAGCAACGTCCGTGTTATTGCTGGTTTGCTGCAAGTTGCCCTGGGTTTCGATACGCTCCGTCGATACCGGCTGAACGCCGGTACCTATTTGCAGGCCGGAGGGCAATTCGGTCTGCTGCGAAGATTGCGCGCCGGGCTGACGCACGGTCTGGTACAGCAAATCCTGGAATACCGCCCGCGAAGCTTTAAAGCCGTTGGTGCTGACGTTGGCCAAATTGTTGGCAATCACATCCATTTGCGTTTGCTGTGCATCAAGCCCGGTTCTGGCTATCCATAATGAACGTATCATATATCCTCCGTTAAAATCCTATCGCGCACGATCTGCCCGGCAGATCGCGCAACGCATCCATTCGTTAAACCAGCGCCATGATCTGGCTGGCCTTCGTGTCGTTACTCTGGGCGTTCGTCAATAACTTCATCTGGATTTCAAACTGCCGCCCCAGGCTGATCATGTCCACCATGGCGGATACGGCGCTGACATTGCTGCCCTCGATCATCCCCGAGGCTATGGCGACATTCGGATCGGCGGGAGCAGGTTTACCGTCCCGGGTCCGGAAAAAACCGTCATCGCCGCGAACCAGCGTCGCCGCGGGAGGATTTACCAGTTTGATCTGCCCCAGGATATTGACGGAAGTCAAAACGCCGGTCCTCGGTATGCTCGATACGGTACCGTCTTGCGCAATCGCAACTTGTTCATCGGGCGGAATAGTGATCGGACCGTCGTCGACACCCATTACGTTGTCGCCGTTCTGCGTCTGCAACAGGCCGTTTTCATTGATTTTCAAACTGCCGTTGCGCGTATAGCCTTGCGTACCGTTACCCAGATCGATCGCCAGCCAGCCGCTGCCCTGAACGGCCACATCGAGGCTGTTTCCGGTCTGCTCCATCGGTCCGGGAGTAAAATCGCTGCCGACCGTCGAATCCGCTACGAAGGCGCGAGTAGGCAAACCGTCCCCTAAAACCGGCACGGCGCGAAAGGTATCGATCTGGGCGCGAAACCCCCCGGTATTGAGATTGGCCAGGTTATTCGACGTATTGGCCTGCATTTCCAGAATGTGTTTTGCTCCCGTCATAGCGGTATAAATCATGCTATCCATGGCTGGCTCCTGAATCGATCGTTAACGCAAGTTAATCAGAGTCTGCGTGAGCGCATCTTCGGTCTTGATCGTCTGCGCGTTAGCCTGATAATTACGTTGCGCGGTGATCATGTTGACCAGTTCGGTCGTCAGATCGACGTTCGAACTCTCGGTGGCGGAAGATTGCAGCACGCCTAGCGACGCGGAACCCGGTGCGCCGACCAAAGGAGGACCGGAAGCTGCCGTAGCCGCCCACTGATTATTTCCCATGGATTGCAGGCCGTTGGGATCGGTAAAATTCGCCAGCACCACTTGCCCGAGCGTTGCGGTTTGTCCGTTGGTATAGCTGCCATTGATTTTACCGTCGCTGCCGATACTGAAATTGCTCAGCTGACCTGAGGTATAGCCGTTCTGTTGCAGCGAATTGACGCTGAACGCAGCACCGTATTGCGTCGTTCCGGCATAATTGAGGCTGACATTCAACGGGGTGGCGGCGCCTGTGCCGACCGGCATCGATACGGCCATCGGCGAACCGGAAGTCACCGTTCCGCTGGTGGAAAAATTCAGCGTCCCGATCGGTACCGGCGCGGCGGGCGGCGTATAGCCGATCGGCACGCCGTCGGAAGTGGCGTACACATTCCACGAGCCTGTTCCGGTTGTAACGTAAAAGGTTTGCAGACTGTGCGAATTTCCCAGACTGTCGTATACCGATACCGAAGTCGCATTGTTGTAGCTGGCCGGATCGTTAATATTGAAGGAATTGACCGGAACGGTACTGGCGGCATTCAGATTCAGCAAGGCATTGACCGTGCTGGTCATTTTAGGCGGCAAACTGGCTGTATTGATATTCAGGTCGGCCGGAGCGCCGGTAGACAGGGCGCCATTTGAATTGGCCGTATATCCGGTCAGCTTGTCACCGTTCGCATCGACGATATAGCCGGAATTGTTCAATTGAAACTGCCCGTTACGGGTAAAGCTTACCGAACCGTTATTATCCATGCGGAAAAAACCGCCTCCATTGATCGCGACATCAAGAGGATTGCTGGTGGCAGTAATATTGCCCTGGGTGAATTGCTGTGCGACATCGGCGACTTTCGTACCGATACCGATCTGCGATGCGCCTGCGCCGGACAATGAATTGGCATAAACATCGGAAAACTGTATCTGCGACTGTTTGAAACCGACCGTCCCCGAATTCGCCACATTATTGCCGATTACGTCCAGATCCTGCGACGCGGCGGCCAGTCCGCTCAATCCCGATTCGAAGCTCATAGTATTCTCCTGAAATTTTTAGCGATTCAAAAAATCTGAGCCACGTTCGCCAGACTGACCGGACCTATGCCGGCGACTTCCAGCTGAGCGCCCTGCGGCGTATTGGCCACACTGGTGACGGCCCCGTACGACAGCGGCTGGGCGGTTACCGCCTGACCGGCTTTGGTCGCGGCTATCTGGAAACTATACGTTCCGTTAGCGGCTTTCGCGCCGCCCGTAGTAGTGCCGTCCCATTGCAACGGCAACACGCCGGCCGGTTGCGCACCGACGTTGTAGCTGTCTACCGGTTGTCCGCTGGCATTCAGCACCGTAACCGTTACATTGTCGGCCGCGCTGGACAGGTTCGCTCCGAACTGCGCCGAACTGCCGTTGAAACTGATCGACGAACCGTTCACCAGCACGTTATGCCCGATCATGCTGGCCGACTGCAACGATTGCGAAGCCTGAAAATTGGCCATCAGCGATTGCAGGCTGGTATTGAGTTGCTGGATGCCGGAAACAGTGGACAATTGCGCCATCTGGGTCGTCACCTGAGCATTGTCCATCGGGTTAAGCGGATCCTGATTCTGCAATTGCGTCACCAGCAGATTCATGAACTGGTTTTGCGTCGCCGCCGCCGAGCCTGCCGCCGTGGCAGGAGCAGGATTCATGGCCGATAACAGACTGGGCGATACGGTATTGGTTTGCACGATACTCATCGGTTTCTCCTCGTATATTAAAATCTGGCCGAAATGGATTACTGACCTAAAGTCAGGGTTTTCTGCAACATGGTTTTGGCGGCATTCATCATATCCACGTTGGTTTGATATGAACGCGATGCCGAAATCATGTTTACCATTTCTTCCACCACATTCACGTTAGGCATGGCAACGTAACCTTTCCCGTCTGCCAGCGGATTCTGCGGGTCGTACTTCAAGCGGGGCGGCGATTTGTCTTCCACCACTTGCTCGACCTGAACGCCTGTCGCATCCGCACCCGACACGGGCACTGCCGAAAAAACCACCTGTTTGGCGCGATAAACCTGCCCCGTGGAACTGGTCGCGCTATCCGCATTGGCGAGATTGCTCGCCACGACGTTCAAACGTTGCGACTGCGCGCTCATTCCCGAACCCGCGACATTGAATATGCTGAATAAGGACATCGTCGATTACCCCTGTATGGCCGCCAGCATTTTTTTGATATGCATCGTCACCATGGTTAAACTGGCTTCATAGCGCAATGCGTTATCGGTAAACTGATTGCGCTCGGTATCCAGGTCCACCGTATTGCCGTTTACCGTATTTTGTTGCGGATTGCGGTACTGCAGCGCTACGCCGTTCGAGGTGTCGCTGATTCCAGGCATATGGCCCGAAGCAGTTTGCGCCATGTTCATGGCGTTACCGCCGGTTTGTCCCAGAGCGGCCGCCAGTGCCTGATTGAAATTGAAATCACGCGCTTTGTAACCCGGCGTATCGGCATTGGCTATATTGGATGCCAGCACCTGCTGACGCTGTTCGCGCAACCGCAGTGCGACTTCCTGAAAATTCATATTGCTATCGACAGGCCCCATCATTTCCCAAACTCCTCATATGCCGGATTCACCATTCCAGACTACGTTTCCATCTTAGCCCTGTTGGCGAATAATGAATGAAGGAATAAGCTGATTATCCGCTCGCTATTCTCGGCTTTAGCGGCGGCAGGATGACTTAATATACCCTTGTCGCCGACTCGTACGAGAAAACCGTGAAAATTCTATTAATGATTTTGTTATTGCTGCCCGTGCTCAGCCATGCCGATGCCCTGGCGCCGCAACAGGATCGGGCGAGTATCCTGCGTAGCGCGGAACAGTTTCTGAAAATCCAGACCGCCGGCCTGCCGGGAAAAGTCAAAATCGACATCGGCACGCTTGACCAACGCGCCCGTCTGGCCGCATGCGACAATCTCGAACCGTTTATTCCCCCAGGCAGCCATCTCTGGGGCAAAACCACCATTGGCGTACGCTGTACTGCACCGGCACCGTGGATCGTGTACCTGCATGCCAACATCAGCGTCATCGGCAATTACATAATCACCGCAGCGCCGCTGATGCAGGGCCAAACCGTCAGCGCCGACCAGCTCGGGACGGCGAGCGGCGACCTTACCCAGTTGCCTCACGGCATTATTACCGACAACGCTCAGGCAGTCGGCCGGGTCATGGCCTTTTCCTTGCCTGCCGGCACGCCGTTACGCGCCGACGCATTGCGCACGCAGATTGCGATACAGCAAGGCCAGAACGTCAAATTGATTTCAAAAGGCAACGGCTTTCAGGTATCCGCCGACGGACGTGCAATCGGCGCGGCCATGGCTGGACATATCGTACAGGTTCGGGTCGCAAGCGGCCAGGTTATCAGCGGTGTCGCGCAGGCCAATGGCGAGGTCGATGTGAGTAACTGAATCGGGTGGATTTTTTTTGCCAATATGCTAAAGTTAAAAGAATTTCAGCCGACAATTCTTTTATAGCTCAGATTGCTGGGCACTCACCAAGAGATGATGCCATGAAAATCACAGATTCAATTAAAAACGTCGGAAGCGTTCCGGTCGGATCGAGTTCATCCGGCAAGGCAAAAGGCCTCGACAAAGCCGCCGGCACCAGTGATACAGCCCAAGCCGGCTCCGTCAAGATCTCGCCCCTGTCGTCGCAGCTCCAGTCCCTGGAAACGCAAATTTCGGCCAGCAGCGTATTCGACGCCCGCAAGGTCGATGAAATAAAAAAAGCGATTGCCGGCGGACAGTTCCAGGTTGACACCGAAAAAGTGGCGAATGAACTGATCACTTCCGTAAAAAATCTGCTGCAAACACGAAACGGCCAGGCATGACTTCCCTCGACACCCGCCTGTTCGAACATCTCGGTGCAGAAAACCGGATTATGGACGAACTGCTGGAACTGATACAGCAAGAACAAGGCTTGCTTGTCGCAAACAATATCAAGGATATTACTGCCGTTATCGATCAAAAATCAAAACGCATAGCAGAATTAGCCAATCTTGCCTACCGTCGTCATCAGACTCTGGGCGAATCGGGTTTTCAGGCTAACGAATCCGGCATGCAAAGCTGGATATCCCTGAATGCAGACAGCGAAGTTGCCGTCTCCTGGAAAAAGCTGGCCGAGAAAGTATTGGCAGCAAAAGAAAGCAACCGCACCAACGGGCTCCTCATCAACACGCAATTGAACCGCAATCAAAGTTCTTTAAACATGTTGCGCGGTCCGGACACTACGGGCAGTATTTACGGCCCGAACGGCCAGACCAAGCGTAGCGTGCCCTCCCGCAATTTCGTAGCCGGCTAGGAGCCTGTCGGGCCGCAACCGCGATCGTCCGGTCGCGTTCTGAAAAATAAGACCGGTCAAATTTAAGACCGGTCAAATACGGTCAAATACTGACACCCCACAAATCGTGTTCTCCGCTATCGGTGATCCTGACCGTGGCGAAATCGCCCGACACCAGACCTTCGGCCTCTTCGATGACGACTACGCCATCAATGTCAGGCGCATCCGCATAGCTGCGCCCGATCGCGCCTTCTTCCGTAACGTCATCGATCAGCACCGTCATCGTCTGGCCGATACGGCGCTCCAGGCGGTCGGCGCTGATATCGGCCTGCCGCTCCATCAACCGCGCCTTGCGCTCTTCCTTTAATGCTTCCGGGACGTGATCCGGCAAGGCATTCGCGGCAGCGCCGGTTACCGCCGAATAGGTAAAACAGCCGACGCGATCCAGTTCGGCTGCTTCGATAAATTCCATCAGCTGCTCGAAATCGTCTTCCGTTTCGCCGGGGAATCCGGTGATAAAGGTGCTGCGGATAACGAGTTCCGGGCAGATTTCCCGCCATGCGCGAATGCGCGCCAGGGTATTTTCAGCCGCTGCCGGACGCTTCATCGCCTTCAGGATCCTCGGGCTGGCGTGCTGAAAAGGAATATCCAGGTACGGTAAAATTTTGCCGGCCGCCATCAGCGGGATCACTTCGTCGACATGCGGATAGGGGTAAACGTAATGCAACCGCACCCAGACGCCAAGTTCGGATAACGCGGCGGCAAGCTCGGTCATCCGCGTTTTGACCGGCCGTCCTCGCCAGAAGCCGGTGCGGTATTTCATATCCACC
>DASSZW010000048.1:0-3696 GCA_035713285.1 Burkholderiales bacterium
AGATCTTTCAATGCATTACCCAGATTATTGCAAGCCTGGGCATAGTCCGGCTGACAGGCAATCGCCTGCCGGTAAGCCTTTGCGGATTCTTCAAGCTTTCCTTGCAGTTTCAATGCGTTGCCCAGATTATAATGCAAGACCGCGTAAGCGGGCTGCAAGGTCAGCGCCTGCCGGTAACTGGCGACGGCCGCTTCAATATTCCCTTTATCCTTCAAGGCATTGCCGAGATTATTCCAGGCTTCGACGTAACCGGGAGCGCTGGCGATCGCCTGTTGATAGCAATGGATCGCCGCATCCAGTTCGAGCCGGTTCTGCAAGGCATTGCCGAGATTGTTGTGCGCCTCGGCATAATCCGGATCGAGCGCCAGCGCCCGGCGATAATACGCAATCGCCGCATCCTGTTCGTTCAATTCCAGCAATACGTTGGCGAGGTTGTAATGAATCATGGCCGATCCGGGCATGATCTCCAGGGCGCGGCAATAACTTTTTCTCGCCTCGTCAGGTTTGCCCTGTTCTTTTAACGCATTCGCCAGATTATTGTGCGCTTCGGCATATTCCGGTTTGCGCGCTATCGCCAGCCGGTAATTTTCCGTTGCCGCTTGCAGTTGGCCCGTTTCCTGCAACACTACGCCGAGATTGGCATAGTAGTCGGGATTGAATGGGTTGACGGCTATGGCTTGGTTCATCCAGTCGGCGGCTGCCGCATGCCGTCCTTGCGCGTGAGCGATCAAGCCCAGCAGATACATCGCGTCGGCATGCGCGGGGTCATTCTGCAGAATTTGCCGGTACAGCGTCTGCGCAGACTGCAGATCGCCGCCTTGATGGTGCGCTAACGCTTCCTGCAGAAGCGCGGCCGACGTCGCCGCTGCCTGCCCGAATGCCGGCTCCGTCTCTCCGGTCCGGATACAGCAATGCTTGTATTTTTTTCCGCTGCCGCACGGACACGCGGCATTTCGACTGATCTTTTGACTGATCTTTTGCATACGGCAATCCGACTGCTCAAACCGCAATGTTAACAGGAATAATATTAGTTATATTGAAAACGGACCAGACCGGCATTAACCGCAGGCACGGCTTATTCGCTCGGGGCAGCGCTGCCGCCGGCAAAGGGCGGTCTGGCAAGCCAGATAAAGAGCATCAGGCCCCCGAATATCCACGCCGAAGCGATAAACACGTCGTTGATTGCCAGCATGTACGATTGTTTGCTTACTTCCTGCTGCAGCAATGCCATCGAAACTTGCGGGGAAAACCCGGTCCCATGCAAGGTATGCAACGCCGTTTGCGTTACGGTATCCATCGCGGTCACGGGCTCGACCAACTGGCTCTGGTGAAAGGCTTCGCGCCTGTCCCATAATGCCACGCTGAGCGACGTGCCGAAACTGCCTCCCAGTATACGCAGGAAATTGGATAGACCTGAGGCGCTGGCTATCCGGTTTGCCGGCAAACCGGATAGCAGGATCGACATGATAGGAATAAAAAAGGTAGCCATACCTATTCCCTGAAAAAAACGCGGCATGGTCAGTTGCCAGAAGCCGACGTGGGTATTGAACGAAGAAGCCCAATAGGCGATCAGGCCGAATACCGCGAAACTGAAGCTTGCGAGCGCCCGCAGATCGAAACGGTTCATGTACTTTCCGACGATGGGAGACAGGATTACCGACAGGATACCTATCGGGGCAGCCGACAGACCCGCCCAGGTGGCGGTATAGCCCATCTGCGTCTGCAGCCACAAGGGATAAACCACCACCCCAGAGAAAAACGTCATGTAACCGAGACTGATGGCGGTAGTACCCACGCTGAAATTCCGTACCGAAAACAAGCTAAGATCGACCACCGGATGCGCGGCCGTCAATTCCCAAATGACAAAAACAGTCAACGATACCAAAGAGATGACGCCGAGAGTCACGATAAACGTCGAGCCGAACCAGTCCATCTCATTGCCTTTATCGAGCAGCACCTGCAGGCAGCCCACTCCGACGATCAGCAGAAACAGTCCGGTCTTATCTATGGGCTGCCGGATTTTTTCAGTTTCGCGCTTGCTCAGCAGCTTCCAGGTAAAATAGGTTGAGATCAGCCCTACCGGAACATTAATATAAAAAATCCAGGGCCAGGTCAGATTATCTGTAATATAGCCGCCCAATATCGGCCCGAAGATCGGCGCCACCACCACCGTCATTCCCCACAACGACAGCGCGAGCCCTTTTTTCTCCGGCGGATAATTGGCCAGCAGCAGGCTTTGCGACAGCGGGATCATGGGACCGGCGACCGCTCCCTGAATAATGCGGAATATCATCAGCATCGGCAGATTGGTCGACAAACCGCAAAACATCGAAGCCAGAGTAAACAACAGCGTCGCAGCGACAAACAATCTTACCTCGCCGAACCGTTTCGCCAGCCAGCCCGACAGCGGCAAAGCGATCGCATTACTGACGGCAAACGAGGTAATGACCCAAGTGCCCTGATCCGGGCTGACCGCCAGATCGCCGGAAATATCGGGAATCGACACGTTGGCGATCGAGGTGTCGAGCACTTGCATAAACGTAGCCAGCGATAATGCAACCGTCAGCAGCGCTAACGCCGGTCCGTGTATCGGGGGCTGTTGGCTCATCGGGGTTTCAACCGTTTTTCTGCAGGATCCGGGCGATCAGTCTGTCGACGGCCTGGTCGTTATTCGTAAAGATCGCCGTCGTATAAATCGGACTCACCGGCCGACTGGAGGCGACCGCCAATCCGCGACGCTCATGCGTATCTATGGTCGCGGTCAGGGACAAGCCCAGCCGCAAAGGATATTTCGCGATTTCGCGCGGATCGAGCACGATTCTTACCGGCAGGCGCTGTACGATTTTTATCCAGTTCCCCGTGGCGTTCTGCGCGGGCAATAAAGAAAATACGCTGCCGGTACCCGCGCTCAGGCCCGCTACTTTGCCATGGAATTTCACATCGCTGCCATACAGATCGGATATAACGGTAACAGGCTGGCCGATTCGGATGTTTCTGAGCTGGTTTTCCTTGAAATTGGCATTCACCCAGATTTGGTTCAGCGGTACGATCTCCATCAGGGGCGTGCTGGAGTTGACGCGCTGTCCGATTTGTACCGACCGTTTCGCAATAAAGCCCGACACAGGCGCATTAATGGTCAGGCGCTGGACCGCCAGATACGCTTCCCTCAATACGGCCTCTGCAGCCAGCACGGATGGATGACTGGTCAGCGTCGTGTTGGCGACCATGCTTTGAGCCGCCTGCAACTGGTATTTTGCGGTATTGAGCGCGGCCTGCGCTCGCGCCAGGGTTGTTTGAGCATGCTGGACTTCTTCAGCAGAAACCGCCCGCTCGCCGATCAGGCTTTTACGCCTGGCCAGATCGCTGCGCGCGTTGTCGAGCTCGGCCTGGCGTTGCGCGATCGTGCTGCGCAATTCCCGTACGACGTCATACAGCTGTTTGACATGACGGACCGTCTGCCCCAGTTCGGATTCGGCTTTAGCCAGTTCAATCCTGGCCTGCGCTCCGTCCAGCGACACCAGCGGCTGTCCCATTTTCACCCATTGCGTGTCGTCGGCGTATACAGCCACCACATTACTGTTCATTTGCGGCATCAATTCAACCATGTTGCCGGCGACATAGGCGTCATCGGTCGATTGTTCGAATTGCGCGTAATCGAACCAGTACAGCGCGTAACTGACGCCGAGCAGAGCAAAT
>DASSZW010000049.1:0-16889 GCA_035713285.1 Burkholderiales bacterium
TACATTGATACGATGCCAACGAGTCAAGCTTAGTGGATTTCACCAGCACAAAATCCCTCACCGACCAGAGTGGAGCTACCATCGCAGACAGATTTTGCGGGCACTGAGCATTTCTGAGCAAGGTCACATGCGGCACAAACGACCGCGCATCGAAAGCAAATCCGGCTGCAGCAAGACGCATCTCTAAACCGCCAACCAGTTCAATAAGCGCCTGCGGTGCCGCAGCCGGTGCGACCCAAGCGATATGATTGTGCGCCCAGTAACCGGCATGCGTCAGTTCCAGATCAAACGCTGTAGCATCGCATAGGCAAGCCAATCGTTGCAATTCTTCCAGGCGTTCCTGTGCCACCTCGCCGAGAAACGCCAGGGTCAAATGCAGTGTTTCCGCGCGCATGCGCCGCCCGCCGCAGCGTTCGTGCAGGTGTTTGCCGGCTTCATCCAGCGCCCTCCGAACCACGGCATTCGGCCACAGGGCAAAGAATATCCGCGCCGTTTTTTGGTCTGGTTCAAGTGATAAAATCATCGTCAGTATCCGGACGCCGCGCGTATAATTTACATTATACGACCACACGCAATGGCACGACATGCTGGCGCGGCTGCTGTTCTGCTTGCCAAAGATCATAAGCGACTTGCATGCGAAGCTACAAGCCTGGGTGTTGTCCAAGCGGCCGGAAAGGCTGTCGAATGATGGCCTGATAACTACCGGGCACATCATGCGAAGCCTCAGGGGCGTTTTTCGATTATCTTGCCTTCAAAATAATTTCGCTCGCATCGCAGGTCAATTCGATGGTGTTCCACCCAGTCGAAAAAAGGCTCCAGACCTGAGTGTCGCCCTATTTGATTGTCCCGAAACATGCGGTCGTTGCGGCTGGCGGGCTCAAAGTGGGTCAGACGCTCGCAAGATGGAATCGAGCAGTCCGGGAAAACGGGCATCCAAATCTTCCCGGCGCAAAGAGTTGATACATTGCGTTCCTTCCGACCGCATCTCAATCACGCCTGCTTCGCGCAGCACCCGGAAGTGATGCGAAGCGGTAGACTTGGCCACAGGCAGGCAGAATGTCCCGCACGCCTTGCCATCGTCTTCGGCCAAATTCTTTACAATCGACAGCCTCACCGGGTCGCTCAAGGCGTACAAAACCTGAGTCAACGTCAGGTTTTTTCTGGGCGGATGCTGTAACACTCTCATGATTGCAGTATCGCACAGACTCATGTTAACATTCAATTGTTCTATTATTTACGAACAATGGAATAATACCTGCGGGCGCCTGAACCAGGTGACAAAACCGGTCTCGATGCCTTGCCCTCAAGTACTTATAAAGGAGTTGTGCAATCAACGTATTCATCGTCTATGCCACCCTCAGCCGCACTCCTCAACGGCGCACTGAAAGACTTAACCGCCGATACCTGTCTGGCCTCGGCCGCACAGTGGATGCATCCGACCTCTAGGGCGGCAGCTATATCAGCGGCCAGGGCATCGTCGTGGACGGTGGAATTTCCGTGCAATAGGCCACTATCTGCTGCAAACGCAAACCAGGAGAACATCATGAAAAGACAACGCTTCAAGGTTGGTATCGTTGGGTTGCAGCCGGGAAGAAGCTGGGCGGCGCGGGCCCATATTCCTGCGCTACAGGCGCTATTCGAAACATTCGAGATCGTCGGCGTCGCCAACAGCAGCCTGGCCAGTGCCGAGAAAGCCGCTGCCGAGACCGGGTTGCCGCGGGCATTCGCCGACGTCGCCGAGTTGATCGCGGCGCCTGAGGTCGACATCGTCACCGTCGCGGTAAAGGTGCCCCATCACCTAGAGATCGTGAAGATGGCGATCGGAGCGGGCAAACATGTTTATTGCGAATGGCCGCTCGGTAACGGGCTGGCCGAGGCCGAAGAAATGGCTGCGCTTGTCAGGGCCAAGGGAGTCTTGGGCGTAGTCGGAACCCAAGCGCGCGTCGCTCCGGAAATCGAGTATCTAAGACGTCTGATCGCCGATGGCTTCGTCGGCGAAGTGCTGTCGACCACGCTGGTCGCGCGAGGCGGCGCCTTGCAGGGAAGCGGCGGCATCCCTGACAAGAAAACCTGGGCCTATTTGCTGGACCGTACCAACGGTGCCACGCTGCTGACGATCCCGGTAGGCCACACGCTCGCGGCGCTCAGGGACGTGCTGGGCGAAGTCGCGGAGGTCTCCGCGGTGCTGGCCACCCGGCGGGCCACGGCGCTCGCGGCCGATACCGGCGAGACATTGCCCGTGTCGGCGCCAGACCAGGTACTGGTTAGCGGCATCCTTGCCAGCGGCGCGCCCCTCTCCCTTCATTACCGCGGCGGCACGGCGCGCGACGGTGCCGGCCTCTTTTGGGAGATCAACGGCACGGAAGGCGACATCCGGGTCTCGGGTCCCTCTGGCCACACGCAGATGGTGCAGCTCTCCCTCAAGGGCACGCGGGGCGGAGAGAAGGTGTTCCGGCCGCTGGAGGTACCCGCTTCCTACCGTTCCGGTTGGCCGGAGGCCGTGGAGCCGGGAAATGTCGCCCGTCTCTACGCCAGGATGGCCCGGGATCTGCACGAGGGGACCCACACAGCGCCAGACTTCGAGGACGCGGTGGCACTGCATCGGGTCATCGCGGCAATCGAGAAAGCAGCCGGAAGCGGGAGCCGCGTTACGCTTTCGCCATCACATGAATGCTAATCGCCCTTTACAGAGGAGAAGCACCATGCAAACAGAAACATCCATGCAAGCGGTTATCTTCGAACGCGCAGGGAAGGCCGAAACGGTACTCGCGGTACATGACATGCCCTGCCCCGTCCCCGACCGTAACCAGGTTCTCGTCCGGGTCGCCGCACGGCCCATTCAGCCCGCTGATTTTCTATTCATCGAAGGCCGTTACAGAGTCAAACCGGCGTTCCCGCAAGTCGCCGGGCTCGAAGGGGTTGGGACTGTCATCGCTTGCGGCTCGGACGTGACCGGCCTCGAGCCGGGAATGCGCGTCGCGTTCCGGGCCCCCGGCTCATGGGCGGAATTTGCCGTCGCTCCAGCAACGCGGATCTACCCCGTGCCTCCGGAAATATCCGACGCGCTTGCGTGCCAGTTTGCATTAAACCCGCTTACCGCGTGGGCATTGCTCAGTGAGTGCGATCTCCCGAAATCCTCCCGCCTTCTGATCACCGCCGGGCGCTCGACGGTGGCACGCCTCTTGGCAAAGCTTGCTGAACGCAAGGGGTTGAACGCAACCTTGCTGGTACGCGATGGTTCGGGCTATGCCGTGCTGGAGGATGATAATGGTCGAGTCGTTTCAAAACAGGCAACAGTTGCGGAAACATTGCAGAAAATTGCCCAGCACGGGCTCTTCCACGCGATACTTGATCCCATTGGAGGTCCAAACACCCTGGCGCTAATCGATGCACTGGAACCGAAAGGGCGGCTGATTTCCTACGGCGTCCTTGATGACGGCGAGATCGCTCTCAAGGCGTCGCGCATCCTGTACAAGAACATGATATGGCAGGGGTTTGGGATAGACGGCTGGCTGAACAATGCACCGCGAGAACATCTGGACATTGCGCAGCGCGAGCTATGGGAGATGCTTTCAGCACATCCGGAGCTGCTGTCGATAATCGGCAGCTTTAGCCTGTCCAGGGTTCAGGAAGCAATCCGTACCGTACGTACGATACATCGCCCCGGAAAAGTGATCCTGACCGGTTAACCACTCATCCACCGAGCACGCGGGCGCAGTCAGACGGAACTTGTGACCGAGCGAATCGGGAACGCGAGACGGCGCGCCTGCATCCGCTGCAGACCATCGCCTGTGCGTCGTCGTGTTCCTGAAGATTCATTCATTCCGGGACGGTGACGGGCGACTGTTCCGCATCCTGACCACGCTGCTACTCCTGCAGTCCTGCTACGCCTATGTACCCTACCGCTCGCTGGAAAACGTGATCGAGCAGGGCAAGGAGGCCTACTACCCAGCATTACGCCAGATCCAAGGCCAATTCGCACGGAGACGTCGAACTGGCAACCGTGGTTGATGTTTTTCCTACGCTCGCTGGCTGAGCAGGTGCGGTGACTCATCGAATCGGAGTTATGCACGGGGATCTTCGCTCGTACATTCTTAGAATTGTCAGTACGCCATAATGCTGAAACTTTGTTGTTGCGGAATACTGTGGACGGATTTTTCCCGTGAAGCGGGTGATCTGAGCGCGGACCGGACTCACCCATACTTGCCTAACGCAAGTACGAATGCTAAAGTAATTTCCTACTTTCCGATTTATGAGCGTGCCATGACACAAGTTCGAGTCAGACCCAAACACCAAATCACCATCCCTGCCCGTATCGCGGAGGCGGCGCACATCAAGCCTGATGACGTGCTGGATGTTTCCTATGCCAATGGTGTGGTGACCCTGATCCCCGCCAACCGGAAGGAACGCAAGGAATCAGTGATGGCCTATGCTGGTATTGCTCACGGTATCTGGGGCCAGACCACGGCCGAGGTTGATGCCGGGCTACAGGCGGCGCGCGACTCATGGGAAAGATAGACGACACCTTGGCCCGGATGGCCAGGCATCGCGTCTATGTGGATACCAATGTTTTTGTGTATTTCCTTGATCGCAACACTGACTTCTTTTCAGTGGTCGCCCCCATCCTCCAAGCCATCGAGGCTGGCACGCTTATTGGCTTTACCGGGGACGCGGCCCTGGCAGAGATCCTGGTCAAACCCTACCAGTCCGACAATCTGGGGCTGGCCGCCAGCATCAAGGCACTTTTCAGGACGGAAGACTTCCTGACCATACTGCCCCATGATGCCGAGACTTTCGACTTGGCGGCGCAACTGCGAGCCAAGCAGGGGATGAAATTTATCGATGCGCTGCACTACGCCACCGCAATTCGCGCCGGTTGCAAATACTTTGTGACCAATGACATCAGTATACGTGCCAGCGATGTTCTGGAAGTTATCCAGCTAAAATCATTGATCGAATAAACCCCGGGTATTGTCAATCAGCGACCCTCCACCCTCGATACACTACAACCTGACGTACCGAGACTCGTTGCCACATTCCATAGACAATGATCCGCGGCCGCTCAGGCGCCCAGTTGGCGATCGGCTGGAATCAGTACTATGGCTTGGGCCGCATAATCGCTCTGATAAATTTTCCGGTTTGATGTATGCTTTACAGAATCGATAGTTCGTCCATCCGTTGTTAAACTCTGCCGGACATGAGGAAGCGCGTGCTCAACGACAATCCTGACGACGAATTCGGCCAACGCCTGAGCAGGCACGGCCCGATTCTTTACCGCTATGCATTGACGCAATTGCGCGACCGGCACAAGACCGACGACGCGGTGCAGGAAACCTTGCTGGCTGCGCTTCAGTCGCGCTCCGTACTTTCGGGCGATGCGACCGAGCGTACCTGGCTGGTCGGCATCCTCAAGCATAAAATCATCGACCAGTTCCGGCGCGATGCGCGGGAAGTACCGTTATACGAGTCGGCAGCCGCCGTAGATCCCGAAACCGGGATCGAACAGGAACGAACTGAAGAAGGCGACTGGCGCGACCGGCCTGCAAACTGGGGCAGCCCCGAACAAGTACTGGATAACCGGCAGTTCCGGCAAATCCTGGAATTATGCCTGCAGTATCTGCCCGAACGTCAGGCGCGTTTATTCGTATTGCGCGAAATTTTCGAGAACAGTACGGAAGAAATTTGTCGGGAGATGAGCATTACCTCGAACAATTTATGGACGATGCTGCATCGAAGCCGGCTTGTATTGCGCAACCGCCTCAAACAAACGGGATTGCAGGTTCTGGCGTATAAATGACACCGATGTAAGTTTTATCGCGCCGGCGCGACTAATGATAGCCGGATGCATTTTGCGGCCGGCGGACAGATTGCAGCTTTTTAATTTATCGAGAGGATTACGTTATGAACAAACGTCAGTTTATCAATACCGCCGCTTTGACAATTCTTGCGATGGGCGTACTGGCTGTCGCTCCCGCTTCGGAGGCGGACGGGAACAACATGATGAAGCCGGGCATGGAAAAATGCTTCGGCGTCGCCAAAGCCGGCCAGAACGATTGCAAAGGGTTATCGGGGCTGCATTCATGCAAAGGGCAAAGCACGGTTTCCGACAATCCCGGTGACGTCAAGATCGTTCCTGACGGGACGTGCGCAAAATTGGGGGGCATGAACATGCAGCAGGCTAAAGCTAAATTGGCCGCCATGAAAAACAAGTCCTGAGCCGGTTTTACGGAACGATGCGGAAGTTCGGCCGGAAATCGCGTCGTTCCATTACTGCCCTGTCGCCATTACCGGCGACGGAGTCCGGAACTTACGGGAGTTTTCATGCTTGAAACCGTCCTTTCCTGCGGCATAGGGCTGCGTCAGCCGCATTATCGGGAAGTCATGACTACCCGGCCCTCTCTGGATTTCGTGGAAGTGCACACTGAAAATTTTTTCAACCGGCACGATGCCGCGTCGCAAGTGCTCGCAACGGTGCGCACCGAATATCCGGTCAGCCTGCATGGCGTAGGATTGGCGCTAGGTTCCGCCTGCGGCCTGGACGATGCGCATCTCGACCGGGTCGCCGCTCTGGCCGGGAGGATAGATCCGGTGCGAATTTCGGATCATGCCTGTTTTGCCCGCGCTCCGTGGGCGCAGGCAGGCATCGTTCATGCCAACGATTTGCTGCCGGTCGCGTTTACGGAAGCTACGATGGAGATTTTTTGCGCCAATATCCAACGCGTGCAGGAACGGCTGCGCCGACCGATACTGATCGAAAATCTCAGCGCGTATCTGGATTTTGCACAGCGCGATTACTCCGAACCGGAATTTTTTGCCGAGCTCGGCCGGCGTAGCGGCTGCGGCATGCTGCTCGACATCAATAACCTGATAGTCAATGCCCTCAATGCTGCCGCACCGGACCCCGTGCTATCGGTATGCGACTGGATCGACGAACTGCACCGCCTCGCTCCGGCCGGGCTGATAGGCGAAATTCATCTGGCAGGATTCAGTGCGCAGCAGGAACTGATCATCGACGATCACGCGAGCCCGGTCTCAGATCCGGTCTGGCAAGCATATGACTACGCGTTAAAGCGATTCGGCGCTTTGCCCACCTTGATCGAGTGGGACGATCAATTGCCCGCGTTATCGGTCCTGCTCGGCGAAGCGGCTAAAGCCATTGCGGTATCGGAACGTACGATCGCCGCCGGCAACACCTGTCATCTTTCGCCGCCGCCCCGGAAAGCATGCCTGTGAGCGAGCTATCGATGTCTGCGAACAAAGACAGCTGGGCTGGCGAAGCGCAGCGTCAGCGCGAACTGATTGCGGCGATATTTGCGCCGGAGCCCACCGATTTACCCTGCTCCGGCGTAAGGCAGACGGGTTCTCGATGGCAGGCCGGACTGGCGGCGTATCGCGGCAACGGCCTCGGCCACGCACGGAATGCGCTGCGCGAACAATTCCCGACTTTGCTGGCGATGCTCGGCGAGGCGGCTTTTGACGGGCTATGCACCCGCTTTTGGCGTACCGAACCGCCCCGGCGAGGGGATTTGGCATGGGCGGGAGACAAGCTGGCGGATTTTGTTGACTCCGTTGAGGAATTGCAAAACTTTCCGTGGCTGAGCGATTGCGCGCGGCTCGACTGGGCGATCTGGCAGGCAGCCGGGGCAGCGCGTCCGCGCCTGAACGAGGAGGATTTCCGACGGCTCGCCGCCGGAGACCCGCAATGCATGCGTTTGCAGCTTGCCCGCGGGGTAAGTCGCCTGAAGTCGGACTGGCCTGTCGTCACCCTGTTTCTGGCGCATCGCGAACCCGACCCGGACTGGGCGGCGGTGCGCAGCCTGCTGGAGTCGGGTCAGGCTGAGACCGCGCTGGTATGGCTAATGCCGGAAAATTCATTGCCGATGGAGCCGCCTGTCGTCGCGCTGGATGAAACAACGGACCGCTGGATTGTGGCATTAATGTCAGCGGCGTCTATCGAAACGGCGCTTGATCAGGCTGGCAGCGATTTCGATTTTACAGCGTGGCTCGAAATCGCCGTACAGCAAGGCTGGGTGGAAGCCGTAATCGAACATGCCGGACAAGACAGCAATCCCGGGGCAATTTACTGAACGCATCTTCTGTGCAATAATTTCCATGAAATGATATTCGTTTCTTTCGGTTCTGCCAGAATTCCCCTTGAATCCCAATCGGACTGTCGCACCCGCTGCATGCGCCGGCACTCCACATTTTCTTTATTGAATCCGGCGAGCCGTCAATAATCGAACCCACGAAACCATGCTCCCGAACTACGTCTTACTGGATCTGGAAACTACCGGCGCTACGCCGCTCCGCGACCGGATCACCGAAATTGCCCTGATACGGTACGAAAATCGCATAGAAGTTGCGCGCTGGCAAACCCTGGTCAATCCAGGCACGATTATCGCTGTTTACATACAGCAACTTACCGGAATTACGAATGAAATGGTCGACCAGGCTCCGACATTCCGGCAGGTAGCGGCAGAATTGCTGACATTCCTCGATGGAGCGGTTTTATGCGCGCACAATGCGCGCTTCGATCACGGTTTTCTGAAAAACGAATTCAGATCGATGGGAATCAATCTGCGATTGAAAGTATTATGTACCGTCAAACTTTCCCGGCGGCTTTATCCGCAACATCGCAGTCACAGTCTGGACGCTCTCATCGACCGTTACGGACTGACCTGTACCGCGCGTCATCGCGCGATGGGCGATGTCGAAACGATGGCGGCGTTTCTCGATGCCGCGGCAGCGCAACTGGGATGGGATCGTGTCGCGTTCGCCGCGCAAGAACTGCTGCAGGCGCCGCCCAGCCTTCCGGGCGGGATCGAGGCGGAACTCGTCGAGCGTTTGCCGGAAACGCCCGGAGTCTATCTATTTTTCGGCGAAAACAGCTTGCCTTTGTACATAGGCAAAAGCATCAACATCCGCCAGCGCGTACTGGCGCATTTCAGCGGCGACCATGCCGCGGCAAAAGCGATGCGCATCAGCCAGGAAATCAGGCATATCGAATGGATCGAAACGGCAGGCGAGTTCGGCGCGTTACTGCTGGAGTCACGACTGATCAAGGAACGCCAGCCGGTCTATAACCGGCGGTTGAGGCGGCAAAATGAATTATATTCATGGCGCATCGCCGATACGGCAGAGATCCGTCCTGCCGTCGCATTGGCGCGAGGAGACGATATCCGGCCCGAAGCGCTGGGCGAACTTTTCGGTGTATTCCGTTCCAGACGGCAAGCGCTGGAAGCGTTGAGGCTCATCGCCGACCGCCATCGTCTTTGCCCCCAGGCGCTCGGGCTGGAATCCGGCACGGGACCGTGTTTTGCCTATCAGTTAAAACGCTGCGACGGGGTATGCGCCGGGAAGCAGTCCACAACAATCCATTACCTTAAATTTCGCCAGGCCATGATGGCCCATCGGCTCAAAGCATGGCCCTATTCCGGCAGGATAGGCATTCAGGAACATAACACGCTCAACGATAAATCCGTAATTCATATTTTCGAACACTGGGTTCATTTGGCGACTGTTGATTCCGGGTCCGATCTCGAGGAAATGGCTTATGCAAAATCCGAACCGGTATTCGATCTGGATACCTACCGTTTGCTCGTTAAAGAACTGTGCAGGCCGGACGTGAAAATCATCCGCTTTCCGCAAACACAATACAATAATACCGACAGCGACAGAGTCAATGCCCGGGCGGTATCGATATGCCGCTCATGAGCAAGGACTGGAAGTCTGGTGCAGTCATCGGACGGCCGAAATAGTAGCCTTGCCCCTCGTCGCAACCCATGCCCAAAAGCGCCGCAAACTGTTCAGGCGTTTCTACGCCTTCTGCAATAACCCGTAATCTCAGGTTTTTGGCCATGCCGATCACGGCGCTGACGATAGCCGCGTCATCGGGATTGCTGATCATGTGATTGACAAACGATTGGTCTATTTTTAAGGTATCGATAGGAAATTTACGCAGATAACTCAAACTGGAATAACCTGTGCCGAAATCGTCCACCGCCAGTTTGACCCCGATCTCCGATATGGCGCGCAAAGTAGCGATGGTGGTTTCCGCATCCTGCATCAGGATGCTTTCCGTTAATTCAAGTTCGATGCAATCCGGCGCAATCGACGCGGAGCTTAAAATCTCCTTGAGATTATCTAGAAAATCCGGCGCGCGAAATTCGGGCGCGGAAATATTGACCGCAACGATAAACAGGGGCAACCGCATCTGTTGCCAAACCTGCGCCTGCAGACAGGCGGTACGCAATACCCAGCGGTCGATCGATAAAATCAGACCGCAATCTTCCGCGATGGTAATGAATTGCGAAGGCGACAGCAAGCCGCGCTGCGGATGCTGCCACCGGATCAACGCTTCAGCGCCGACTATCCGACGACTACGCAGATTGATTTTAGGCTGGTAATACAAAACGAATTCCTGCCTTTCCAGCGCCCGGCGCAAGCCGCCTTCGATGGATTGCCGTTCTACCGCGCGGGTATTCATACTTTTATTGAAAAACTGGTAATTGTTGCGTCCAGTCGCCTTTGCGTGATACATCGCCGTATCGGCATTTTTGATCAAGGTATCTCCATCCAGGCCGTCATCAGGAAAAATGCTGATCCCTATGCTTGCCGTAATATGCAGGTCGAGCTGTTCGACGTGGTGCGGCAAGGCAAGCGCGGCAAGAATTTTTTTCGCCGACAGTTCGGCATCTTTCGCCTGGGTTACGACCTGCAGCAGAATCACGAATTCGTCGCCGCCCTGGCGACTGATCGTATCGGAGCGATCCACGCATTCCGACAGCCGGTTTGCGACGGATTTCAGCAATTGATCTCCGATGACGTGCCCGAGCGAATCATTGATATGCTTGAATTGGTCGAGATCGAGAAAAAAAATGGCTAACTGCCGTTCCTGCCCGCCAATCGCCGCTATCGTCTCTTCGAGCCGTTTTTGCAAGAGCAGGCGGTTAGGCAGGTCCGTCAGCGCATCATGTTCCGCCAAATGTTGCATGGCAAAATTTGCCAGCTGGACTTGTTCCGCCATTTTCTTGGTTTCCAATGTCGCGGCCAGCAATTGTTCCGCGGTCTGCTGCAACTTAACGACCTGGTCTTCAGATTGCGTCTGCAATATCCCGGCTGAACGGACATTATGTTCGCGCTGTGTAGCCTCACTCTCGCGCTGGCGGGTTTCATTTTCTCTCGTTTGCGTAAATTTTTCACGCAAATCGGCCGCATCTTCGCGTATGTTAACGGCCTCTTCCCTGAGATCTGCTGCAATTTCCCGCTTATCGGTCGCGTTTTCGCGCACATCGCTCGCGTTTTCGCGTGCGCTCGCCGTCTTTTCCCGTCCCGCCATAGCAATTTCGTCTTCACTGACCGCTTGTTCGCGACGTTCGAGGTTTTTTTCCAGCAAAGAAGGCGCAACACCGGTTTCTGTCTTGTTAAGATTAAAAACCTGCGTATTGGCAGGCTCGTTTTTATCTTTTTTACTCATACCGCTCTCCGGACAGGCTGTTACATGCCGATACAGGCTAATCGCAAAACAACCCGTCACAGCCGAAAATACAACAAACTAATCATAGGCTAACTACAGGATCGCGGGGGGAATATTTCTCCTGCCGAAAGCTCTCCGGGAAACCGGGCGGTTCGGACCGGATGTATCCCCCGGCGTAAGCGCCGATGTAACAACAACTGGAGTTATTCTTGTTTCAGGTTCGGAAAAAAACCGTCAAGCGTTTAAGGTTTTCAAAAACTTTGAGTCGAACACTCATACCGCTTTCATAACGGTGCGATATTGTTTTTGTTTTTATTGGAATAATTTTTTCCATTATGGAGAGACTGAGCCAGGAACCCGGTCATTTCTTCCACCGACAACGGCACGCTGAAATAATAGCCCTGGGCAAAATCGCATCCCCTCTCGCGCAGCAATTCGTATTGTTCCCGGTTTTCGACACCTTCTGCTATCGTCTTGATTCCAAGACTGTGCGCCATGGAAATAATGGCGCTGACTATCGCTGCATCGTCGGCGTCGGTGGTGATGTCACGTATGAATATTTTATCGATTTTAATGATATCGATCGGAAAACGTTTGAGATACGTGAGCGAAGAATATCCCGTGCCGAAATCATCGATGGCGAAACGCAATCCCATCGCCCTCAGCGTGTGTAAAGCTTCGATATCCGTATCCGCATTTTTCATCAATATGCTTTCGGTGATTTCCAGCTCCAGCAGTTCCGACGGCATGGAAACCTCCTGCATGACGCGCTGCAAGCAATGTATCAGATTTTTACTGTCGAACTGACGACCGGAAATATTGATGGCTATGCGCAAATCGGGATAACCGTTTTTTTGCCACAGGATATGCTGCTTACAAGCATTATTCAGCATCCATTCGCCGACTTCGACGATCAGCCCGGTTTCTTCGAGCAAAGGAATGAAATCTACCGGCGAGACCAGCCCCGCTTCGCTGCGCTGCCATCGAATCAAGGCTTCCACTCCGACGATGCCGCCGCTTTCCAGATCGACCTGCGGCTGGTAATGCAATACGAACTCATCCCGGTCGAGCGCATGGCGCAGCGCAGTTTCGACGTGCAACCGGGTCATGGCATGGGCATTCATGTCCGCCCGGTAGAATTCGCTGGTGTTGCCGCTACGCTGTTTGGCGCGATACATGGCGATATCTGCATTTTTCATCAGCGTCTGGGTATCGGTCCCGTTGTCGGGATAGAGGCTGATGCCGATGCTGCCGCTGATAAACAGCTCGTGACCGTCTATCATAAACGGGGGCGCCAGCGCATCGAGGAATTTGTCGACGATGGGAACGACATCTTCCGGTGTTGCAACATCGTTCAAAAAACCGACAAATTCATCGCCGCCAAAACGCGCGACCGTATCGCCTTCGCGCACGCAGGCCAACAGGCGCGTGGCCATCGCCTGCAACAGCCGGTCGCCGGCCTCATGACCGAGAGTATCGTTGACCAGTTTGAAACGGTCCATATCGAGGAACATGACCGCTACCGTACGCTTGCGCCATTCCGCCCGTTTGAGCGCGTGCTTGAGCCGGTCCACGAACAATATCCGGTTAGGCAGGCCGGTGAGGACGTCGTGATGGGCCAGATGATGCAGGCGTTCCTGAGAATGGATACTATCGGTAATATCCTTGCCCGAAGAAATATAGTGCGTGACTTTACCGTTTTCGTCGGTCAGTGGCGTAATGGTTACCGCTTCATGATACAGCCGTCCGTCTTTTCTCCGGTTGATAAAAACATTGCGATACACTTCCCCTTTGAGCAGGGTTTCCCATATCTGCTGATAAAACTGTGCGTCATGTTTGCCGGATTTGATGACCCTGGGAGTATTCCCTATCACTTCGTTTCTGCTGAAACCGGTAATGTTTTCAAACGCAGCATTGATATATTCGATCACTCCGTTGGCGTCTGTAATAAAAATCGAATCGGCCACTTTTTCCATGGCGCTGGAAAGTTTGCGTATGGCGATTTCAGCCTGTTTGCGTTCGGCGATTTCGGCGGTCAAATCGGCTGTCCGCTGAGCCACCAAGGTTTCAAGATGCTCTTCGTGCTGTTTTATCACCTGTATGTTATTGTACAGATCGACGAATACCGAGACTTTGGCGCGGAGAATTTCAGGAATGATGGGAGTAAAAATGAAATCGACCGCTCCCAGCGAGTAGCCTTCGACCATATCGGTTTCGCCGCGGGCATAGGCAGTAACGAAAATAATGGGCGTCGATTCCGACTGCTGACGGCTGCGTATCAGCCGCGCGGTTTCGAAACCGTCCATCATCGGCATCTGGACGTCCAACAGGATAACGGCAAATTCAAGATCCAGCAGATGACGCAGCGCATCGCGCCCCGATTCGGCAATCACGATATTCTGGTGCAACGATTCCAGCACGGAAACAAGCGCCAGGCGTTTGGCCGGATTGTCGTCAATGACGAGAATATTGGCTTTTTTTGCTTCTAATTGCATTATTTCGCATCCCCCTTTGAATTTTGCAACTCGAGCAGAAACGGAACGATATTTTTCAGGTCGAGCACGATATCGGCCGCATGACTTGCCAAAACAGCCTTGGGCATACTGCTGCATTCCGCGGTTTCCGGATTCTGGATTATCGTCAGGCCGCCGCCGCATTTTATGGCAATACAGCCCCGGGCGCCATCCTGCCCCGCTCCCGTCAATACGATTCCCGTCATGTCCTTGCCATACACTTCGGCAGCGGATTCAAAAAGAACGTCTATGGACGGGCGCGCGTGTGATACTTCCGCTTCGGTAGTCAAGGCGAAATGGCTACCTTCGACCAGCAAATGATAATCGGCCGGGGCGAAATACAGTCGTCCTGGCCGTATCAAGGTTTTATCCTGCGCTTCTTCTACCGGCATCCGGCAATGCTGTTGCAGAAAACGCGGCAATACGATACTCGTCTCCGACGCGCGATGGAATACCAGCGCAATCGCGGCCGGAAAAGCCGGCGGCAGCAAGGGCAGCATGATTTTCAATGCCTGGGTACCGCCCAGAGAAGTCCCGATGCCTATAAATCGCATATTTTTCAACGTATTTTGCTATACCATTTCTCCAGGCTGTCCAGGGCTTCATAATTGAGTTCATAAGGGCTGAAGCGTATCGATTCCATTTGTCCCAGCCCGAGCATACCGAAAGTGATCAAGCTGTCATAGAGCAGTTTATGCACTCTCGCCTGCAAGGACTGATCGAAATAAATCAGCACATTACGGCATAAAATTACGTGGAACTCGTTAAACGACCCGTCCGTTACCAGATTATGCTGCGACCATACTATGTTTTTTTTCAGGCTGCCATGAAAAATTGCCCGTCCGTATTGAGCGGTATAATAATCCGTCAGATTTCTTTTTCCGCCGGCGTTCCGATAATTCTTTTCGTATGCCATCATTTTTTCCAGAGGATAGATGCCATCCCTGGCCCGCGCCAGTATCACTTCATTCATGTCGGTGGCATAAAGACGCGACCGGTCATAAAGCCCTTCTTCCTGCAACAATATCGCCAGCGAATACACCTCTTCGCCACTCGAACAGCCCGCATGCCAGATCCGGATAAACGGATAGGTGCGTAAGCGCGGTATTATTTTTTCGCGGAAAACACGATAAAAACCGACATCCCGAAACAACGCCGTTACATTAATCGACAAGATCAATAAAAAACGTTCCATGCAGGACTGGTTATAAAGAAGTTTCTCCTGCAGTGCGGATATCGAATTAAGTTTTTCCTCGCGTACGCAATGCCATATGCGCCGCTTGAGCGAAGCCGGCGCATAATGCCTGAAATCGAATCCGTAATGCAGATAAACCCCCTCGAGCAACAGGATGATCTCGATATTTTCGATATCATCGTTTCTCTGTTCGAGACGCAGCTCTTGCTGAGTAGCATCCACGGAACCAGGAACCGTCTGCAAATCCGTGTTATTGGAGAATTCGGCCATACTGTTCCTGATTCATGCGCCCTGATACATCAACGGTACAGCCAAACACGAAGCAACGACAGCAACTGTTCGGTATTGACCGGCTTGGTGATGTAGTCGGAAGCGCCGGCTTCTATGCATTTTTTACGATCCCCTTTCATGGCTTTCGCCGTCAGGGAAATAATCGGCAAGTTCCTGAACCGGGGCATTTTCCGTATTTCCCTCATCGTTTCGTAACCATCCATTTCCGGCATCATTACATCCATCAGAACCATTTCGATATTGGGCGATTTTTTCAGTAAATTGATCGCATCTTTACCATTCTCGGCGGAATAGACTTCCATCCGGTGCCGTTCCAGTACTGCGGTAAGCGAGAAAATATTGCGCACATCGTCATCCACGATCAATATTCTCCTTCCGGCGAGCATAGGATCGGTTTTACGGACCTGTTCGAGTATCCGGCGCTTGAATTCGGGAAGATCGGCTTCGACCTGGTGCAGGAATAAAGTTACTTCGTCGAGTAAGCGCTCCGGCGAACGCACATCCTTGACGATAACCGACTTGATCACTTTTTTAAGCCGCGTTTCTTCAGCCTGCGTAAGATCTCTTGCCGTATACACGATAATCGGCAAGGTACGCAGACTCAGGTCCTTCTTGATTTCCTCGATCACCGCGAACCCGTTGGTGTCGGGCAATTCCAGATCGAGCACCATGCAATCGAACCGGGTCTGCTTGAGCGCCTCCAGCGCTTCGGCGCCCGTCGATGCCGTCGTGATATTGACATCTTCGTTTCCGATCAATTCTACGATCCGGTTGCGTTCGACTGGCTGATCTTCCACGACCAGCAGATTCTTCATTTTGCGCGCCAGAAAATCTTCCATCCGCGCAAATGATTCATGCAGGTCAGAGCTGTTGACCGGCTTGGGTATCCATGCCAGGGCTCCCAGCTTGCGACTCCGGTCATCTTCGCCTTCCGCAGAAATGATATGCACCGGAATATGCCGGGTGGCCGCTTCATGTTTTAAATTATCGAGTATCGCCCAGCCGCTCATATCCGGCAACTGGATATCCAGCGTAATCGCATCGGGCCGATATTGCCGGGCGAGCATCAAGGCAGTATGCCCTTGCATCGCAAGCAATACCTTGAAGCCGCGTTCGTGCGCGAAATCGCGCAACATTCCCGCAAACACGGGGTCGTCTTCTATGATGAGTATAAGTCGGTCGCCCGGCTGTATGGTAGCCCGGTCGTCTTCCAGGGATTCGGTCACCAGCACCAGCGGCATAAATTCATGATTATCGTCGGAAACGACGGTGCCGGCTTCCCTATCCAGAGTCGAGGGGCGAACGAGGGAATTGAGCGCTTCCGTTCTGGACAAGGATACTTCGCTGCCAGCAGATACGAAGCCGTTGTTCCCTTGCGGACGCGAATAAACGCTCGTTACCGTTTCGCCCAGGT
>DASSZW010000050.1:0-2729 GCA_035713285.1 Burkholderiales bacterium
TGCCTATCGTAACCGTAAGCCGCCTCGCCAAACATTACGGCACGACGCAAGTCGTGCGCGGGCTCGACCTCGCCATCGAGCGCGGCGAATGCTTCGGTTTGCTGGGTCCCAACGGTGCCGGCAAAACCACCACGCTGAAAATGTTGCTGGGATTGATCGAACCCGACGCAGGCGAGATCCGCATCTTCGATACGGCTATCCCGGCGCAAGCCCGGAGCGCGCGACAGAATATCGGCGTCGTGCCGCAAATGGATAATCTCGACCCCGATTTTACCGTTACCGAGAATCTGCTGATTTACGGACGCTATTTCGGCCTCCCAGATGCCCTGATCAATAGCCGTATCCCGGCGCTACTCGAATTCGCAGCCTTGACCAGCAAAGCGGGAAGCAAAATCACCACCCTGTCGGGCGGCATGAAACGGAGGCTCACGCTGGCCCGGGCGCTGATCAACGACCCCGAGCTCATTTTTCTCGACGAGCCGACCACCGGCCTGGATCCGCAAGCGCGTCACGTCATCTGGCAAGGTTTGCGCCGGCTCACCCACCAGGGCAAAACCATTTTGCTGACCACGCATTTCATGGAAGAAGCCGAACGCCTGTGCGACCGATTGCTCATCATGGACCTCGGCCGCGCCATCGCCGCCGGCAACCCGCGCGATTTGATCGCTGCCGAGATCGAGCCTGCCGTAGTCGAAATTTACGGCGAAACGGTCGATCACTGGGCGCAACGTTATGCGGCAAGTTACTGCACGCGGCACGAAATCACCGGCGAGACATTATTTTGCTATACGCATGACGGTACGGCATTGGTCGCCCATTTGCGCGAACAAGACGCATTGCGCTACGTGCAGCGCCCATCCAATCTGGAAGACGTGTTTCTCAAATTCACCGGACGGGAGCTGCGCGACGCATGAAGGATTTCGGCCTGCCTCAATTATCCTGGCGTTTCGCGCCGGTATGGCGCCGGCATTTCCTGGTCTGGAAAAAACTTGCCGGCTCGAGCATCCTCGGCAATCTGGCCGACCCGATGTTTTACATGCTCGGCTTCGGTTACGGGCTGGGCAGCCTGATGCCGCAGGTCGGGGGCGCAGCTTACCTGACGTTCCTGTCGGCCGGGACGATCTGCTATTCCACCATGAACAGTGCGACGTTCGAAGTGCTGTATTCCGGGTTTTCGCGCATGCATGTGCAAAAAACCTGGGAAGCCATCCTCAACACGCCCTTGACGCTGGACGACATCATGCTCGCCGAACTCGCCTGGGGCGCATCGAAAAGCCTGCTCTCAGGCCTGGCCATCCTTGCCGTGATCTGGGGTCTGGGTTTAGAACACAGCTGGCTGCTGAGCCTGTGGACGCTACCGGTTATCATACTGATAGGCTTGACCTTTTCCGGAATGGGCCTGGTAATGACCGCGCTGTCGCCGAGCTACGATTTTTTCATCTATTACTTCACGCTGGTCATCACGCCCATGGTACTGCTCTGCGGGGTATTTTACCCGGTCGACCGCATGCCGCATTTCCTGCAGATCGCAGCAGCGCTGCTGCCGCTGTCGCATGCCATCGACCTGGTGCGCCCGCTGATACTGGGATTTCAGCCCGCCGACATTTCAATCCATGTCGCCGCAATGCTGGCCTGGGGCGGTGTCAGCTACTGGCTGGCTGTCAGCCTGACCCGCAGACGGTTTCTGCATTAACAAAGAAGAATTACTTTATTGCCTGATCAAGATACGCAGCCACGTCGAGCTGTTTTCTACGCCGGGAGCCGGTGAAAGTGCCGCCAACGTGTGCAGCGGCTTCGGGCGAATTGCTGCATAACCGATTTTTATTGCACACCGATTACACCATTTTTTAACCCGGGTTTTCATAAATTCGAGGGATAATCATGCAGACTTTTCGTTATCCTGCAACTAAATTCTCTTGTTTACGGAGAACCGTCGCAAGTAAATGCGCCGTCTCCCGGCTCGGCCCGCACGGCTATAAATTGATCTTTTACGTGTCTGATTTCGCGCAAATGCACCAGACAATCGTTCAAACCATGCGCCGGCCAGTAGGTATCTGAAAACACTTCATAATCGTGTCCCGCCTTGGGAAGCAGCGTCGCAACTCGCGGCCCGCAGGGCTTACCGCCGTTAATTACATACGGCATGAGCGGATCCGCTGCAACCACTTCAATATATTTCGCCATCAGCGTCAGAGGTTCTCCTGCTTTAACTACAAACTCGTTGTATCGTGCATCGTATTCATTATCGGGTTCAGGCATACCAATGTGCACCGTTCTTAAAAACTGATCCACCCCTGTACTGACACCCAAAAATTTCTTTCCGCGATAATTCGCGCTGAGTACCTGCGCGCAGGTCTGATTAGGGAAGAGCCAGATATAATGGTCAGGGACTGAATACACCCTGATACGCGCATCGCTGGCGGGATTGTATGAATCAGGAAGAAGGACACCAACAGGAGGTGCGCAGGCCGCGCATAGGATGCTGGATATGATTGGTAACAGCAATCTGCCGCATACGTGCATTTGATCTTCCTCTTCGCAAGCATGAAACATGCAGGCATTGTATTTTTCGACAACACAAATGAAGTTCATTGTGTTAATTTCCTGTTTCCAAATAGTCCCTTGACGCGGATATGAAAATATTAAAATTTATAATCCTGCTGGCTATTGTATTGCCAACAATCGCCTTTGCCGACTGGTCTCAACCGGAGCAGGGACAATTTCAGCGG
>DASSZW010000051.1:0-6086 GCA_035713285.1 Burkholderiales bacterium
GACGAACTGACGATGACGTTGCCGTCGCCCAGGTCGGCGATGCCGGCAAACGGCGCAGGATTGCTCGTGCGCAAGGCCCGGTACAGCGCAGCGGCACTCCGTTCGTGTTGCAGCCGGCCGCGCCAGCGCCGCGACAAATTGGCCTGGAATATGTCTCCGTCTTCAATATAGCGCTTGATACGGCTGACCCCTTCCAGAAAAACCTCATCCGGTTCTTCGACCAGATCGAGCAGAGTTAATTCCGGCAACGATACGGCAGCGCAGTTCGCGACTTCCGCCTGCAAGCGGTTAAGCAGTTCTACGGATTCCGCAAACGCCCACGCCGTTTGGCTATTTCGGTCTATCATCAGCGCGGCGGGTATCCGCATGTAACTGGCCGCGGGAAAATCCTGCGGATCGACGCGGCGCTCGATTACGCACGGTTCCAGACTGTGCAGTAATTCGTAGCCGAGGTACACAAACCAGCCGCCGCGAAACGGTAAATGAACTGTTTCGCGATCGGTGGCGGCATGAGCTTGTTGCCAGGACGAAGCGAACTGCGTGAAAAAATCGTTCTGTCGATAGACAGGATAAGCGTTTATGCTGGTGGGATAGGCGAACAGGATATCCCATCCGTTCCCGGAGGCGGTTTCCAGCAATGCCGGATACCGCGCGGGATCGCGGGCATGGAGCGTGAATAGATCCGGAATCGCGGTTAAGCGAGCGGCCGGCACGAATCAATACCGCGGTTCACATCCGCCGACAGACCGGGCAGGCTAGACTCTGCGAAAAACCAGCGTGCCATTCGTACCGCCGAAACCGAACGAATTGGACAGCGCGACGTCGATTTTCATCCGGCGCGCCGTATTGGGCACGAAATCCAGATCGCAGGCTTCGTCCTGGTCGAACATATTGATAGTCGGCGGCGCAATTTGATGGTAGATGCTTAGCGCTGCAAATACGGCTTCGACGCCGCCGGCTGCTCCGAGCAAATGTCCGGTCATGGATTTGGTGGAACTGATGGCGGTTTTATAAGCATGGTCGCCGAAAGCCAGTTTGATCGCTGCGGTTTCGGCCAGATCGCCTAAAGGCGTTGAAGTGCCGTGCGCATTGATATAATCGACCTGGTCGGGGTTGACGCCGGCGTTGCGCATCGCATTGCGCATACAGCGCGCCGCGCCTTCTCCGCTCTCCACCGGGGCTGTCATATGATACGCATCGCCGGTCATGCCGAAACCGGCGAGTTCTGCGTAGATCCGCGCGCCGCGCGCGCGGGCATGCTCGTATTCTTCGAGAACGACTACGCCTGCGCCCTCGCCCAGAACGAATCCGTCTCGACCTTTATCCCAGGGACGGCTGGAAGTGGCTGGATCATCATTGCGCGTAGACAGCGCCCGCGCCGAAGAAAATCCGCCGATACCCAGAGGACTCAATGCCGATTCGGCACCGCCGGCGACCATTACATCGACGTCCCCGTATTCGATCAAGCGTGCGGAATCGCCGATGGCGTGCGTAGCCGTCGCGCAGGCAGTGACCATCGCCAGATTCGGCCCCTTCAATCCGTACATGATGGACAGATTGCCCGAAATCATATTGATGATCGAAGCCGGAATAAAAAACGGCGAGATTTTCCTGGGGCCGCTGGAAAGATAAGCGCTATGCGTCTCTTCGATGAGCGGCAAGCCGCCGATCCCGGACCCGATGCTGACACCGATCTGCTCGGCATTCGCTTCGGTGATTTCCAGTCCCGAATCCTTGATGGCCTCTATTCCCGCCGCCAGGCCGAACTGGATGAACAGGTCCATACGGCGCGCCTCTTTGGGATTAAGATAGAGACTCACATCGAAATTTTTTACCTCGCCGGCAATTTGAGAAGCAAAAGGACTGGGATCGAACCTTGAAATTCGGGTTATGCCCGACACCCCTGCCTGTATATTCCCCCAACTGGCCTGGATCCCCGTACCGACAGGGGAAACAATCCCGAGCCCGGTAATTACAACTCTGCGTTTGGACAAGACAGCTCCGAAAGTACTAAAAATTATTTATTTAAATGACCACTGACATAATCGATCGCTTGCTGGACGGTAGTGATTTTTTCGGCTTCATCGTCCGGGATTTCGCATTCGAATTCTTCTTCCAGCGCCATGACCAGTTCTACCGTATCCAACGAATCAGCGCCCAAATCACCGGCAAAGGAAGATTCGGTTTTAACTTCAGCCTCGTTAACGCCTAATTGTTCTGCAACGATTTTTTTGACGCGTTGTTCGATATTATCCATTTACCTACTCCAAAATTATAAAAAAGCCCCGCCATTCTAGCAAAATTAGCCGAATAACACCATGTTGCTACCAATAATCCCGAGGTCAGGTTATCTATCGTTTCCAGATACCGGGAATATCCATTATTTTATTTAAAAAACAATGATATGTTTATTCCATGTACATCCCGCCATTCACGTGCAGGGTCGCCCCCGTGATGTACCCGGCTTCGTCTGAAACCAGAAAACCGACTGCGTGGGCGATGTCCGCAACCAGACCTAAACGGCCTAAAGGAATATGTTCGAGCAAAGCGGCTCGCGCGTTCTCAGGCAAAGCTCGCGTCATGTCAGTATCGATAAATCCCGGGGCCACGCAGTTCACCGTTATATTACGGCTTCCGACCTCGCGCGCCAGCGATTTGGAAAAACCGGCCATTCCGGCTTTGGCCGCAGCATAATTGGTCTGTCCGGCGTTACCCATGGAACCGACTACCGAACTGATGTTGACGATGCGGCCGTAACGCGCTTTCATCATGCTGCGCAATACCGCACGCGACAAACGAAATACCGACGTCAGATTGGTATCGAGGACTGCGTCCCAGTCCGCATCTTTCATACGCATCAAAAGATCATCCTTGACGATGCCTGCATTGTTGACAAGGATTTCGATTTCGCCGCGATCTTTCTGTATTGCGGCTATCGCCGAGGACACGCTGTCGGCGCTTGTTACGTCCATTACCAGCCCTGCCCCGTCCAGCCCCGCCTGCCGCAAAGAGGCGGTGATCGCTTCGGCTCCCTGAACGGAAGTTGCAGTCCCGATGACCGCGATTCCCCGGCGCCCCAGCTCCAGCGCGATGGCCTGTCCTATGCCCCGGGTCGCCCCGGTCACCAATGCTGTTCTTTGTTCAGGCATGTCTACTCCCGTTCTATCGAAAATTTGAACTCTTCCATCGCAGCTCGACTTACCAGCGCCGAAGTCGCCATACGTTCGTCGATACGCTTGCCCAGGCCTGCCAACACTTTGCCAGGACCACACTCCGCCGCCAGTACGACACCGGAATTGGCCATGGCCACGACCGTTTCCACCCACCTCACCGGACTATACAGCTGCCGGACCAGCGCATCCCGAATCTGCTCAGGTTCGCGGTGCGTCTGCACATCGGCATTATGCAACACCGGTACGGCCGGCTTCCGTATCTCTACCGCTTTGAGGGCTGCTGCCAGGCGAGCGGCGGCCGGCCGCATCAATGCGCAATGCGAGGGCACCGACACGGGCAACAACAGCGCACGCTTGGCGCCCCGTTCTTTCGCCGCGGCCATGCCGCGCTCGACCGCTGTTTTGTGTCCGGCAATAACGACCTGTCCCGGAGCATTGAAATTGACTGCCGACAGAATGTCATCCTGTGCCGCTTCGACACAAGCGGCGCATACGCTTTCATCGTCCAGTCCCAGAATCGCTGCCATTGCTCCGGCCCCGTCAGCGACCGCAGACTGCATGGCTTCGGCGCGCACGCGTACCAGCCGCAAGGCGTCGGCAAAATCGATAGCGCCTGCCGCCGTCAATGCCGTATACTCTCCGAGGCTATGTCCTGCCATCGTATCCGGCATGCGGCCACCCTCCGCCAGCCACGCCCGGAACGCAGCCATACCTGCCGTCAGCATCAAAGGCTGGGTATTGGCGGTCAGATTCAGCAATTCGGCCGGCCCATCGTTAACCAGTGCCCATAAATCCTGATCCAATATCTCCGACGCTTCGGCAAATGTCTCGCGCACAATGCCCAGCGTCCCCAGGTCCTGCATCATTCCCAAAGACTGCGAACCCTGTCCGGGAAATAAAAAAGCAAATTTCATATGGTTTTCTTTATTTTTACAATATTCTATTTGTTATCGATTCTATTTGTTATCGATTCTATTTGTTATCGTCATGCCCATTTCAATAGCACCGAGCCCCAGGTGAATCCGCCGCCGAACGCTTCCATCAGCACTACGTCGCCGGTTTTTATGCGGCCGTCGCGCACGGCGGTATCGAGCGCTAGCGGAATCGATGCGGCCGAAGTGTTCGCGTGCTTGTCGACCGTAACGACCACATTGTCCATACTCATCCCCAGCTTTTTAGCCGTGGCCTGGATAATGCGGATATTGGCCTGATGAGGCACCAGCCAGTCTATATCGCATTTCTGCAGATTATTGGCCGCCAGCGTTTCGTCTACGATCGCGTCCAACGTTTTAACGGCTATTTTAAATACGGCGCTACCTTGCATACGCATCGCATACGCGCCGTCAGCTCCCGCCGATACGCCGCCGTTGACGCAAAGCAGGTCGCGATAACGGCCGTCGGCATGCAAATGGGTGGAAATCACGCCCGGCGCTTCGCTAGCGGTCAGAATGACTGCGCCGGCCCCGTCGCCCCACAAGATGCAATTACTCCGGTCGCTCCAGTCGGTTATGCGGGACAGGGTTTCCGCTCCCACCACCAACGCACATTTCGCCTGTCCGGCGCGGATGAAATTATCGGCAATCGACAAGGCGTATACGAATCCGCTGCAGACCGCCTGCACGTCAAACGCCGGACAGCCGTTGGCAACGCCGAGCTTCTGCTGCAACAGGCATGCCGTGCTCGGAAACACCAGATCGGGCGTCGTCGTAGCCACCACGATCAAATCGATTGCGTCGGCTTCGACCCCCGCGGCCGAAATTGCCTGCAGGGCGGCGGCAAGCGCCAGATCGCTGCTGTGTTCGTTCGCGGCAGCGATGTGCCGCTGATGTATGCCCGTTCGCTCCACTATCCAGTCGTGACTGGTTTCCACCTGTTCGGCCAATTCATGATTGGTCATAATACGGGATGGCAAGTAACTGCCGGTCCCAAGTATCCGCGAATACATTAAGCAGCATCCTTTTGTAATAACGCTATTTTTTCAGAAATGCGCTGCTGTACATCGTTACGCACTTCCCGAACTGCCCGTTGGATGGCATTTTCGAACGAAAACCGGTCGGCTCCGCCGTGGCTCTTAACTACCACTCCGCGCAAACCCAGCAAGGTAGCGCCGTTATAGCGCCGGGGATCGACGCGCTTTTTAAAAGCCTGCAATACCGGCAACGCAATCAAACCGGCCAGCTTCGTCAACCAGTTGCGGTTGAATTCTTCCCGCAGCATGGTGGACACCATTTTGGCCAGGCCTTCGGAAGTTTTCAGCGCCACATTGCCGACAAAACCGTCGCAGACGACGACGTCGGTCGTGCCTTTATAAATATCGTCGCCTTCGATATTGCCATAGAAGTTCAATCCGCTCTGGCGCAGCAGATCGGCAGCCTGCTTGACAATCTCGTTACCCTTTATTTCTTCTTCGCCGATATTGAGCAAGCCGACGCTGGGCGCATCGCATCCGTCGAGAGCCGCGACAAGAATGGCCCCCATAATACCGAACTGAAGCAGATGTTCAGGCGTGCAATCCACATTTGCGCCCAGGTCGAGCATGAAAGTACGGCCTTTGATCGTAGGCAGTTCGCTGGCAATTGCGGGACGCTCGATTCCCGGCAGCATTTTCAGCACAAAACGCGCCGTCGCCATCAACGCCCCGGTATTACCGGCCGATACGCAAGCGCCGGCCTCCGCCTTTTTGACCAGATCGATCGCTACGCGCATTGAAGAATCTTTTTTGTTACGCATGGCCAGCGCCGGCGAATCGTCCATGCCAACCACTTCGGTAGCATGTTTGACACGCAAACGGGGATGGCCCTTGACATGATGGGCGCGCAACTGGGCCTCTATCTGTTCGCTCAGACCGACCAGAACGATAGTCAGGCCCGGATCCCGGCCCAGACATTTCAGGGCTGCCGGAACAGTTACCAT
>DASSZW010000052.1:0-9572 GCA_035713285.1 Burkholderiales bacterium
CCGGGTCTGGCGGACCTGCTTGCATTGCGCAATCGTCTGGGTGTCCGCAATACCGCGCATACGCTGGTAAAAATGATTTCGCCGTTCAAGAGCGACAGTTTGCGTCTGGTCAGCGTATCGCATCCCGACTATTTGAATAAAATGCGCGATTTCTTTATCGGCTCAGGCTTGCGCGCGCTGATCATGCGTGGCACCGAAGGCGAAGCTTTCGCCAATTCCAAGCGGCGTCCCGATCTCTGGTACTGCGATGACGGCAGGGAGCAATTATTGTTCGAGGCGGAAGTCGGGCCGCTGAAAACTCTGCCCGGATTGCCCGATTCCATCGACGCGGTACATACCGCGCGCTGGATCGAGGAAGCCCTGACCGGGCGCCATCCCATTCCTTTGCCGCTCATCAACCAGCTGGCGTGCTGTCTGTACGGTGCGGGCTACACCAGCGACATGAATCAGGCAAAAGCTATCGTTGCAATGGAAATCAGCAGTCTGGCAGCTTAAAGGAGCGCGATGATGAACGGAAAAGTGTATTTGATGGGGGCCGGTCCCGGTGATCCGGAACTGATTACCTTGAAAGCAGTGCGCATCCTGCAGACTGCAGAGGTGATCCTGGTCGACGATCTGGTCAACCCGGTTTTACTGGATCATGCCAGTCCCGATGCGCGGGTGATTGCAGTGGGAAAGCGCGGCGGCTGCAAATCGACGCCTCAGGCTTTTATACACAAACAAATGATACGGGCGGCGCGCGCCGGCAAACGAGTGGTCCGTCTCAAAGGCGGCGACCCGTTCATGTTCGGACGCGGCGGCGAAGAAATGGAAGCATTGCAGCGTGCGGGGGTGGCTGTCGAAATCGTCAGCGGCGTGACGGCAGGCATCGCGGCCCCCGCCAGCGCGGGCGTGCCGGTGACGCATCGGGATTATGCGTCCGGGGTCACCTTTGTTACCGGCCACAGTCAAACCGGCAATCGGGTTAACTGGGCTGCGCTGGCTGCCAGTCGCACGACGCTGGTGATTTATATGGGCGTCAAAACCTTGCCGGATATCGTCGCACAATTGCTGGCGGCCGGCATGCCCGCAAAATTGCCCGCCCTAGCGGTGCAAAACGGCACTTTGAACGCGCAGCGGCAGGTTGCGGCGACGCTGGAGACTTTGCATGACGCCATGATCGCGAGCGATATCGGCAGTCCCGCCATCGTGGTGCTGGGAGAAGTAGCCGGTCTGGCCCGGATAGGGTTCGAGGCAACTGAAATCGGCGCCCTGACGGCATAACCTAATTATTTTAGCAAGCAGGAGATATCTATAATGAACAAACTGAAGCTGGTCATGATCGGTAACGGCATGGCGGGGGTGCGCACGCTGGAAGAATTGCTCAAACTCGCGCCCGACCACTACGATATTACGGTTTTCGGCGCAGAGCCTTACGCCAACTATAACCGGATCCTGCTCTCGCCCGTACTGGCGGGGGAACAGACCGTCCAGGACATCATGCTGAACGATATCGACTGGTATCGGGAACACGGCATCACCCTGCATCTCAATAAAAAAGTGATCGGTATAGATCGGCGCAATCGGGGCGTGCAGGCTGAAGACGGCACGACGGCATTTTACGACAAGCTGATTCTGGCTACCGGTTCCAATTCGTTCATCCTGCCGGTGCCGGGCAACGACCTGCCGGGCGTGATCGGCTACCGCGATATCGCCGATACCGACGCCATGATAGCCGCGGCAAAAAAATACCGGCATGCGGTGGTCATAGGCGGCGGCCTGTTAGGGCTGGAAGCGGCGAACGGCCTTAAATTGCGCGGGATGGATGTGACCGTCGTGCATATCAACGAATGGCTGATGGAGCGACAGCTCGACAAGCCTGCGGCAAAATTGCTGCAAAAAAACCTTGAAGCCAAAGGGCTGAAATTTTTATTGCAAAAGCATACGGCGGAATTGGTTAAAGGCGAATCCGGACGCGTCGCCGCAGTGCGCTTCAAAGACGGCGAAACCATTCCTGCCGACCTGGTCGTGATGGCGGTGGGCATCCGTCCCAACACCGCGCTGGCGGAGCGCGCGGGCATTTATTGCAATCGCGGCATAGTTGTCAACGATACGATGCAGACGTTCGACCCGCGGGTTTATGCGGTAGGCGAATGCGTCAATCATCGGGGAATCGCGTACGGCCTGGTGGCCCCGCTGTTCGATATGGCGAAGGTGGCAGCGAACCATCTGGCGGAATTCGGCATCGCGCGGTATCTGGGGTCGGCGACGTCGACCAAATTGAAGGTAACGGGGATCGATTTGTTTTCCGCCGGTAATTTTGCCGGCGGCGACGATTACGAAGAAATACTGCTGTCCGATCCGGTCGGCGGCGTGTACAAGAAAATCGTCATTCACGATAATAAAATTGCCGGCGCGGTCATGTACGGCGACACCGTTGACGCCGCCTGGTATTTTCAGCTGCTGCGCGACGGCCGGGACATTTCCGATATCCGCGATCATCTGATGTTCGGGCAAAGCCACGTCGGCGATCTGGGGCACGAAGGACAAAATCGCGCCGCCGCCATGAGCGACGAAATGGAAGTATGCGGTTGCAACGGCGTATGCAAAGGCAGCATCGTCAAGGCGATCAAGGAAAAAGGCCTGTTTACGCTGGAAGAGGTGCGCAAACATACCAAGGCGTCTTCTTCCTGCGGTTCATGTACCGGACTGGTGGAGCAGTTGTTGGCGACGGTGCTCGGCGGCGATTATTCGCAGGCGCCGAAAACCAGGGCCATGTGCGGCTGCACCGACCATACTCATGCCGATGTGCGCGCTGCGATACGGGAGCAAAAGCTGTTGAGCATACCGGAGGTCATGGCGGCGCTGGACTGGCATACGCCGAACGGCTGCGCCAGCTGTCGTCCGGCGCTGAATTATTATCTGCTCTCGAGCTGGCCCGGCGAAGCGAAAGACGATCCGCAATCGCGTTTCATCAATGAACGGGCGCATGCTAATATTCAGAAAGACGGCACCTATTCGGTAATTCCTCGCATGTGGGGCGGCCAGACCACGTCGTCGGAATTGCGCCGGATCGCCAACGTGGTAGATAAATATGCGATTCCCACGGTGAAAGTGACCGGAGGCCAGCGCATCGACCTGCTGGGCGTCAGGAAATCGGATCTGCCGGGGGTGTGGGCGGATCTGGATATGCCGTCCGGCCACGCTTACGGCAAAGCTCTGCGCACCGTGAAAACCTGCGTCGGCAGCGAATGGTGTCGGTTCGGTACGCAGGATTCCACCCAAATGGGCATCGATCTGGAAAAAGCCTTATGGAAAATGTGGGCGCCGCATAAAGTGAAACTGGCGGTATCGGGCTGTCCGCGCAATTGCGCAGAAGTGGCGATCAAGGATGTGGGAATCATCGGCGTCGATTCCGGCTGGGAAATTTATATCGCCGGCAACGGCGGTATCAAAACTGAAGTCGCGCATTTTTTCATCAAGGTAAAAACCGCCGCCGAAGTGATGGAATATACGGCTGCTTTCCTGCAACTGTATCGCGAAGAAGGGTTTTATCTGGAGCGTACCGTGCATTATCTGGCGCGGGTCGGGATGGATTATATCAAGCAGCGGATCCTGCACGACGAAGTCGGGCGCAAGGCCTTGCATGAGCGTATGATATTCGCATTGCAGGTAGAGCGGGACCCATGGCTGGAACGCACTAAAGGCAATATGGAAAAACACGAATTCGAAATGCTGACCGCCTGAGGAAACCTATATGACCGAATGGGTAAAAATATGCAGTGTGAGCGACATCCCGTCATTGGGGTCGCGGGTTGTGCAGACTGAGCAGGGCGATATCGCCGTATTTCGCACCGCTGGCGATAGGGTATTTGCATTGCGGGATCGTTGCCCGCATAAAGGGGGGCCGTTATCGCAGGGCATTGTTGCCGGTACTACGGTAACCTGCCCGTTGCACGGCTGGAAAATCAGCCTGGAGTCGGGGAATGCGGAGTCGCCCGACGAAGGCCATGCTGCTTGTCTGCAAGTCAGGGTGAATGATGACGGAACGGTATGGCTGAATATGACCGCAGTGTCCATACTCCAAAGTCAGGAAATAGCATGAGCGGCATGAGCTACCTCGCGGTAGTGGAGCGCTATCATCAGTATCGCAACGCGCTGAGCGAACTGCTGTCGTCGATTTTGACCGGTATGGGCGATACGCAATTGCTCTCCAGCGACGAAGCGCGCCATAAAGCGATGAATTGCGTCGTGACGCATTATCCGTTCGTCGAGCTGCTGTATTTGCTGGACGAGCACGGCCGGCAGATTACGCCGAACATTGCCGCCGGAAATGCGTCGCAAGTCAACGAGGGCGGCGAAGGGCGCGACCGGAGCATGCGGCCGTATTTCAAGCAGGCCATGAACAATGATGGCGTAAGCGTCACCGCGCCCTATCTGTCCAGCGCCAGCAATATGCTCTGCGTGTCTGCGATCATGCCCTTATGCGACCCTGAAAGCGGCGGGAAGACTTATGTAGTGCTGGATATCAATTTGACCGGGGCTATCGAATTCATGATGGGGGACCACGCTCGACGACGGTTTCTGCCGGTATTCAGAGCGGTGTATATCGTTATCGTGCTGGGGTTGGCGGCGGTGACCGGCGTGCTGCTGTACGCGGCTTTCGGCGAACTGATCGCCTTGCACGAAGTCAGGAACGACAGCGAGGCGCTGCACCTCAAACCGTTCGGCGTCATTATTTTTCTGACGCTGGCGCTCGCTATTTTCGATCTGGGAAAGACCATACTCGAAGAAGAAGTGCTGATGCACAAGGATATTTTTCGCCATAGTTCGACGCGGCGCACGATTACCCGGTTCATTGCTGCGATTCTGATAGCGGTATCGATAGAAGCGCTGTTATTGATGTTTAAATCGGCGCTGGGCGTGACGCACGAAATGGTCGAAGCGGTGTGGATGATGTTCGCGGCGGTCGGGCTGCTGGTCGGCCTCGGTTTGTATGTTTACCTCGGAGCGCGGGCGGAAGCCTTGTTGTCGGCGCCGCCGCCCCGGCAATGAAAGGCATTGTCCTGTTCGCGCACGGCGCGCGCGATCCTGCTTGGGCAGAACCTTTCCGGCGCTTGCAGGAAATTGTTGCGGCCCAGCAGAAAACGGAGACGGTCGCGCTGGCATTCCTTGAATTCATGCCGCCTACTCTTGCCGAAGCCGTTGCCGCGATGCTGACGGTCAATGTGCGCGATATCTGTATAGTGCCATTATTTCTCGGTCCGGGCGCACATTTTCGGCATGATTTCCCCCTGCTGCTCGATGCACTGCGCCGGCAATATCCGCAGGTCGTTTTTCGCAGTACCTCCGTTGTTGGCGACAGCGAGGCGATTTTGCACGCCATTGCCGACTGGATAGCGCGATCCATCTAACGCGATCCATCTAACTTGCACCAGTTTAATCCCTTGCCGCACGGTTTGCGCGCATCCCGGTTTTATGTTTTGCTTCGGCGTTTATCGATTTAAATAAAATCAATAACTTGCATTAAAATAATTTGTGGCTCGTTTTTTGCTTTTGCTACATATACGCGCGTTTGGGAGCGAGCGTACGCACAGGCAAATTTCAAAGGCGCATTTCTGCAACGATATCCCGTTGCGGCGTGCGGCTAATTTAATCGATAACGAGCAGAGAAAAACCATGAACAAATCATTCTGGAAAGCAGGGCATGCGCCGACGCTCATCGCGGCATTTCTATATTTCGACATTTCGTTTATGGTGTGGGTCATGCTCGGGCCTCTGGGAGTCCAGATCGCCAAATCGCTGGGGCTGGACGCGGCGCAGAAAGGACTCATGGTGGCGACGCCGGTACTGGCAGGCGCCCTGTTGCGCATCGTTATGGGCGTTCTGGTCGATCACCTGAAACCGAAAAAAGCGGGCATCATCGGTCAGCTCATCGTTGCGCTGGCGCTGGCCTGGGCATGGCTGTCCGATATACATTCTTACCAGCAGATATTGATGCTCGGGACGCTGCTGGGATTCGCCGGCGCATCGTTTGCCGTGGCCTTGCCTCTGGCGTCACGCTGGTACCCGCCGCAGCATCAGGGAACGGCTTTGGGTATTGCCGGAGCGGGTAACTCAGGCACGGCGCTGGCAGCGCTGTTTGCGCCGGCCCTGGCCGTCGCATTCGGCTGGCATAATGTTTTCGGCATTGCCCTTATTCCGGTCGGGGCAGCCTTTGTTGTCTATCTGCTTTTCGCCAAGGACAGTCCGGAATGCCCTCCGGCCAGATCGATGACTGAATATATGCGGGTGCTGAAGGATAAAGATGCCTGGTGGTTCATGTTTTTTTACAGCGTAACGTTCGGCGGTTTTGTCGGGATGGCGTCTATCCTGACGATCTATTTTAATACGCAATATGGGCTTTCCCCGGTAATTGCGGGCTATTACACTGCAGCTTGCGTGTTTGCCGGTTCTCTGGTGCGCCCGATGGGAGGCATACTTGCCGACCGGATAGGCGGTATTCGTTCACTCACTATCATGTATCTGCTCGCTGCCGTGTTTTTGTTTCTGGTGAGCTTGAACATGCCGACCGCAGCGATAGCGCTGGTCGTGATCATACCAGCCATGCTGGCGCTCGGGATGGGGAACGGGGCGGTATTCCAGTTGGTGCCGCAACGCTTTCGCCGCGAAATCGGAGTCATGACGGGGCTGGTCGGCATGGCGGGAGGAGTGGGGGGATTTTATCTGGCTTCCAGTCTTGGATATTCGTATAAATTGACAGGCAGTTACCGGACAGGATTCAGCCTGTTTGCCGGTCTGGCAGTGATTGCGCTGCTCGGGCTCACCCGGGTCAAATCGCGCTGGCGCACCACTTGGGGGGCGCCGGACGTTGCTGGCGCACGGGTATAAACGGGAAAGGAGCGCAAAATGAACCAGTTGCTGCCAGAGTCTGCCCTGGCCGGAATTGAACCGGCCACGAAAACCGCCCCGGCCTCTTTGCAATTGAGCGTGGGATATCTTTCTGCTGCCGGACCGCGTGAGCGCAATGAAGACTTTTGCGGCTATGTCGAACCGCAGGGCGCTCAATTGCGCGATAAAGGACTGCTGGTTGCTCTGGCGGACGGGGTATCCGGCGGCGCCGCCGGGCGAGAGGCGGCGGAATTCTGCGTACGCGGCTTGTTGGCCGATTATTACGCCACCCCCGATACCTGGACTGTCCCGCATGCGCTGGACAAAGTATTGGTCGCCATCAACCGGTGGCTGAATGCGCAAGCGTCGGGTAATCGCGATCTCGGGGGAATGTCGTGCACGCTGTCGGGCATGGTCTTTCGCGGCAGCCGCTATTATACGGCGCATGTGGGCGACAGCAGAATTTATCGCCTGCGCGGCGAGCAATTCGTGCAATTGACCGCCGATCATGTCTGGGCGCGTCCGAACATGCACCATGTCTTGACGCGGGCAATGGGGCTCGACCGGCAGGTCACTATCGATTTCGGCGAAGGCGAACTGCTGCAGGACGATCTGTTCATACTGGCCAGCGACGGTGTATGGGAGCCTTTGGGCGAAGCGCTCATGTCTAAAACTATACGGCTCTACCGGAATGTGCAGCTCACTGCGGAAGAGTTGGTGAATATGGCCTATAAACGTGGCGGCCAGGATAATGCCAGCGTCATGGTCGTGCGGATCACGGCAGTTCCGGAACACAATCTGCGCGATCATCTCAGCGCTGAACGCTATCTGCCGGTATTGCCGCGTATGAAACCGGGCACCCGGCTGGATGGCTTCGAAGTGGTCAGCCTGCTGCACGAATCGCGCATGTCTTTATTATACAAGGTACGAAGCTTGGCGGACGGCCGTTTGTGGGTGCTTAAGACATTGCCGCCCGGCTTCCGGAACGATAGCGATCAAGCGAACGCACTGATGCAGGAAGAATGGCTGGCGAAAAAAATTCTGGCGCATTATTTTCCTCAAATCTATCCGTTTGCCGCGGAGCAACGTTCCGCGTTGTATTACGTCATGAGCTGGCATGAAGGAGCTACGCTACAGGAACATCTGGATAGCGGCCGGTATTTCAGCGTGACCGAAGCAGTACAGATCGGAATCAGGTTGCTCAAAGGGATGAGCGCGCTGCATCGATTGAATATTCTGCATCGCGATATCAAACCCGCCAACGTACATCTGGACGTGGACAGTAAATTGCGCATACTGGATTTCGGCGTGGCCGCCAGCGAAGGTTTGCATGATCTGGCAGACGGCGCGGGGACCCCGACCTTTATGGCGCCGGAATTGATAGCGGGACAGACGGCAAGCATACAGACCGAATTATATGCCTGCGGCGTTACGCTGTATTACTTGTTGACGCTCAAATATCCTTACGGCGAAATTGAAGCGTTCCAGCGCTTCCGGTATGGGGAGCCGGTTCCTCCCACCCGTTACCGGCCGGAAATTCCTCGCTGGCTGGAAAATATCGTGCTGAAAGCCGTAGCCCGTGAAGCTCGCAATCGTTTTGAAACAACGGAAGAGATGTTGCTGGCACTGGAAGAGGGCGAGTTGAATCCGCTCGGATCGCAGCGCCGTACACCGCTACTCGAACGCGATCCGCTGCGGATCTGGCAGATGATGGCGGTATTGTCCGTCGCCTTGAACCTGATGCTGATTTATGTGATGAAGGCGGCCGGCTGAAGAGGTAATTTGTCTGTGCCGCTGCGGCTTACGGCGCAACCTGCAATACCGGGCGCAGCATTATTTCTTCCACCAGCACGTTGGGCGGCTGGGCGAAGGCGTACACCAGCGCCTGCGCGACATCGGCGGCAGTCAGTGCGTCGAGTTGCGTCCGCCGGTCCTGCAGCGCGTCTTTCACATTATGGCCGAATTCGGTCCAGACCGCGCCGGGTTCGATCACCGACACCCGGATGCGGTCGGGTCCGAGTTCCTTGCGCAGGGCGTCGTGAAATCCGGTCACGGCATATTTCGTCGCGCTGTAAACCGACCAGTTTTCTACGCCGTAGCGGCCTCCCACGCTGGACACCGAACAGATCATGGCGCCCGGACGGCCGCGCAGCAGCGGTATTGCCGCCTGCGTACAATGCAGCACGCCGTACAGATTGACGTCGATCATCTGCCGCCAGTCTTCGGGGTTGCTTATCTCGAATTTGGCGTTGATGCCCAGACCCGCATTATTGAACAGCAGGTCGAGGCCGCCGAAACGCTCGCGTATCTGGTCGAACAAAGCCGTTACCTGGGTTTTGCTGGCGACGTCGGTTTCGATGATGGTCGCGGCATTCCCGAGTTCGCTGCCCAGAGCGAGCAGATGTTCGCGACGGCGAGCGGCCAGAACGACGTGTACGCCTTCCTGCGCCAGCAGTCGTGCCGCCGCTTCGCCGATACCGCTCGAAGCCCCGGTAATTACCGCAATCTTGCCGGCAAGATCCTGCATTTTCATATAATGATCCTCAACAATTAATTGTCCGCTCATCGACGAAGGCCAGTTTCGATGGGCGTGGGCATTTAATTTCCAGATATATTTCCAGAATATATTACAGTGTCGCCATTTTGATGACGAAGCGGTATTTCACATCGCTTTTGAGCATGCGTTCGTAGGCGGTGTTGAT
>DASSZW010000053.1:0-2198 GCA_035713285.1 Burkholderiales bacterium
CCCTTTGGGATTATCACATAGCTGCAACCAAAATCCGAACGTTAATTTACCAAACTGAAATCGCTTTATTTCCAAACTCCTCTCGTGCGCCTGCCGAAACCAGCCGTTTGCCGATCAAATTCGGCTGAATGCTGGAAACGCGAAGGTCTGGATTTCCGTCAAATTTAACCATATAAATCAATCAACAAAATTTCATTCCATTATTTCAGGATTGCCAGGCCGGTATTCTTCGGACTTTTTTGTCGATGCCGGTCTTTTTTAGGCTGGACGGAGCCCGATTTATATGCGATTTTAGCAACCGGATCCCGCCAAACAGTTTAAATGATGAACGAATATAACACGCTTGCAGCCGTAGACCTAGGTTCGAACAGTTTCAAACTCCAAGTAGCTCGTGTCGTTGACAATCAGATTTATCCGCTCGACGCATTGAAAGAACCGATACGGCTGACAGCGGGCCTGGGTAGCGACAAACGGCTCGATGCCGAATCGCAAACCCGGGCTCTGGCCTGCCTCGCGCGTTTTAACGAACGCTTGCGAGGATTGCCTCGCAGCGCTGTAAGATGCGTAGGCACCAGCGCGCTGCGCGTCGCCGAAAATGCGCAAACGTTTCTGCAACAGGCCGAAGAGGTTTTAGGCTATCCCATAGAAATCATTTCCGGGCGCGAAGAAGCGCGACTGATCTATATCGGCGTCGCGCATAGTTTGCCTACTGCAACGCACCCCCGTCTGATAGTCGACATCGGCGGCGGTTCAACGGAATGCGTAGTCGGGACGGGCATGGTGCCCGAATTGATGGAAAGCCTGCAGGTTGGCTGCGTCAATTATACCCAGCAATTTTTCGGCGACGGCCAGATCACCCGCAATAACCTGCTGCAAGCGGAAATTGCCGCCCGTACCGAAGCACAGACCATTGCCGCCCGGTATGCGGGAAAATGGGATGAAGCAGTAGGCTCCAGCGGCACGGCGCGGGTCATCAGCGATGTACTGGTCCAGAACGGCTGGTCAAAACAGGGCATCACGCGTAATGGACTAGCGCAGCTGCGCGAACAGATGGTAGCGGTCGGCCATCAAAACAAACTGGAATTTGCCGGTATGAAAGCCGATCGCAAACCGGTATTCGTCGGCGGTGTCGCAGTCATGAGCGGTATTTTTGCCGAATTCGGCATTACGGAAATGACCGTGGCGGACGGCGCATTGCGCGAAGGCGTACTGTACGACCTGCTGGGCCGCTTTCATCATGACGATATGCGCGCTGCCACGGTGCAGCAATTCATGCGGCGCTATCATGTCGATGTCAAACAGGCCCGACGCGTCGCCGACATGACGGCTTCCCTGTTCGGCCAGGTAAACAGCCGGGACGAACTGAATACGGAATTACGATGCTACTTGCAGTGGGCGGCCCAATTGCACGAAATCGGTTTATCGATCGCACATTCCGGCTATCATAAACACGGCGCCTACATCCTGGCGCATGCCGATATGCCCGGTTTTTCACAAAAGGACCAGTCGTATATAGCGACTTTGGTGCGCACCCAGCGCGGCAGCCTGGAAAAACTCAATGACATCCCGGGCTTCCTGTTGCCGCTGATACTGATAATGAGGCTGGCTGTACTCTTTTGCCGCAGCCGGCACGCCATCCATTTGCCGCGTTTCCATTTTACGCTGGACCGGGAGCAGGCCAGGCTCGAACTCGCGCAGACCTGGCTGGAGGCGAATCCGCTTACGGCAGCGGCATTGGCTGACGAATGCAGGTCATGGAAACAAATCGGCTTCGTATTCAGTCTCAGTACAAATGCCGATTGACGATATAATAAACAATTTATGTTCAAGCGAGATGACATGCCGAACAAACAAAGCATCAAGGTCTGGGATTTGCCGGTACGCCTGTTCCACTGGGGAGCGGTACTCTGCTTTCTGGTTTCCTGGGCCAGCGCCAGCCTGTTTGACGATACGATGGAAATCCATCTTTACTCGGGCTATGTCATGCTTACGCTGATATTGTTCCGCATCGTCTGGGGGTTCATCGGCAGCTCTACGGCCCGGTTCGGCCAGTTTGTCCGCGGTCCCCGGTCGTTTATGGCCTATCTCCGCACCTTGCGGCACCCCTCGCCGAGCCAGTATCTGGGACATAATCCGGGCGGCGGCTGGGCGGTGATCGCGATGCTGGCCTTATTGTTGCTGCAAACACTGACCGGACT
>DASSZW010000054.1:0-8476 GCA_035713285.1 Burkholderiales bacterium
GGACAACGATAAAATGCGAAAAGACATTACAGCTCCTTTTAAACTTAATGAGAATCAGATTTATTTGTAAATATAAATGATAATGAGTCTCATGTAAAGTTTATTTGCTACCTTTTTCAGAACTTTGTTAGCATCCCACGGCAGGCAATTACGCAATTGAGTGCGGCACAGGCGACAAGCGGAGATAATCCCCGCGCAAATGATACCTACGGCTTGAATCAGCCTTTGGAAAAACGAGCCGATAACTTACAGCGATTTGAAGACGGAAGGATCGAGCTGATGCTTCTGCAGCAGTTTATAGAATTCCGTACGGTTCCGTTTCGACAGACGGGCAGCCTGCATGACATTGCCTTCCGCCATCTTCAGCACGCGCACCAGATAATCCCGTTCGAAGCGTTTTTTGGCCTCTTCCAGCGAAAACAGATGTTCTTCTTCTTTATGTATCGCGTCCTCGACGAGAGCGAGCGAAATAAGCGGCGTCGTGCAGAGGGCAACGCTTTGTTCGACGACGTTCAGCAACTGCCGCACATTGCCGGGCCATGCCGCGCTGACCAGAGTCTCCATCGTTTCCGGAGAAAACCCATTAATCTTTTTTCCGTATTTTTTCGCCACCACGGCCAGAAAGTGATTCGCCAGTAGCGGAATATCCTCGCGCCGCTGCGACAAAGGAGGGATCGTCAATTTCACGACATTGAGACGATAATAGATGTCTTCGCGGAAATTGCCTGCCAGTATCTCGTTTTTGAGGTCACGATGCGTGGCGGAGATAATCCGGACATTTAACGGTATGGTCTGGGCGGAGCCGACCGGCCGCACCTGCCTTTCCTGCAGCACCCGGAGCAATTTGGCTTGCAGCGGCAACGGCATATCGCCGATTTCATCGAGAAATACCGTTCCCCCTTCCGCTGCCTGAAACAGGCCGACATGCTCCCGAACCGCTCCGGTAAAGGCGCCCCGGGCATGGCCGAATAATTCCGATTCGAGCAGCTGCTCGGGAATGGCGGCGCAATTGACCGCCATAAATGGGCGCTGCCTGCGCGGACTTGCGTTATGGATAGCCTGAGCGAACAACTCCTTACCGGTGCCGCTCTCGCCCTGGATCAGCACGCTCGCATCGCTTTCGGCCACCAGCCGCGCTTTCGCCAGCAAATCCGTCATTACCGTACTTTGCGTGATAATGGCTGCCTGCCAGGCGTCTTTCGCAATGGCAGGCTGCGGCACTGCGCCTGCGGCGAGCCGGAGCGCGCGATTGACCAGATCGAGCAAGGTCTTGCTGTCGAACGGTTTGCTCAGATAGCCGAACACGCCGCGCTGGGTCGCCGACACGGCATCCGGAATGGTGCCGTGAGCGGTCAGAATAATGACCGGCAGCGCCGGCGCGATGCCATGTATATGTTCGAACAAGGCCATCCCGTCCATTCCGCTCATCTGCATATCGGTAATCACCAGGTCGGGACGCGCAACGTCGAGCCGGTTTATTACCGCTTCGGCGCTTTCCACCGTTTCGATGTCGAAACCGGCGGCCGTAAGGCGGATGGACAGCAATTGCAATAAATCGGTATCGTCGTCGGCAATCAGAATCTGAGGGCGCGTATCGCTCATTGCTTGGCCCGGTTGATCAGGTTTTTTTCCATATTTTTCACCGCATCGATCTGGCCCTGCAGGGTGTCGGCGTGTTTTTTCTCCTCTTTGAGCTTTTGAGTCAAATCGTTAACGGCATTGGCCGATTGCTGTTCCTGCGTCAGCAATACACTCAGCAAACGGGCGAAACCGTCCAGCGGCGGCGGTTCGACATTGGCGTCCTCGGGCCAGTTGGCGAGCAGGTTGAGGGCTGCATTGACATCGTGAAATGACGTTCCGGGCAAAGCAAGCAGTATCGCCACCCGGACCCGGCTTAAATCGCTCTCGTTTTGCGAGAAATCCTGCGCCGCTTTTTTATATTCGTCTGCCAGCATGGCTGGCGGCTGTTTGCGCAGATATTCGTAATATTGCATCAGTTCGGTCAAACGACTGGTTTCGGTTGGCAAGGAAACCGGGGTTAGCGTTAACGGCGAAGGGGGTTTCGCGCAGGCGACTCCAGCAGGTTTTTCAGGCACAGCCGTACATGCGGCCAGCACCAGGCCCAGAGAACATATCGACATTATGCGAATAATCATATTAATCATCAGATAGGCGCCAGATTAGTGGCGGGAAGCGTTACGCGGAAATGCGCCCCCGGCTCTGCCTGTTCGACCAGCTCTATGGTTCCGCCGTGTTCGAGCACATATTCGCGCGCGATCGATAAACCCAGTCCCGTTCCTTTCATATGACTGGACGGAACGCGACGGCCGCGATAAAACGCATCGAAAATTTTGTCTCTGTCTGCTGCATCGATGCCCGGCCCGGCATCGGAGACATCGAGCTGAACATGACTGCCGCTTTGTTGCACACTGATTTCTATGCGGCCTTCGCGCGGAGAAAATTTCACGGCATTGGATAGAAGATTGTCCACAATGGTTCTGATCTTTTGTTCGTCGCACTCTATGGTCAGCTCAGGGCAGTCGACACCGACTTGCAAATTTTTGTTCATGATGGCCAGATCCTGATCGCGCACTACCGTATCCAGTATTTGCCGGAGCGCTACGCGATGGCCGACGAGTATGGATTTTTCGGTTTGAAGCGCGCTGTAGTTCAGTAAATCTTCGATACGTTTCTGTAATTGTACACTGTTACTGAGCAGGATTTTCGCCACATGGCGCTGCTTTTCGCTCAATTCCCCCAGTACGCCTTCCACCAGCAGATCGGCTCCTTCGCGAATCGAAGTCAGCGGCGTCTTGAGCTCATGCGAAATATGCCGTAAAAATCGGGTTTTCTGTTCTTCGAGTTCCAGCAGACGCTGGCGCATCCAGTCGAGACGGTCGCCCAGCCGCCGCAGGTCCAGCGGGCCTTCGACCACCACCGCTTTCGTCAGCTCGCCTTGTCCCATGTGACGGATCGCTTCGTCGATCTGCCGGATCGGACGGGCGATCACCACCGAAAAGCCCAAAGCCAGTACTATTGCGAACGGGATCAGCGCAAGCAATTGCCACACCACGATTTCCCGGGCGCGGCCGGCCATTGCCTGCATCGCATTGACTTCGCGCTCGATCGGCGCGAGACCGTGATCCAGGAAATTCCGGGCGGAATCTCGCAAGGCGGCAAAATCGCCGACCCCTCTGCGCAATACTTCGGGCGATTGCCGGGCGCTCGTCACCTGCTGAAATATCGCCAGTTCGGCCGCCCGCAAGGCATTGAGCCTGCGTTCCTGATTGATGCTCAAAGACAGGGCGGCAAGACTGGTGGCCGTATTGTCGAAATTCTTGTGCTCACGGAAGTAGCCGTCGAGCAGCGATGCATCGCCGAGGATCAGCGACAGCCGTACGCTGCGCTCCATTGCCGCGACTTCATCGACCAGGTCGCGGCTGCCGTGAGCGATCAATTCCGCCTGGTATACCGTATTTCTGCTTTGTTCCGCCATACGGTCGATAGACATGGCGCTGTAGATCAAGGCAAAAATAAGCGGCAAAGCGACCAGTAAAAAGCCGATCAGTATCAGTTTCAGAAATGACTTGGGATAATGCCGCAATATACGCTGCAGAGCATTATCCGGCCCTTCGGACGAACCGCCCGGTTCCGTGTCGATGCTCATTTGAGTTCCTTTTCACAGAAATTTATCGGTATATGCGCCGCTTGAATTCACTGTGTTTCGCGCTCATCATTTTACATGCTGACCGGGAAATTGCCATCCGGCCAGCTGAAACCTGAACTCGTGAAAATAATTAACAGATAAAGCGGTCTCTAATTCTTTTATTTTCGGCGCAGCTATGATAATCTTTCGAATCAAATCTATCGTCGCAAGCTATCCATACCGGACTCGATAGGGCTTGCAGGATTTCCGTATCTCCGGAATTTAATGCGAAAGGATACAGTTTATGCCAAGCAGCGCTTTTCTTCCCAATAGCAATGCCCCGTTCGCGTTGCTTGATGAGGACAGCATCATGTCCGCCGAATTGCATCGCGACCCTTACGATTACGCTTTCGTCGATCACGCTATCAGCGCCAATTTCAAGGAAGATGTATTAGCCGACGCTTCCCGCATTCCCGACCGAGGCAGTTACGGGTTGCCGAGCCTGCGTTACGGCCCGCATTTCGGCGCTGCAATAAACGATTTGCTCAGCGTGCGCTTCCGCCGGATCGTCGAACAGAAATTCGACACCGACCTGAGCGCGTCTCCTCCGGTGATCGTCATGATGGGCAATACGACGGGACATTATAACGAGGGCTATGCGCATACCGATTCCAGACACAAGATCATTACCGTCCTGCTCGGCTTCACCCGCGAATGGCCTTATGAACGCGGTCGCCTCCGGGTTTTACGGAGTGCCGACCGCGAAGACGTCGCCTTCGAATTCGCCCCGGAATTCGGCCGCATGCTTATGTTCCGCGTCGGCGATCATTCCTGGCACGGCTTTTTGCCGCAAAAAGGCCAGCGCATGAGTTTGCAGCTATGCTACGTCGATTCCGAATCGTATGTAAACCGCGAATATCTGCGCCACAGTATCAGCGCATTCGCCAAATCCGTGCCGGTATTGCGCAAAATAATCGAATGGGCACCGCGCTAGCAATTAACTCATTAAATAATACTCGTCACTAATTCATTAAACCGGCACTACAGACATGACCTTTCCTAAAATCCCCGATGCAGCAGAAGTAATCGAGCATTTCAGCCGAGCCTTGAGCGCGGCGCAGCGCGACGATGTTCCCTATCGCCACTGGCAGTTATACGACGTGCTGCCGGAAAGTCTTGCCGCCGCCGTACTGATCCTGCCTATCGTGCCGCCGTTCATTGCCGATTGCGGCGGCGTACGCGATCTCGACAACGGCAAGCGCACTTTTTTCACCCCCGAACTGCAGTCGCAATTCCCGGTTTGCGCCGTATTCGCCGAAGCCATGCAGCGCCCGGAAATCGCTCGCCTGTTTGCGCAGACCTGCGCAATCGACGTAGACGGTAGCTATCTGCGGATGGAATATATCCAGGATACCGACGGCGCGTGGCTGGAACCGCACCGCGACGTCCCGGAAAAACTGTTCTCCATGGTGCTGTATCTCTGCACCGGTCCGGAAGCCAAAGACTGGGGCACCGACATCTATGACACGGAACTTCGCTGGGTCGGCCGCAGTTCGGCGGAGTTCAATTCGGCCGTCATCTTCGTCGCCGGGCCGGACACCTGGCACGGTTTCAACCCAAGACCGATCAAAGGCGTTCGCCGCCTGATGGAAATTAATTATGTCCACCCGAGCTGGCGCGACCGCGACCAGCTTTCGTTTCCGGACCGACCCATTACCGTATAAGCCCACGCCATGAATAATCTCAACATGCAAACCGTCATTCACCTCGACGCTCCGATCGCGGCAGGGATCGCCAGAAAAAGCTTTTCCGGCGCCAATGCGGGAAACGAACATTTCATTTCGGTGGAAGCGGCCGCCGGACTCGCATTCAGCGACCAGCTGGAAATCGTGCAGCGGCGTTACGCCCAGGCAGTCGAATCGCTGGGACTGAGCCCGCAATCCGCGGTATTCCGCCGCATCTTCCTCAGCGACGTGCTCAATCAGGCCGATCTCGTGCACAAAAGCATGCTCGTCGCCGAAACGCCGGGCGACCCCGTGGCAGTCTCCATCGTGCAGCAACCGCCGCTGTCCGGCGCAAAAATCGCCTTACTGGCGTACCATATCGAAAGCCCGGGATCTTTTGTGAAACAACGCATCAGCCCGCAGCATGTCGTCATCGAGAAAAACGGCCTGGGCCATCTCTGGAGCACCCGACTTTGCACCGGCGCGAGCGATTCTTCGCCTCCGCCGGTCACGGAGCAAACCAGACAGGCGTTCACCGGCCTGATCGACACCTTGTCAGAACTGGGCGGCACATTACGCGATCATTGCATCCGCACCTGGATTTATCTCAGAAACGTCGATGTCTTTTATCAGGGCATGGTCGACAGCCGCACCGAACTGTTCGAAGAACAGGGCTTGACCGCCGACACGCATTATATCGCCAGCACCGGTATCGAGGGCGCGTGCGCGCACCGCTCCGATCTGGTCATGATGGACGCCTATTCCGTCCTCGGCATGGCGCCGCAACAGATGTCCTTTCTCAACGACTTCGATCATCTGTGCGCGACCAAAGACTACAACGTGACGTTCGAGCGCGGCACGCGTATCGCGTACGCCGACCGCGCGCACCATTTCATTTCAGGCACCGCCAGCATCGACACCGCCGGACGCGTCGTGCACCCCGGCGACGTGCTCAAGCAACTGGAACTTGCCCTGACCAACGTCGATGCGCTGTTGCGCGCCGGCGCTGCCGGCCTGGACGACATGATGCACCTGCTCGTCTACCTGCGCGACCCGACGGATTATGCGAGCGTCAGACAGTATTTGTCCGCCCGCTTCCCGGATCTGCCCATCTTGATCGTGCAAGGCGCAGTATGTCGGCCGGACTGGCTGATCGAAGTGGAATGCATCGCCATGGTCGCCCATGACGAGCCCGGGCTTCCGAGTTTTTAAAACAATCCGGGATTGCAGGTGAGATTCGGTTTCAAACGCAACCCGTTTCGGCTAACGGGTGAGCGCCAGTCAATTTTCCTGTCCCGCGCTGTCACGCTCGGCGAACACCTCTTTAGCGGCAAAGACGCCGTTCAGCGCGGCGGGAAACCCGGCATAAACAGCCATCTGGATCATGATTTCCACCACTTCCTGCCGGGTACAGCCGACGTTCAGCGCGCCGTGAATATGAACCTTGAGCTGCGGCTGCGCATTGCCCAGTGCTGCTAATGCCGCGACAGTCGCGATCTCGCGTTCCTTGAGCGTCAGAATGCCGCGAGAATAAATATCCCCGAAACCGAATTCGAATATGTAACGGCCCAGATCGGGAGCGATATCTTTGAGCGCCTCGATAACGAGTTCGCCTGCATGACCATCTACTTCGCGCAGCTTTTCCATGCCGCGAATGTAACGTTCCGATTCCATTTCACAAGCCCTTTAAACGATATAATTAAACCGCTTAGCCATAAGCGGCAATCTTGGCGTCGAGAATTTGAAGGCCGGCCTGCAATTCGGCGATACGCGTCCGGACGCCATCGCGATGCGCTGCGAGCAATTCGCGGCGCTCGATCGCCGTGCTTTCGCCGCACGCCCGCAATTCGGCATAGCGCAGCCTATTGCGAATCGGCATGTCAGTCGCTTTCAGCCGGCCGAGAAATTCTATCCAGCGCAGAATCGATTCGTCATAATCGCGATTGCCCGACACATCGCGGGCAGCAGGCGGCAGCAAGCCTATCCGTTCATAATACCGAAGCGTATGCGCCGACAGCCCGCTACGTTTCGTCAATTCCCCGATCTTCATAACTACCCTTTTTTGTCACGACCCGCATACTATAAAACTTCGAGCGTACTCCAAGTCAAGCAGAAACTGGTTTAATCTGGAAAAGACAACTGGACAAATTAAAACTGTATATCCATCCTGACTTAAGGATAGCTTAAAACCATCTGATCAATCCTTATTGGATACCCAATGAATATCTGTTAATATCAAAACTTCTCATTTAACTAAACGAAGACAACATGACTAAAGATGTGCAAATGTCGATCAAAATGGAGCCGGAACTGCGCGATCGGTTTATGGCTGCTGCCGCCGACCGCCATCGTCCTGCTGCTCAGATTATCCGCGATCTGATGCGGCTCTACATTGCGGACAGCGAAACACCCAACGCTTTGACCGCTGAGACTCTGCGCAAGAGTGACAGAGGAGAAGACATATTTGGCGCTTCCAATGCGGCAGACTTGTTCAAGCAGTTAGGTATTTGATGCGGACTCCGAGCTACTCCGGTCAATTTAAGCACGACGTAAAGCTGGCAGAAAAACGCGGCAAGGATATGAACAAGCTACGCGACATTATGGGCCTGCTTCTGGCTGGACTGCCATTACCGCGCGAGTTGGGAGACCATCCGCTAAAAGGCGACTGGAAAACCAGGCGCGATCTTCATATCGAACCAGATTGGCTTTTAATTTATCGCGCAGACGATGAAACGGTACACTTCGACCGTACCGGCACACACTCGGACCTTTTCGGCAAATAAGCAGGAAAATCGGAGGCACGTCTCACAATCCACTATTTTCTAACAAGCAGAAGACAATTTTAAATTTAAGCTTATTACAAACACACGCGAATCCCGATAGGAAAACCAATAAGTGTTGGAGACGTGACCTCGTTTCATTCTGATATCGGAATTAAGCCTGACATTGACGCCACCTTGCAACTATCCGGCTTAATTCAACGGAGTATCCGAAGAAACGGAAAAAGTATAAACGCCTGTCACCGGATTTTTGGAAACACCAACCGTCACAACAGGAATCGGGTTCACGTTGCCAGCCAATCCCATGGTAGCGCCAGTATTGATTT
>DASSZW010000055.1:0-5379 GCA_035713285.1 Burkholderiales bacterium
CATGGAAATCGATTATGCGCAAGGATTTGCTGTAGGCAAGCCGCTCGAGTCGATCGAATTGTCGGAAAACACGCCGCTTTCCTGAACCTTTAAATTTACTATCGGTACCGGTTTTGAAAGTCAATGTTCGGTAACGCACGGAAATGACAGGTATATCGGGCCACTATTCCTAACGGATATCAGTAAATTCATGAGGAGGAACAGTATGAAATACAATATATACAATTATATGCTGGTTGCCGTTGCAACATTTCTGTTAGGCACCATGAGCGCTCAAGCGGGGGCGGCGACCAAGGAAGATTTGAATAAAGAGGCCGATCAGGCGCTGAAAGTATTGTACAAGTCCAATCCGGTCGCCAGGGATATTTCAAAAAAAGCCAAGGAAATACTCGTATTTCCCAAAATATATCGGGCCGGGCTGGTGTTCGGCGGAAGTTATGGCGAAGGCGTGCTGTTCCAGGGTTCCAGGGTAGACGGCTACTATAATTCGGTTTCCGCATCGTGGGGCTGGCAGGCCGGCGTACAATCATACAGCTATGTCGTATTTCTCATGAACGACAGGGCGGTCAATTACCTGAAGAAGACAAAAGGCTGGGAAATCGGCGTCGGACCAACGGTAGTCGTCCTCAACAAGGGAGTCGCCAAGAATCTGTCGTCGACGACCTTGAAGGATGATGCCTATGCGGTCATTTTTGACCAGGAAGGTCTCATGGCCAGCCTGAGCATCGAAGGAACGAAAATTTCCCGCATCAATCCTTGATGTATTCAGCACGAATGCATGGCGTGCCGAAGTATCGCAGTACGCCGTTTTTTTTGCGTGCTTCACTCACAGGCGATACTGCCGGAGCGAATGGATCCGGACGTCAAAGGGTCAGCACGTCCCAGCCTTCATCGAATAGCATGGCGGTCAATGCGATGAGCGGCAAACCGACCAGCGCATTGGGATCTTCGCCCGACATGCTGCTCATGAGGGCGATGCCCAATCCCTCGGAACGCGCGCTGCCGGCGCAGTCGTAGGGTTGATCCTTGAGCAGGTAATGCTCGATTTGAGCATCGGTCAAATGCCGTATTTTTACCGTCGTCGGGACGATGCAGGATTGCAGGTTGCCGGTGCGGCTGTTGTACAGGCTTAGCGCGGTATGGAATACGAGCTCCTTTCCGCTCATGCGGCGCAGTTGCGCGACCGCGGAGTGATGGTTGCCGGGTTTGCCGATGTGATTGCCGTTCAGGCTGGCTATCTGGTCGGAGCCGATAATGAGCGCGTCGGGGAATTCGGCTGCCGGTGCTCGCGCTTTGAGCGCGGACAAGCGCAAGGCCGCCGCATCCGGCGTTTCGCCGGAAAGCGGCGTTTCATCAACGCGCGGAGCGACCACGGTAAACGGTACGCGCAATTTGTTCAGCAATTCGCGCCGATAGGTTGAAGTCGACGCGAGTACGAGATGCGCTGCCGCCATGCGTTTACTCCGGCTGAATTTCCAGCAGGGCCTGGTCGGGCGTTACCGAATCGCCTTTGGCAACAAACAGATTGATGATGGTGCCGGATATCGATGCCTGAATCTCGTTTTCCATTTTCATGGCTTCTATGACCAGTACGGGATCGCCGGCATTGACCTTTTGCCCGGTGCGTATCAGAACATCCACGATATTGCCCGGCATGGCGGTCGTCACATGACCGCGATGAGTAGGGCGCGGGCGCCCGCTATTGCTTGGCTTGCCGGGAGGTTTGGCTTTTCCGTTAGGCGTGGCGCTGTCGGAACTGACTTCGATTTCGTTGAGCGACTCGACGAATACTTCTTCGGTCACGCCGTCGACCGAAACGTAATAGGGGCGTTCGGTTTGCGAGCCGTGGCCGGTGCCGGTCAGCCGTATGTGATAGGTTTCGCCGTGCAAGGTGATGTGGAATTCGTCGGCGGCGAAACGCGTCGATGAATTGCTATTCTGTTCGCTGACAGGCAGCAGAACTTCCGGCGCAAGTGTGTTGGCGTTGCGTTCCTGCAGGAAAGTTTGCCCTAGATCCGGAAACATCGCGTAAGTCAGGACGTCTTCCTCAGATTTGGCGACGCCTTCGATTTCGCTCTTGAGTTTTTCCATCTCGTCGGGAATCAGGTCGGCGGGACGGCAGTGAATGATTTCCTGGTCGCCTATCGCCAGTTCGCGCACGGTTTGATTGATAGGACCGGGCGCTTCGCCGTAGCGGCCCTGCAGATACAGCTTGACCTCATTGGTAATGGTTTTGTAGCGATCGCCGGTCAGTACGTTGATCACCGCCTGGCTGCCGACAATCTGCGAGGTAGGCGTCACCAGCGGAGGGAAGCCGAGGTCTTCGCGCACCAGGGGAATTTCCGCGAGGACTTCGTCCATCCGGCTCAGCGAGCCTTGTTCCTTGAGCTGGTTGGTGAGGTTGGAAATCATCCCGCCCGGGACCTGGCTGATCAGCACGCGCGGATCTACGCCGGTAAAGTTGCTCTCGAACTGCCAATAGAGTTTCCTGACTTCGCGGAAATACGCGGCGATTTCTTCCAGATCGCCGAGTTTGATGCCGGTGTCGTATTCGGTATTGGCAAGCGCTGCGACCATTGTTTCGGTAGTGGGATGGCTGGAGCCTTCGGAAAACGCCGAGATGCAGGTGTCGATAACGGTAGCCCCGGCTTCGATCGCTTTGAGATGCGCCATGCTGGCCAGGCCGGACGTCGCGTGGCTGTGGTTGTGCACGGGCAGGCCGGTGGCGGCGCGTATGTTTTTCACCAGATCGTAGGCGACGCTCGGTGTCAGCAGGCCGGCCATGTCCTTGATCGCGATGGTGTCGCAGCCCAGTTCGGCAAAGCCCTGCGCGAGCGCGACGAAATGGGGGATATCGTGCACCGGGCTGGTTGTATAAGCAATCGCGCCCTGAGCGTGTTTGCCGGCTTTTTTGATGGCTTCGATAGACACGCGCATATTGCGCAGATCGTTCATGGCGTCGAAGACGCGGAACACATCTACGCCGTTATCGGCCGATTTTTGTATGAATGCGCGGACCACATCGTCCGCATAATGCCGGTAGCCGAGCAGATTCTGTCCGCGCAGCAGCATCTGGATAGGCGTATTTGGCAGTGCTTTGCGCAGCCTGGCCAGTCTTTCCCACGGATCTTCCTTGAGAAAACGCACGCATGCGTCGAAAGTGGCGCCACCCCAGGCTTCCAGCGACCAAAACCCGATATTGTCGAGTTTGGCGCAAATGGGAAGCATATGTTCGGTGCGCATGCGTGTTGCGATCAGGGATTGATGGCCGTCACGCAGCACTAGGTCGGTAATAAATACGTTTGGCATAATCGATACAGTCTAAAAATTAAGCTAAGGGCGAAACCAGATTACAATCCGTTATGGGCGGCGATCGCTGCTGCAATGGCTGCAGCGAGCATTTCCGGCGGCTGGCCAACGTTATAGTTTATCAGGTCGGCATGGGTTTCGACGAATGACGTATCGAAGTGTCCGCTGCAGAAATCCTCATTGCTCAGAATTTCCAGATAATACGGAATAGTCGTTTTGACGCCGTATACTGTCATATCGTTCAAAGCCCGACGGCTTCGGTCGATGACGCTGTCCCAGGTCAGATTCCATACCGTCAGTTTGGCGCACATGGAATCGTAATAAGGCGGAATAACGTAACCGGTATACATGGCGGCATCCGTGCGAACGCCGGGACCGCCGGGCGCATAATAGCGGGTAATCCGGCCGAAACTGGGCAGAAACCCGTTTTTAGGGTCTTCGGCATTGATGCGAAATTCCATGGCGTAGCCGCGGTATTGTATCTCTTCCTGCTTATATTGCAACGGTAAACCGCTGGCGACCCGGATTTGCTCCTGTACGATATCGACGCCGGTGATCGCTTCGGTAATCGTATGTTCTACTTGAAGACGGGTGTTCATTTCCATGAAATAAAACTGGTTATTTTCGTCGAGCAGGAATTCGACCGTACCGGCATTGACGTATTTTACCGCTTTGGCGGCATTGACCGCGAGCTTGCCGATATATTGGCGCTGTGCTTCGGTCAATTGCGGCGAGGGGGCGATTTCTATCAGTTTCTGGTTGCGGCGCTGGATAGAGCAGTCACGTTCGAACAGATGGATCGCGTTGCCCTGATTGTCGGCCAGGATCTGGACTTCGATATGTTTCGGGTTGATGACGCATTTTTCCAGGAATATTTCCGGCTTGCCGAACGCTTTGCTCGCCTCCGATACCACCCGGTCGTAGTTCTTTAGCAGCTCGGTTTCCGAGTCGCAGCGACGGATTCCACGGCCGCCGCCGCCGTTGGTGGCTTTGAGCATGACCGGATAACCTATTTTTTCGGCGAGGGCGCGGGCTTTCTCGAGGTTTTCCAGATTGTGTTCGCTGCCGGGAATAACCGGAATACCCGCTTTGATCATGGCTTTGCGGGCTTCGATTTTATCCCCCATCCGACGTATGACCTTGGCGTCCGGACCGATAAAACGGATGCCGCGGCGTGCGCAAATTTCGGCCAGATTGGGATTTTCTGAGAGGAATCCGTAGCCGGGATGCAAAGCATCGCAACCGCTGGCCACGGCCAGATTGACGATATTATGGGCGTTTAAATAGCCTTGCACCGGATCGGAGCCGATATTATAGGATTCGTCTGCTTTTTTGACGTGCAGCGCATGGCGATCCGCATCGGTATAAATGGCGACCGACGTAATGCCGAGTTCCGCGCAAGCGCGTACGATGCGTACGGCGATTTCGCCCCGGTTAGCTATAAGAATTTTCCTGATCACGCGCCCCAAACCTTCTTTTTTGACAATATAAGTTTTAAATTATATCATGCTCGCCTTATCTCGCGACAGCCTTGAAGCTTCGGGCTGATACGAAAACCCGCTCATCGTCGGAGCCGACGGATCTGTTTTTGGATGGGTCGGACGGACGGGAATTGTTCGATTCGATGTCGTGCGTCGTCCATGTCAGGCAATTTCGTTATATAATAACGGAGTTTTGTCATTTCTGTTTAGGTCGGATTTGGCAGGTCGAAGTAACCGGCCTGTGCAGTTAAGTAAGTCAATATTGACTTCCTAACTAATGGCCTGTGCGATGATTGCGCGGTAACGATACTTTTTGATTGGAGTAGTAAAATGGCTGTTCAGCAGAATAAAAAATCCCCTTCCAAGCGCGGCATGCATCGCGCCCACGATTTCCTGACCAACCCGCCGCTGGCGATCGAGCCGACCACCGGCGAAGTCCATCTGCGCCACCATATAAGTCCTAACGGATTTTATCGGGGTCGTAAGGTTGTCGCTACCAAAGGCGACTAAATCGGTGCCGTATTTCGTGATCGAGTAGGCCGCAAGAAGCGTTTCTTGCGGCATTTTGTTTTTATCTCACACGAATTTC
>DASSZW010000056.1:0-18271 GCA_035713285.1 Burkholderiales bacterium
GCCAAGGTCTGGGCGGAAGCCCGATCCTTCCCGATCAGCCTTTGCAGCGTCGGGCTTGCTTGGTATCCGCTATAAATACATAAAACGATTCCGGTCAGCCGAGCGGTTTTTAAGCGTAAGCCGGAAGGCGGTAACGTCTTAATTTATGGCAAAGGGATAATCGTGAGGAAAATTTTAACTATATCGTTAACTTGAATTCAATAGAGCGTCGGCGTGAAAATTTTTGCGTCAGAAACCCTGAAAACAGGATTTCGCTCGAATCGGCGAGGTTAATGCCGCAGGATCGCTAAAGTGCGTTATATTTATAATGTCGATAACAAGAAAGAATATCCATGATAACAATCGTAGAAATTTTGGGTAAAAAAGTTCGGGTTGAATCGACCGCTGCCGCCGACAATGCGATGAATACGCTGCAAAAACCGCTTCTGGTCGAAATGGAATTATTGTTCAGCTGCCTTATTCGCAAGGCGGTTCGGTTTAAGCCGGATGCGGATCCGGTCAATTACGTTTCAGTTACTCCCAAGCTTAAAATTCGCTTCCGTCCGGTCACGACCAAGGTTTGCCTGGTGAGCGACGTATTGGACAGCGGAGTGCCGCTACAGGACTTTCCCTTGAAAAAACCAGCGGCTTTCGTTCCCAGGCAATTGTTTATCGATTACAAACGAGGCGTCTGGCGCGGAGAATTTCAGATTGCAGCCGCGGACGCTGATTGACCCGGTACCGGCTGCGCTTATGATGGAAGTGTGCGCCGTCTAACGGGAAGACGGTCGCAATACTGGTAAAATAATTTATGCTTATATTTCAGCGAGGTAGTCGATGAACGAATTGGAGCGATTTATTTCATTGTTCAACCAGGAGGTTGTTCATACGTTTGATTATCTGGCAATGCTTGACGATGCGCACTGGAGCGCGATTCCCAAAGATTCCGACGCTTTGTTTCTGGGCTCCAGGGTCAACAAAATCACCATCGGGGCGCTAACGCGACATTTGATGAATGCGGAAAGTCACTGGCTGGGCCAAATAGCGCCACTGGCGTCCGGCAGTGCGATGCCCTTGCCCGGCAGTGCCGGCACGGCGCAGGAGGCTGCCGCAGGTCCCTGGCTGATTGATGCGTATAAAACCGCGCATGCCGGCAACCTCGATAAATTGCAGGCTTTGACGCCGGTGGTGCTGGAAAAGGAAATACTGTTTACCGGCCGCCGTTATACCGGTATCGGTTTTTTATGGTCGATTCTGGGCCACCATGCCTATCATCTGGGCCAGATCGATCTCTTGATGCGCCAGTTGGGCCTGATTGCGCCCGAATACATGGAATGGCCGGAAACCGGCAAACTGCTCGGATGAGCGATACATCGGTAGAGCAACGCTATCGCGAATTGCTGGGTTTTGTTCCCGATAACGTAAAAAAGCGTAGCGCTCTGGCGGCGTTGTGCGGTAAGGAAGCGTCGATCGATGCGATTGAGGCCTTGAGAGAGTCGCTGATTCACCATAATCCGCTGGACCGCAAAACGCAGCAACTCATCCACTTTGCGATGCTATTGGCCCTCGGCCATACCGATCCTGCCAGGCTGCATGTACGCGGCGCCTTGAAAGCGGGTGCAGAACCGGGTGAATTATACGGAATTTGCGAAACGGCGGCGATCGTAGGCGGAATGCCTGCGTTCAGCCGCGGCGTTGAAATCGTATACGATGCGTTGCTGGAAGCGGGCAGGTTGCCGCCGGAATAACGGCGGCTATTCGGCGGCCGGAACCCGTCGCTGTTTTTTGGTGTCGCTGCGCCGCTGTTTGCTCGCAAGACGGCGTTGTCGAGATGCATGCGTGGGTTTGGTGGGCAGCCTTTGAACGGGCGATACGAGGGCGCTACGGATCAGATCGGCCAGGCGCATCCTGGCATCGGCTCGATTCCGGGCCTGAGTGCGGAAACGCTGCGCATCGATAATGAGTATTCCATCCTGATTGATCCGCCGCCCGGCCAGGGCGATCAGGCGGTGTCTTATCGTATCGGAAAGGGAACGCGTATGCGCGATATCGAACCGCAGCTGGACGGCGGTGGATACTTTGTTGACATTCTGTCCGCCGGGTCCCGATGCGCGTACAAAAATTTCCTCCAATTCATGCGAGGGGATCGTAAGAAAATGGTTGACCCGGATCATGTTTATGCTTGCAAACCTTCATGCCAAACCAACACGTAAAATTTATGCAGGAAAAATCGGACCGATACCGTATAAATAATTTTTTTGCTCTGATTCATGGTATGCTTTATCCGAATTTGGCAGGCGGATTTTTCAAAATCCCCTCGGAAATCGCTTTTTTGAATACAGGAAAGTCATTATAACACAGTATGTTAACTGCCGTAATAAGGGATGCCCGCATTTTGCGCCCATACGGACAATTGCCGGGATACCGCGGTCGCCTTTCTTAAAAACAGTTTATGTCCGCCTATCGGTCGACTTTATCAGGTTTGCCAAAGAAGGCCGTTCTGCGTTTAATGCATCGATTATTAAATCAAATGTTATGCTTAATTAATGCATGCCGTCCGGCACGCTTTTCATAGTCTATCCACTCAGATCAAGGATAATTCATGCAACACGCTCAAATCGAACAACTCAGTGCCCTGGAACGCCGTATCAATCTCGCCGTAGAATTGCGGACGATTGAATCGGAAGTCGCCAACCGTCTGCGGCAAATTGCTCGCACAGCCCGTATCGACGTTTTCCGTAGCGGGAAGGTCCCGATGTCGGTAGTCGCTAAAAAATACGGCGGCGAAGTGCATCAGGAGGTACTGGGAACGGCGGTGGAGCGTGCTTTTTCCTCCGCGGTTCAGGCTCACCAGCTTAAAGTGGCCGGCATGCCGCGTATCGAACCGAAAGCCGACGCGGCCAATCAAGAATTATTTGAATTTTATGCCGTATTCGAAGTCTATCCGACTATCAAGCTGGGCGACCTCAGTAATGCTGAAATCGACCGGCCTTCGGTGGAAGTCGGCGATGCTCAGGTCGATAAAACCATCGAGGTGCTGGTCAAGCAACGCGTACAGTACGATTCGATAGATCGGGCCGCACGCCAGGGAGATCTGGTAACGATGAATTATACAGGCAAGACCGATGGAGAAATATTTGCCGGCGGAGAGGCGCAGGGCTTTCGTGTCGTCCTGGGCGAAGGCCGTACTTTGCCCGAATTCGAAGCTGCGTTGCTGGATGTCAAAGCGGGCGATTGCAAGCAGTTCGACGTTACGTTTCCGGAAGATTATCAAGCCGCAGCGCTGGCAGGAAAAACAGCTCAGTTCGAGGTGGAAATCAGCGACGTGGCGGCGCCGAAATTGCCTCCGGTCGATGAAGAATTTGCCAGAAACCTTGGCATAGAAGACGGCGATGTTTCTAAAATGCGCGCCGAGATCAAGGCCAATCTGGAACGCGAAGTAAAAAACCGGATCCAGGCGCAAATCAAGGACCAGGTCATGCAGGCATTATTGACGACGACTCAGGTGGAAACGCCCAAGGCGCTGGTGCAAACCGAAATGCAGCGTTTGATGGAGCAGGCGCGCAACGAAATGCAGGAACGCGGCATGGATATTGCTAAGATTCCCATGCCAACCGAGCTGTTCGAGCAGCGCGCGCAAAAACGCGTTGCTCTGGGCTTGATTTTGGCGGAAATAGTACAAACTAAGCAATTGTCCGCCCAGCCCGAAGCGGTGTCGGCGATGATAGAAGATCTCGCTCAAAGTTACGAGGATACTCAGGATGTAATTGACTGGTATCGCAAAACACCGGAAAAAATGCAGGAAATAACTTCATTGGTACTGGAAGATAATGTGGTAAATTGGGTTTTGAGCCAGGCCAAAGTAAATGATAAGCCGCTCGCTTTTGACGAATTGATGGGAAAGGCATAAACAATGATGACCAATAACAACTGGGATCCGCAATCGCTCGGTCTGGTGCCGATGGTGGTCGAACAAAGCGGGCGGGGAGAGCGTGCCTACGATATTTATTCCAGGTTGCTCAAGGAGCGGCTGGTATTCTTGATCGGACCCGTCAACGAACAGTCCGCCAACATCGTGGTGGCGCAATTATTGTTCCTGGAATCCGAAAATCCCGATAAAGACATACATTTATATATCAATTCTCCCGGCGGGTCGGTGTCTGCCGGCATGTCCATTTATGACACGATGCAATTTATAAAACCCGACGTAAGCACTTTGTGCATGGGGCAGGCAGCGAGCATGGGCGCATTTCTGCTGACTGCCGGTACCAAAGGGAAGCGTTTCGCGTTGCCGAATGCGCGCATTATGATACACCAGCCGCTGGGCGGGTTTCAGGGGCAGGCATCGGATATCGCCATTCACGCGAAGGAAATCCTCTATTTGCGCGAACGCTTGAACGGCATGATGGCTTTGCATACCGGCCAGACGCTCGCCACGCTGGAAAAAGACACCGACCGCGACAATTTCATGGGCGCCGAAGAAGCGGTTGCCTACGGCCTGATCGACAAGGTGCTCAGCAATCGCAATGAAGCGGCGGCTTAACAGAATTTGTAAGCATTAAACGGAGGGAATTGCCATGTCGGACAAAAATAGCGGCGAAAAATTGTTGCACTGCTCTTTCTGCGGTAAGAGTCAGCATGAAGTACGGAAACTGATTGCCGGACCTTCCGTTTTCATTTGCGACGAATGCGTGGATTTGTGTACCGATATTATTCGCGAAGAAATCCAGCAGGACAAATTGGGCAAGACGGACAAGTCCGACTTGCCTACGCCGCATCAGATACAGGTGATCCTGAACGATTACGTGATCGGGCAGGATAAGGCCAAACGCATCCTTGCGGTCGCCGTCTATAATCATTATAAGCGTTTGCGTCATTCGGGCGGAAAAAGCGAGATCGAGCTGGCCAAGAGCAATATTCTCCTGATCGGTCCTACCGGTTCCGGCAAAACCCTGCTGGCGCAGACGCTTGCGCGATTGCTCGATGTGCCGTTTGTAATGGCTGATGCGACGACGCTGACCGAAGCAGGCTATGTCGGCGAAGACGTAGAAAATATAATTCAGAAATTGCTGCAGAAATGTGATTATGATGTCGAAAAAGCTAAAAGCGGCATCGTTTATATCGACGAAATCGATAAGATCTCGCGCAAATCCGATAATCCGTCGATTACTCGCGACGTTTCCGGCGAAGGCGTACAGCAGGCCTTGCTCAAGCTGATAGAAGGTACGACCGCGTCGATACCGCCGCAAGGCGGGCGCAAGCATCCGAACCAGGAGTTTGTGCAGGTCGACACGACCAATATACTCTTCATTTGCGGCGGCGCCTTCGCCGGCCTGGAGCGGGTAATACAGAACCGGTCGAGCAAAGGCGGCATCGGTTTCAGTGCCGAAGTGAAGAGTAAAGATAACAGCAAGGATATTTCCGCTTTGCTGCAGGAAGTTGAGCCGGAAGATTTGATCAAATTCGGGCTGATACCCGAACTGATCGGGCGGTTGCCGGTTATCGCCACCCTGGAAGAACTGGATGAAACGGCTTTGATGACCATTCTGACCGAGCCGAAAAATGCGCTGACCAAACAGTATGCCAAACTGTTCGACATGGAAGGCGCCGAGCTGGAATTTCGGCCGGATGCGCTGGTGGCAATTGCCAAGCGTGCCCTGGCACGCAAAACCGGAGCTCGCGGCCTGCGTTCGATTATCGAACATGCGCTGCTCGATACCATGTTTGATTTGCCGTCGATGGAAAACGTAAGCAAAGTCGTCGTCGACGAGAACGTAATCAACGGCACGGCCAAACCGATGATGATTTATGCCGATCAGGCAAAGCTGGCTTCATAATAGAGACAAAGCCGAGGCATAAGGGTGCAGAACAGGCTGGCGACCGGTTCTGCATGCTCTGAAATAGTCCATGCAGATTCAGGAATTTGCAGATTGCGTTTACAGCGTATCTTGAATTTACAAAAGTTGCCTGTATATGTGTTCTTAGTCGTTTAATTCTGATAAAGGGTACTCAATCATGGCACTACAACATAACGCCGAAAATCTTACGCTCCCTTTACTGCCGTTACGTGATGTCGTCGTATTTCCGCATATGGTGATCCCTCTTTTTGTTGGCCGGGCGAAATCGATAAAAGCGCTCGAAATAGCCATGGAAGCGGGCAAGAGCATATTGCTGTCTGCGCAAAAATCCGCTTCGAAAGACGATCCGTCTCCCGAGGATTTGTATCGCATAGGAAGTGTAGCCACCATTTTGCAAATGCTGAAACTGCCCGACGGCACCGTAAAAGTGCTGGTGGAAGGAAATCAGCGCGCTATCGTCCGCGAATACGCCGATGTCGATAGCCATTTCGTCGGTACGGTGGAACTGGTTCCCTCCGACGACAGCGTGGCCGACAAAGAAGCGGAGGCCACGCGTCGGGCTCTGGTCGCGCAATTCGACCAGTATGTCAAACTCAACAAGAAAATTCCTCCTGAAATCCTGACGTCGCTGGTTGGTATCGACGAAGCCGGGCGCCTGGCGGATACCATTGCAGCGCATTTGCCGCTCAAGCTCGAACAAAAGCAGGATGTGCTGGAAATGTTTCCGGTCCAGGAACGGCTCGAGCATTTGATGAGCCTGCTCGAAGGTGAAATCGATATCCTGCAGGTTGAAAAACGCATACGCGGCCGCGTGAAACGGCAAATGGAAAAAAGCCAGCGCGATTATTATCTGAACGAGCAGGTCAAGGCGATCCAGAAAGAACTGGGCGACGGCGAGGAAGGCGTAGAACTCGAAGAGCTGGAAAAGCGGATCAAGGAAGCGAAGATGAGTAAAGACGCCGAGGCGAAAGCCGAAGCGGAAATGAAAAAGCTCAAAATGATGTCGCCGATGTCCGCCGAAGCCACCGTTGTCCGTACTTATATCGAGGCTTTGCTGGCGTTGCCGTGGCGTAAAAAAACCAAGATCAGCCGCGATCTGGTGAAAGCGGAAAAAATTCTCGACGAAGATCATTACGGCCTGGAAAAGGTCAAGGAACGGATCGTCGAATATCTGGCCGTACAGCAGCGCGTAGAGAAGCTCAAAGGGCCTATCCTGTGTCTGGTCGGGCCTCCGGGCGTCGGCAAGACCTCGCTGGGTCAGTCTATCGCCAAAGCAACCAACCGCAAATTCGTGCGCATGGCGTTGGGCGGGATGCGCGACGAATCCGAGATACGCGGACACCGCCGGACGTATATCGGCTCCATGCCCGGCAAAATATTGCAGAGCATGAGCAAGGTCGGCGTGCGCAATCCTTTATTTCTGCTTGATGAAGTGGACAAGATAGGGCAAGATTACCGTGGCGACCCGTCTTCCGCCTTGCTGGAAGTGCTGGATCCGGAGCAAAACCATACTTTCTCCGACCATTACATCGAAGTCGATTTCGATTTGTCCGACGTCATGTTCGTGGCGACGGCGAATACGCTGAATATCCCGGCACCGCTGATGGACAGAATGGAAATCATCCGCCTGTCGGGTTATACCGAAGACGAAAAAGTCAGTATCGCCGAACGCTATCTCGTGCCTAAGCAAATGAAGGCAAACGGCCTGAAACCGGACGAATGCGTGATCATGGAGAGTGCATTGCGGGATATCGTGCGTTACTATACGCGGGAAGCGGGCGTGCGCAATCTGGATCGGGACATAGCCAAGATCTGTCGCAAGGCGGTCAAGGCGCTCTTGACGAAAACGACCAAGGCGACCAAGATTACCGTAAACGCGCGCAATCTGGATAAATACCTCGGAGTGCGCCGGTTTAATTACGGCGTTGCCGAAAAATATAACCAGATCGGACAGGTGACCGGTTTGGCCTGGACGGAAGTCGGCGGTGAATTGCTGACTATTGAAAGCGTGCTGGTTCCCGGAAAAGGCAAAATGATCACTACCGGCAAGCTCGGCGAAGTGATGCAGGAATCGATACAGGCCGCAATGTCGGTCGTTCGCAGCCGGTCCAAGGCTTTGGGTATTCCGCAGGATTTTTATCAGAAAAACGATATCCATATCCATTTGCCGGAAGGAGCCACGCCCAAAGACGGGCCGAGTGCGGGTATTGCGATTTGTACCGCCCTGGTTTCAGTGCTGACCGATAATCCGGTACGCGCCGATGTTGCGATGACGGGTGAAATTACTTTGCGGGGCGAAGTGTTGCCTATTGGCGGATTGAAGGAAAAATTGCTGGCGGCGCATCGTGGTGGAATCAAGACAGTATTGATTCCCGAAGAGAACGTGCGGGATTTGGTCGACATACCCGATAATATTAAAAATAAACTTGATATCCAGCCTGTTAAATGGATAGATCAAGTATTGAAAGTGGTGCTGGAGCGCGTGCCAGAACCGCTGGCGGAAACGCCGGAAATTGCCGCAGAAGTACTTGCCATTCCACCGGCTGCATCGGAGGTGGTCACGACCAAGCATTAAACCTGGCCAAAAAGCAATTATTTTGGCTAAATCATGCCGGCTCGCTTGACATTTGTTTTTGCGGCTTGTTATAAAGCCGATTGCAGGGTTTTCCTGCGGAAACTAAAAAGGGGATACATGTGAATAAATCTGAATTGATTGATGCTATTGCTGAAACAGCCGACATTAAAAAAGCAGCAGCGGGCCGAGTACTGGATGCAATAGTATCTTCTGTGACCGAAGCATTAAAAAAAGGCGAAATGGTAACGTTAGTTGGTTTTGGTTCTTTTTACATCGGCGAGCGCGCAGAACGCGACGGCCGAAATCCGCAAACCGGCAAGTCTATCAAAATCAAGGCTGCCAAAGTTCCCAAATTCCGTGCTGGCAAAACCCTTAAAGATGCTGTAAACTGACGCACTTTCCGGGTGCTTAGCTCAGTTGGTAGAGCGTCGCCCTTACAAGGCGAATGTCGGGGGTTCGAGCCCCTCAGCACCCACCAGATCGACTGGTTTCGGAGTGGTAGTTCAGTTGGTTAGAATACCGGCCTGTCACGCCGGGGGTCGCGGGTTCGAGTCCCGTCCACTCCGCCAACACGAAGGGCGAACTTCGGTTCGCCTTCTTTCTTTTTTAAGATTGTGAATGTCAATGCTGGATTGGATACGCGAAAGTACGCAAGGCTGGATTGTCAAGCTGATTTTAGCTCTGATTATCGTCCCGTTCGCTTTGTTTGGAATCGATTCGTATTTTAGCCACCGCGCCAGCGATGATACGATTGCCATAGTCAATGGCGCGAAAATCAGCCGTACCGCATACGAAGAAGCGCTCAAGGAACAGCGGGCGATTCTTGCCGCGTCGATGGGAGCCAATTTCGATCCGCGAATTTTCGATGAGCCGAAAATACGCATCTCCGTGCTCAACGGCATGATCAAGCAGCGTTTGCTGCTCGAAGCCGCACGCAAGGCAGGATTCGTGGTAAGTAAAGCGCAACTGGCATCGTATATCGGGAGTATTCCTGCATTTCAGGAAAACGGCCAGTTTTCGGCCAGCCGCTATAAACAGATGCTGCAGCAGCAGGGTATGACCATTCCGGGCTTCGAACAGCGCGCGCAACAGGAAATCCTGATCGACGAGATGCGCGCTCCGTTTTCTCTCTCTGCCGTAGCGTCGGCGGAGGTCGCGAGGCAGGTCATGGCGGACATGACCCAACGTCGGGAAATCAGTCAGTATCAAATCAGCCCCTCGTCTTTTTTGCCCCAGATAACGATTACCCCGCAACAGATCAAAGCCTACTACGATAAGCATAAAACAGAATATACGATACCGGCGCAAGGACGTTTCCAGTACGCAGTGTTGTCTTTGAACGATGTGGCCAAACGCATTTCCATACCGCCAGCAGAGATCAAACAGTATTACGACCAGAACCTGACGAAATTCAGCGAGCCCGAGGAGCGCGAAGCCCGTCATATACTGATCGCTGTTCCGGCCGGCGCCAGCGCTCAGCAACGGGATGCGGCCAGACAGCGCGCCGAACAGCTGTATCGGCAGGCAAGCGCGCATCCTGCCGCCTTTGCTGCGCTGGCAAAACAATATTCGGACGATAAGGGCTCAGCAGCCCAGGGCGGCGATTTAGGATGGTTTGCCCGCACGGCGATGGTGAAGCCGTTTGCCGATGCCGTTTTCGGCATGCAGAAAAACCAGATTGCAGGGCCTGTCGCTACCGATTACGGCTACCATGTCATCCAGTTGACGGGGATCCGGCCTGCGCATGTCCGCCCTCTCGATGCAGTGGCCGGCGAAATTACCGACGAGTTACAAAAGCAACAGGCGATCAAACAGTTTGCCGATGTGGCGGAACGCTTCAGCAATCAGGTATTCGAGCAGTCCCAGTCATTGCAGCCGGTTGCCGATGCGCTGCATGTTCCGCTGCAAACATCGCCCTGGATCAGCTTGTCCGGCGGCAACGGCGGGATACTGAATTCGCCGAAAATGCTGCAGGCGCTGTTTTCCAATGACGTTCTGAAAAACAAGCGCAATACCGATGCCATCGAAGTTTCGCCGAACACGCTGGTCTCTGCGCGCTTGCTTGAATACAAGCCGTCTTATGTCCAGCCGATGAATGAAGTGAGCGCCGCGATCGTGCAACGACTGAAATTGCAGCAAGCGGAAGTAATGGCTCAAAAGCAGGGCGTAGCGATGCTGGCTCAGTTAAACGCAGGAAAAGAGCCGGCCCAGATTCATTGGGGCGGTTTCACGTGGGTCAGTCGCGACCATTTGCAAAACACCGATCCCGCTCTGGTGACGGGCATTTTTTCGGCTAACGCAAAAAAACTTCCCGCTTATTTCGGCGCTATGAACGCAACCGGCAATTACGTACTGGTGCGGATAACGCAAGTCACTGCCGGGTCGCCTCCCGATCCGGCGCAGCTCAAGGCGGTGCAGACTCAAATCGCCAACACCGAAACAGAACAGGCGTTTAGCGATTATATTTCCGGGCTTTCGGTTAAAGCTAAAATTGTCATCAAGGATATACCGTTTGGACACCTGGCTCAATAACCGGGCGCCAGCACGGAAGCAGCCAGCACGGAAGTAGTGTTGTCGGCCTCAGTTCGCCCCGTATCGGGGCGAATGCTGGACAGGCTACTCGAAATCGGCGCCCATCGTCGTATTGAAACCTGCATCGACATAAGTGACTTCGCCCGTTATTCCGCTGGACAAGTCGGATAACAGGAAAGCTGCCGTATTGCCGACTTCCAGAATGGTTACGTTGCGGCGCAGGGGAGCGTGTTTTTCGACATGATTGAGTATCTTGGCGAATCCCGTAATGCCGCTTGCCGCGAGCGTCTTGATCGGCCCGGCCGAAACTGCGTTGACGCGTATTCCTTTAGGCCCAAGACTCTGCGCCATGTAATAGACATTCGACTCGAGGCTGGCTTTAGCGAGTCCCATGACGTTGTAAGCCGGTACAGAACGGATCGCGCCCAGATACGATAAAGTAACGAGCGCGGCGTTGCGGCCCTGCATCATCGGCAGTCCGGCTTTCGCCAGGGCAGCGAAACTGTACGAACTGATGTCATGCGCGATCTGGAAGTATTCGCGAGTGACGGAATCAAGATAATCGCCGGCTAATGCCGCTTTGGGAACGAATGCGATGGCATGGACGATGCCGTCCAGGCTGTCCCAGTGTTTGTTCAGATCGACGAATAATTGATGGATTTCTTCATCGCTGCCGACATCGCAGGGAAGCACGATACTACTGCCGAATTCCGCGGCCAGCGCGGCGACGCGCTCTCTGATTTTATCGCCCTGATAAGTGAAGGCCAGCGTGGCGCCTTCGCGATGGCATGCCTGGGCAATACCGTAAGCGATCGAACGATCGCTGATCAAACCGGTAATGAGTATGCGTTTGTCGCGTAGAAATCCCATATATTCTCCTGAATTGTCTGTAATAAATAGCACGGCTATTATACCCATAGTCCGGGTGCTGGGTTAAACTCGCATAATGATTCGAATTTGCATACTGATAATAGTTTTATTGCTTGCAGGCTGCAAGCAGAGCGTCTGGAACGATCCCTATCCGGCCAGCGAACGCGATGCCAATACGTTATACCTGTCGTTCGTGGAGCGGCCCAAGCACCTGGATCCGGCTCAATCGTACAGCGAGGATGAAATCGAGATTCTGGCGCAGATTTACGAGCCGCCGCTGCAATATCATTATCTCAAGCGACCTTATACCCTGATCCCTGCTACGTTGACGGCGATGCCGAAAGTCATCTATCTCGATGCGACTGGCCGAACATTGCCGGATAATGCCCGTCCCGAGCAAATTGTCCAGAGTGTTTACGAATTGCATGTGCGTCCCGGCATCTATTACCAGCCGCATCCCGCTTTTGCGCAGGATAAGGGCGGATTGCCTTATTATCGCGGAGATCGCGTCCGGGAAGCCCGATCCTGGAATGATTTCAATCATGCCTCAACCCGCGAACTGGTCGCGGCGGATTATGTTTACGAAATCAAGCGGCTGGCGTCGCCGCAAGTAAATTCGCCGATTCTTGGGCTGATGTCGGGATATATCGTCGGGCTAAAGGATTATGCGGACATGCTGGAAAAACAGGCGCAATCGTTACCGGAGGACGCTTATCTGGACCTGACCCGTTACCCACTCGCAGGCGCAGAAGTGGTTGATCGCTATACCTACCGGATCCGTCTTAAAGGCAAGTATCCCCAGTTCATGTATTGGCTGGCCATGCCGTTTTTTGCGCCGATCGCACCTGAAGTCGATGCCTTTTACCATCAGCCTGGAATGACGGAGCGCAATTTTACCCTGGACTGGCACCCCGTCGGCACGGGAGCGTATCAACTTAGCGTAAACGATCCGAACCGGCAGATAAGACTGATACGAAACCCCTGGTTTCACGGCGAAAAATACCCGAATTCCGGCGAACCCGGCGACCGGGCTGCCGGTTTGCTGAAGGATGCGGGTAAACCGTTGCCTTTTATCGATACGATTGTTTTCAATCTGGAAAAAGAGACCATTCCTTACTGGAATAAATTTCTCCAGGGTTATTATGATCTCGCCGCAGTCAACGCCGAAAGTTTCGATCAGGCGATACGCATCGATGCAAAAGGCCACGCTCAGTTGAGCGATGCAATGCGCGCGCAGGGAATGAGTCTGGTAAGCGCCGTGATGCCGACGATTTCATTTGTAGGATTCAATATGCTCGATAATGTGGTCGGCGGCTATTCTGAACGAGCGAGGGATTTGCGTCAGGCGATTTCGATCGCTGTGGACTATGAAGAATTTATCGCCATTTTTCAGAATGGCGGAGGCATTCCGGCGCAAGGTCCGATTCCGCCCGGCATCTTCGGCTACGAGAGCGGCGTCGCAGGTATGAATCCGGTCGTATATCGACAGATAAACGGCAAGATAAAACGCCGTCCGATCGGCGACGCGCGGCGCCTGCTGGCCGAAGCGGGTTATCCGAACGGCCGCGATGCCCGCACCGGCGCGCCGCTGGTGCTGTATTACGATAATACGTTTACGGGACCGAACGCCAAGGCGTACGTCGACTGGATGGTCAACCAGTTCGCCAAACTGAACATACAATTAGTGCCGCGCAGTACCGATTACAATCGGTTTCAGGATAAAATCCGCCGCGGTAACGCGCAAATATTTGTAGCGGGCTGGAATGCGGACTATCCTGATCCGGAAAATTTTCTGGGTCTGTTATACGGCCCGAATAGCCAGGTTAAAAATGGGGGCGAAAATCAGGTCAATTATAAGAATGCGCGATACGATGCGTTATACGATCAGATGAAATACCTCGACAATACGCCGCAGCGGCAAATGCTGATCAATCAGATGGTAGATATCGCGAGACAGGATGCGCCGTGGATGTTCGGCTATTTTCCGCGCTCGTTCGGATTGCGTCAGCAGTGGGTAAGTCCGGGCAAACTTAATGTCATCGCCAATAACACGTTCAAATACCGCAAGCTCGACCCGAAATTGCGCGAGCAACTGCGCGCGCGCTGGAACCGGCCGGTTATCTGGCCGATGCTGGCATTGCTTGGCATCGCGGCGATAGTGCTGGCGGCCGTGGCCTATGCCGCTCGCCGCCGCGACCGGAAGACGGCGAAATGATTCGTTACCTGATACGGCGACTGCTCTATGCGCTGCCGATTTTGTTCGGCGTCAATTTATTGACCTTTTTGCTGTTTTTCATCGTCAATACGCCGGACGATATGGCGCGTATGCATCTGGGCACCAAGCATGTCAGCGCCGAGGCGATAGCGCACTGGAAAATCGCGCACGGTTACGACAAGCCTTTGTTTTATCAACCGGCGGCGCACGGCAGCAGCAAATTGACCGACACGGTATTTTTCGATAAATCGCTGCGCATGTTCGCGCTGGATTTCGGCCAGTCGGACGACGGCCGGAACATCGCCCGGGAAATCGAAACCCGCGCCGGCCCGAGTCTGGAGATCGCATTGCCGGTGTTTGTGCTGGGTTTGCTGACGAATATCAGTTTCGCCTTGCTGCTGGTATTGTTTCGCGCCACCTATCTGGATCGTTTCGGGGTGATGCTGGCGGTCGCGCTGATGTCGATTTCCGGCCTGTTTTATATTATTGCGGGGCAATATTTTGTCGCCAAACTCTGGCGCCTGGTGCCGATTTCAGGTTATGTCAACGGTCTGGACAGCTGGCGTTTCGTCGTGCTGCCGGTCGCCGTGTCCATCGTTGCCGGCATAGGGGGCGGCAGCCGCTGGTACCGTAGCATTTTTCTGGAAGAAATGGGCAAGGATTATGTGCGGACGGCGCGCGCGAAGGGCTTGTCGGAATGGCGCATCCTGTTCCGCCATGTTTTGCAGAACGGTTTGATCCCGATACTTACCGGCGCTGTCGTCGTGTTGCCCTTGCTGTTCATGGGCAGTTTGCTGACCGAATCGTTTTTCGGCATCCCGGGGCTGGGGTCGTATATTATCGACGCGATTCAGGCGCAGGATTTCGCCATTGTCCGCGCGATGGTGTTTATCGGTTCCGTGCTGTATATCGTCGGCTTGTCGCTGACCGATATCGCGTACAGCTGGGCAGATCCGAGAGTGAGGCTAAGTTGAACTGGCAGCCGGTAATATTATGGACCGACGCGCTGGTCTGGCTGCTGACCGCTGTGGTTGCGTTGCTGCTGTTGCTCAAAAGCCCGCACGGACAATTGCATGGAGCCAGTCTGCGTTTGCGGCAGATGCCGGTGGCGATGACGACGGGCCTGGTGCTGTCGGTATTTATTGCCATCGCCTTGCTCGATTCACTGCATTATCGCGCCGTATTGCCCGCGCATCCGGGCAGTCCGCGACAATACAGCGTGGAAGTAAGCAGCGTGCTGGATGATATCTTGCGCCCTTTGCGCGAACATAAGGAAAAAACCTATTCCGCGCCCTTGGCTACGCATTTGTACGTCAAGGAAAACGTGACCCTGCCGGACGGAAAAATAGCGCGCGTCTATCCGTTGTTGCGGATCGACAATATGCGCCTGCAAACCGGCAGCAACGATATCGCGCACCGGGTGGCGCGCGGCATTTTCCTCGGGTTGGCGTTCGCGGCGCTGGTCGCCGGGCTGGCGGCTGCGTGGCTGATGGGACGTAGACGGTGCGGTATCGCGGAATTAAGCCGCCGGCTTGCGGCGGCGGACGACGGGCTACCCTGGCGCAGTATGCTGCTTACCGTTGCCCTGCTCAGCGTATTGACGGCGGTAATGGCGGAACTAGCCGGAGCCTTTCATGTGCTGGGAACCGACAAAATCGGTCAGGACGTGCTGTATGAAACGCTGAAGAGCATACGTACCGGCGTCCTGATCGGTACGCTGACGACCCTGATCATGCTGCCGTTCGCGGTGCTGCTGGGGATAAGCGCGGGCTATTTCGGCGGCTGGGTCGACGATGCGATCCAGTATCTTTATACCACGTTGAACGCGATACCGAGCGTATTGCTGATCGCCGCTGCGGTACTGATCATGCAGGTGTATATCGAAATGCATCCGGGAATGTTCGATAGTGCCGCCGCCCGTACCGATTTCCGCCTGCTGTTTCTGTGCCTTATCCTCGGCGTCACCAGCTGGACCGGCCTATGCCGGGTACTGCGCGGCGAAACGCTGAAATTGCGCGAGCTGGAATATGTGCAGGCGGCGCGCGCCTTCGGCGTGTCGGACGGTCGCATGATGCTGCGGCATATCCTGCCCAATCTTTATCATCTGATACTGATCAGTGTGGTCATGGATTTTTCAGGGCTGGTGCTGGCCGAAGCAGTGTTATCGTATCTGGGTGTCGGCGTCGATCCGGCGATGCAGAGCTGGGGCAACATGATCAACGCTGCGCGGCTTGAAATGGCGCGCGAACCGGTGGTTTGGTGGCCGCTGGCCGCCGCGTTCAGCCTGTTGTTCGTGCTGGTGCTGGCCGCCAACCTGTTTGCCGACAGCGTCCGCGACGCCTTAGACCCGCGCGGGAGGCAACGATGAGCGCACCGTTATTGCGTATAGACCGGTTGCAAACCCGCCTGGGCAATTTGCGCGTCGTCGACGGCGTAAGTTTCAGCATAGCGCCCCGGCAAACGTTTGCCTTGCTCGGCGAATCGGGTTCGGGCAAGTCGATGACGGCTTTGTCCATCATGCGTTTGCTGCCGGAGCAGGCGATCATCCACTCGGGCGAAGTGGAATTCGGCGGCCGGGATATCCTGGCGTTGCCCGAATCGGCGATGCGCGACGTGCGCGGCGGGTCGATGGCGATGATATTTCAGGAGCCCATGACCAGCCTGAACCCGGTGCTGACGCTGGGCGAACAGATTACCGAAACCCTGCTGCGGCACCGGCGCATGCACCGGCGCGGCGCGCGCGAAGAAGCAGTCGCGTTGCTGCAGTCGGTAGGTTTGCCGGACGCGTCGCGGCGGCTGCGCGAATATCCTTTCCAGTTATCGGGAGGAATGAAACAACGGGTCATGATCGCGATGAGCCTGGCCGGCAATCCTGCGCTGCTGATCGCGGACGAACCGACAACCGCGCTGGACGTCACGATCCAGGCGCAAGTGCTGGCATTGTTGCGGCAAGTCCAGCAGCAGCGCGGAATGAGCATGTTGCTGATCACCCATGATTTCGGCGTGGCTGCCGGGATGGCCGATCAGGTCGGAGTCATGTACGCTGGCGAACTGGTGGAAATAGCGCCGCGCGACGATTTTTTCCGGGCGCCGCAACATCCGTACAGCCAGGCGCTGTTTGCCGCCATGCCGAAACCGGAACAAAAAAGCGCGCGTCTCGCCAATATTGCCGGCAGCGTTCCGCCGCTCGATACCGAATTCGTCGGCTGCCGCTTTGCCGGACGTTGCGAGTGGGTGTTCGATCGCTGCCGCGACCAGTCTCCGGACTGGACGCAAACCGGCAAAGGTCACGCAGTACGCTGTCACCGGGTGGAAATGCCGCAATGGTCGAACCCGGTCGTCATCGCCCAGCCTGTTCCTTCCATTGCGGCGACCGATAAAGTGTTGCTGGCGGTCAGCGACCTGAGCGTGCATTTTCCGCTGGGCGGCAGTTGGCTCGGACAGGCCCATGTGCTCAAGGCGGTCGACGGCGTCAGTTTTCAGATCCGGGAAGGCGAAACGCTGGCGCTGGTCGGCGAATCAGGCTGCGGTAAAACTACGGCGGGCAAGGCGATCGTCCAGCTGCAGCCGGTCACGGCCGGGCGCATCGTGCTCGACGGCGTCGATCTGGGCAGTCTCGGAAAACGCGCATTGCGCGAACAGCGCGCGAATTTGCAAATGATATTCCAGGACCCGTTCTCGTCGCTCAACCCGCATCTGCGCGTCGCGGATTTGCTCGAAGAGGGAATGATCGCGCTAAAACCGGACATCAAGGCCGCCGAGCGCCGTCTCAAACTGGAAAAACTGATGGGGCAGGTCGGCCTGCCGGCGAACGCATTGCAACGCTATCCGCATGAATTCTCCGGCGGCCAGCGCCAGCGCATCGCCATCGCCCGGGCGCTGGCGGTTCAGCCGAAACTCATCGTCTGCGACGAGCCGACCAGTTCGCTCGACGTGTCGGTGCAGGCACAGATCGTCAATCTGCTCAAGGAACTGCAGGCGGAATTCAAGCTGAGTTTATTGTTTATTACGCATAATCTGCCGCTCGCGGATTATCTCGCGCAGCGTATCGCCGTCATGTACCTCGGCCGCATCGTCGAAATCGGCACCAGCGCCGAAATCATCGCTCAGCCCCGGCACCCCTATACGCAAGCCTTGCTGGCCGCCGTGCCTGCCATAGACCGGCCCGCCAGCGCGAATACCCACAGCGATATCGCGTCCGCGGCCCATCCGCCAGCCGGTTGTCATTTCCATCCGCGCTGC
>DASSZW010000057.1:0-2268 GCA_035713285.1 Burkholderiales bacterium
TACATACCGTGCGGCACTGGCGAAGAACTTCATTGAGATTGTGCGAGCGCTTGGAAACGATGAACAATTGGCAGAAAAGTATCACGATCACGCGCTGACCGGCGAATGGAAAGATCACCGGGATTGTCATATCAAGCCTGACCTGGTGTTGATCTACCGAAAGCCGAATAACGATGTGCTGGAATTGGTGCGACTCGGGTCGCATAGCGAACTTGGCTTGTAATTAGTTCCGTATCCTGTTCTCCCAAAAAACATTCTTAACGATCACCTTTAGTGGTTTATCGTATTCTTAAATCTAAAACAGGCGGAAGCGTTGCTAAGTGACGGGTAGAATAATCCTTTGGTTTTTATGATTTTTTCTGCATGGTAAATGACCAAAACGACAAGGGCGCGATTGCTCGCGCCCTTTTTCCTGGGTAATATTCATGCAGGAGTCCGACAGCGTCGTTGGTGCGACGCGGTCAAACTGTCTGCCTGATTACTTTAATTCACCACAGCTTCCCGCATGGCTTTCGCTGCTGCCACCATATTCGCCAGCGCAGTTTCGGTTTCAGGCCAGCCGCGGGTTTTGAGGCCGCAGTCGGGATTGACCCAGAGGTGCTCTGGCGGGATGACTTCGCTGGCTTTTTTCAGCAAGCGCGCCATATCGTCTATCGACGGTACGTTAGGGCTGTGGATGTCGTATACGCCGGGTCCGATTTCGTTCGGGTAATTGAACTGGCCGAATCCGCGCAGCAATTCCATGTCCGAGCGCGAGGTTTCTATGGTGATCACGTCGGCGTCCAGCGCGGCTATCGCCGGTAGGATGTCGTTGAATTCCGAATAGCACATGTGCGTGTGGATCTGCGTTTCGTCGCCGACGCCTGAGGCCGAAATGCGGAATGCGCGTCCGGCCCAGTCGAGGTAATGCGCCCAGTCTTTGCGGCGCAAGGGCAGGCCTTCGCGTATTGCCGGTTCGTCGATCTGGATGATGCCGATATGGGCTTTTTCGAGGTCCACCACTTCGTCGCGGATAGCCAGCGCGATTTGCAGCGCGGTGTCGCTGCGCGGCTGATCGTTGCGCACGAATGACCATTGCAGTATCGTCACCGGTCCGGTCAGCATGCCTTTCATGGGCAGGCTGGTCAGGCTTTGCGCGTAACTGCTCCATTCGACCGTCATGGCGTGGGGGCGCGATACGTCGCCAAATATGATAGGCGGTTTTACGCAGCGCGAACCGTAGCTTTGCACCCAGCCGTTCTGGCTGAAAGCGAAGCCGGCCAGCTGTTCGCCGAAATACTCCACCATGTCGTTACGCTCGGCTTCGCCATGCACCAGCACGTCCAGACCGAGTTCGATCTGCTTGTCGACGGCGAAGCGAATTTCCTCTTGCATCGCCTTGGTGTAGTCGGCTGCGCTCAGCTCGCGGCGCTTATAGGCGGCGCGGGCGGCGCGTATCGCTTTGGTCTGCGGGAACGAACCGATGGTCGTGGTGGGGAAAGCAGGCAACTTGAAGCGTTTGCGTTGCACGTCTTGCCGGACTTTAAAGCTGGAATGACGCCGGTCGGCGTCGCCGGACAGGCTGGCTATGCGTTGGGCGACCGCCGGATTATGCACGCGCGGGCTGTTGCGGCGCGTCGCAGCGGCAGTGCGCGATGCGCTGAATGCTGCTTCGGCTGCTGCAGGGCCTTGCTCCATGGCGACTTTGAGCGCGCCCAGTTCGTCCAGTTTTTGCACTGCGTAGGCGAGCCAGGAGCGCAATTCCGCGTCCATGGCGGTTTCGGTCGTCAGATCGACCGGGACATGCTGTAACGAACACGAAGGCGCGAGCCACAGACGGTCTCCCAGTTTGGCGCGTACGCTTTCCGCTAGCGCCAGTGCTTGATCGAGATCGGTGCGCCAGATATTGCGACCGTCAATCAAGCCTACAGAAAGTACTTGCTGCGGAGCAAGATGATCGATGACGGCCTGGATTTGTTCGGGAGCGCGGACCGCATCGATATGCAGGCCGGCGACCGGCAATTTGCAGGCTACGGCCAGATTGTCTTCCAGTCCGCCGAAGTAGGTGGCAAGCAACAATTTGACGCCGACGGCCGCGAGCTGGCGATAGGCCGGTTCGAACGCGGCTTTCCACGCGGCATCCAGATCCAGGCAAAGTATGGGTTCGTCGATCTGCACCCATTCGACGCCCAGATCTTTCAGTTTGCGCAGGATTTCCGCATAAACCGGAACCAGTTTGTCGAGCAGGCCGAGACGATCCAAACCGGCGGTTTTTTCCTTGCCGAGATA
>DASSZW010000058.1:0-4665 GCA_035713285.1 Burkholderiales bacterium
GCGGCGTAGCCGGCGGCGTCGAGCGCGCCTTTTTTCAGAGCAGCCGACATGATGCCGACGCCCAGCGGCTTACCAAGTATCAGTTTATCCCCGGCCTGCGCATGGGCGTTGCGTTTGACCTTCGACGGATGCACCAGGCCCATCACCACCAGGCCGTAAATCGGTTCCATCGAATCGATCGTGTGGCCGCCCGCGATCGGGATGCGCGCTTCCGCGCAGATCGATTCGCCGCCCTGTATGATCTTTCCTATGATATCGACCGGCAATTTATTGATCGGCATGCCGACCAGCGCCAGCGCCATGATAGGCGTGCCGCCCATCGCATAGACATCGGAAATGGCGTTGGTCGCCGCAATCCGGCCGAAATCGTACGGGTCGTCGACGATAGGCATGAAGAAATCCGTCGTCGCGATCAAGGCCTGTTGGTCATTGAGCTTGTATACCGCCGCATCGTCGGAGGTTTCGATCCCGACCAGCAAAGCCTGTGGGACCGGGAAACCGGCAGAACTTTTCAGAATTTCGGCCAGCACACCCGGCGCAATTTTGCACCCGCAACCGCCGCCATGAGAAAAAGAAGTCAGTTTGACGAGCCCATCTTGTGAAACGTTCATATCCATCCTTTTATTTTCCATCGTAACGGGCTGAAGAATATCCGGCACCCGACGATTACAATAAGCCGTTCATTAAATTCAATACCGCCGCCTGTTCCCGCTCCGGCAGGAACAAAGGAGCGCGCGCGGCGCACTGCGCCTGCAACCGGTCGTAATATGCGTCATCGGTCGCAGCCGTTTCGATCAGTCGCGCTAACGCCAGACTGTCGCCGCGCGGAAAATAACCGGCATAATCGCCGCCGAGCATGCCGCGATTTCCCGGGATATCGCTGGCAAGGACGGGGACGCCGCTGGTGACGGCTTCAATAATAACATTTGCACCGCCTTCCATGGCGGACGCAATGACCATCAGCTGGCTGCGTTTAAGCCGCTGACGGGTCTGCGTACGCGGCAAATGCCCCAGCCAGCGGTAATGAGGGTACGTCTGCTGGGTCGACCCGGCATGAAAAGCGAACACGGGTTCGAGCGCGCCGCCGATGTGCAGCAAACGGATACGCCTGCTTGTCAGGTATTGCGCGGCGCGCATGAAAGTCAAAGGATCTTTTTCATGACGCAAATGCCCTATCATCACCACATCGAAGCGTCGCATGCGCCGTTTAACATTCATTTCCAGCGGCTTCAGACTGGGAGCCGACTGATAAATCACGGTCGTCTTGCTGCGCCAATCCGGATCGAGTTCCTGCACGCCTTCCGGCTGCAAGACCACCAGATGGCTGGCTAATTCCAGAGAATGCCGGCTATCGGCATCGGTATGGATATCCCGATACAAGTCGGTACCCGTCAGCACAATCACTAATGGCAACGCAGGATGCTTCGCGGCAAACGCGGCAATCGACGCCGCCGAGCGTCTTGCATGCAACGCAATCATCGCGTCGCACGGAGTACCGTCCCAGGTTAACGCCAGCGTTACCCGATAACGCTGGCGTAAAAACCGTGCCCAGCGGCTTGCCGTAAACCAGTTGCCGTTATTGGCTTTTTCCGAGGCCGGCGTGACGATATAAATATGCGGTTTAATCTTGTTCCGGTCAGGAGTCATTAATACGCTCTTCACGATTCGGTTCAGGCGGCTTATCTCAAGAATAACAGAATCTTTTATAGCGCGCAGGTTCTGAACCCTGCAAACAGATCGTCCCGCTGCGGCATGAAAAAATTGCGATACGCCGGCGAACGCATACGCGTCCGGGTAGCGAACGACGCGCCGCGCAAAACCTGATGCGTATGGAACCAGGGTACGGAGTATTCCCTGTAAGCATCCGGCGAGAATCCGGGATACGGCTCGAATAGAGAATCCGTCCATTCCCACAAGCCGCCCCATCGAAACGCCGCATTACCGGAACGCGCTGCATGCTCCCATTCCGCCTCGCCGGGCAGCCGCCGTCCCGACCACAGGCAATAAGCCCGCGCTTCATACAAATTGACGTGGCGAACCGGCTCATCGGGAGACAAGGATACCGTCATTCCGAAACGCTGGCAGCGCCATTCTCCATCATCGCGCCGCCAGTAACGCGGGGCCGCACGCTTCTGCCGTGCAAGCCAGTCGCCTGCGGAATTGGGCCACAGTCTGCGTTTCTCGTACCCGCCATCCTCAACGAATGCCGCGTACTGCGCATTCGTTATCAGGTTCGCATCGATAGCGAACGCGGGAACGGCAACCGGATGCGCCCATTTTTCGTTATCGAATACAAAACCCTGGTCAGGCTCGCTACCCAAACGGACCGTGCCTCCGGCAAACCGGATCTCCGTCGGGGACTCGATTGCCGGGGGCGGCGATACGAGCCACGCCGGCGCGGCTAGGCCTAAAGTCTGCAAGGTATAGGCAAACGCTTCGCCGTGCATATCTTCGTGCGCCAGCGCCAGACGATACGGATAGAGCGCGATGTCGTCGCTACCGGCATACGCAAGTTTTTCCAACACCCCTTCGAATACATCGCTGCAATACGTTTTGACGGCAGTGATGCCGGGCAGGTTCAGCGTCCAGCGCGCACGGTGCGGCACCGCATTCGAATCGAACCACTGGTCGCTGCCCGCCAGCAGCGAAGAATGCGGCGCGGTAGCCGGATCGCTCGTCGCCGCCTCGCGCAACAGGAACAATTCGCTAAACCACGCCATATGCGCCAGTTCCCATAACGGCGGGTTGACGATCGGCAGGAAAGGCACCCGCTCGGGCGCATCGAATCCGACCGCCGCAAAACACTCGAACAACGTCAGTGTATGGTTACGCGCATCCTGCAAGGCCGCTGCCAACTGGTCTGGCGATGCAGTGCGAAAAGAAAAGTCGATGTCCAGAAAACCCGATTTCGTATCGGTCATAACGTCACTATCTCGCCTAATCAAGCGGCACTTCTATGCAAAGTATAGAAGAATTTTCTTTTGCCGCAAATTCGACAGCTAACTGGCCATAAAATCCGATTGCATCGCGTTTTGCTAATTGTTCGCCCTCAACGTCGATATGTCCAAAAATCAAAAATGCATACACGCCATTGCCGGGTTGTTTTACGGAATAAACGCATTTCGATCCCGCTGGCAATTCCGCCATAGAAAAATAGGCTTCCTGATTGATCCAGAGCGATCCATCTTGCCGATCCGGAGAAATCAACGTCTGAAAATGTCCTTGTCGTTCAGCAGCGGAAAAAATTTTTTGTTCGTAATGCGGCTTGATATTTCGTTGATTAGGAAGTATCCATATCTGCAGAAAATTTACCGGTACCGTATCCGAACGGTTAAATTCGGAATGGGCGATGCCCGTACCGGCCGACATCACCTGAACTTCTCCCGCCTCAATCTCGTGCGTATTTCCCATGCTGTCTTTGTGCAGCAAAGAACCTTGCAAAGGAATAGACACGATTTCCATATTATCGTGGGCATGCGTATCGAAACCCTGTCCCGGATCGACCGTATCGTCATTCAATACCCGCAGCTTGCCGAAATTCATGCGCTCCGGATTGTGGTAGCCGGCAAAACTGAACGTATGATAACTGCGCAACCAGCCATGATCGGCCAAGCCGCGACTGTCAGCCCTGTGTACGATTTTTTTCATGCCTTCTCCAGTCTCCGGGGTAATTGTAAAATTGGACATTGCCGCCAAAACAGCGTTAATAGCACAAGCGTACAGTCGTTCTTGCCGACCGGGCAACAACTGTCATAATATTCCAGACTGTCCCCCAGCAGTAAGAATTACTATTTTACCCGCTCATTTTCCTGGAGAAATACTATGTTGCATTTTCGCAAGGAACTCTGGTTCAATATTCCGACCCGGCGGGCGTTCGTCAACATCACCGGCCAGGTCAGCGCCAGCATCCGCGAAAGCGGCATCCGCGAAGGGCTGGTACTGGTTAACGCCATGCATATCTCGGCATCGGTATTTATCAACGACGACGAATCCGGACTGCATCACGATTTTGAAGTATTTCTTGAACGGCTGGCTCCGCACGAACCGGTGTCCGCTTATCGCCACAACGACACCGGCGAAGACAACGCCGACGCCCACATCAAACGCCAGATCATGGGCCGCGAAACCGTTGTGGCCATCACCGAAGGCAAACTCGACCTGGGGCCGTGGGAGCAGATCTTCTACGGCGAATTCGACGGCAAACGCAGAAAACGCGTCCTGGTCAAGATCATAGGCGAGTAAATTCCAAGGCTGGAAGCTTATTCCCCGACCGATCCGGTAATCGGCAGAACAATACCGGTAATGTAGCTGGAACATACGGGCGACGCCAGAAAGACATAAGCTGGCGAAATCTCTTCGGGTTGAGCCGGACGATGCATGTCCGTGGTATCGCCGAATCCGGCGATTTTTTCGGGGGATTTGTCTGCGGGATTAAGCGGCGTCCAAACCGGGCCGGGCGCAACGGCATTGACCCGGATTCCCTGCGGCAAAAGATTGGACGATAACGCCATGGTGAAAGCGTGAATTGCGCCCTTGGTGGTCGAGTAATCCAACAGGTCTTTATTCCCTTTGAGACCGGTCACCGAGCCGGTATTAATGATCGCCGAACCGCGCTTCAAATACGGCAATACTGCCTTGGCCATATGAAAGTAACCGTACACGTTT
>DASSZW010000059.1:0-27861 GCA_035713285.1 Burkholderiales bacterium
TCCGCCTTTAAAACAGACGGAATATTGCGAATCCGGAGGTATCGTATGGCCAGGCGATCATTAAACTTCATGTCGATTTAATAACAGGATCAATCAATAAACGAAGCGTTCGTGCAATGACTCCAGATTCAGTTCGCGAAGGATGGTTTCCAGGCGCGATTTTGCGTCTTTGCGCGGCTGCCCGGCATGGCGGGCGATAATCAGCTCGTTTTTCATCGAGTGTTCCCAGCCTACCAGCTCCGTCACCGTCACCTGATAGCCGTGCGATTCCAGCAGCAGACAGCGCAACACGTTGGTCAGGTGGCTGCCGAATTCACGAGTATGAATAGGGTGGCGCCAGATCTCGGCCAACGGCGTTTTACCGAATGACTCGTTTTTGCGACTGTTCATCACGGCAGCCACTTCGGCCTGACAGCAGGGAGCCAGCACAATGAAACGGGCTTTTTTGTGCAACGCGAATTTGATCGCATCGTCGGTAGCCGTATTGCAGGCATGCAAGGCCGTGACGATATCGATCCGCTCCGGCAACAGCGTGGTATGGATGGAAGCTTCAACCGACAAATTCAGGAACGACATTCGGTTGAAGCTTAACTGGGCCGCCAGTTCCTGCGACTGGGCCACCAGCGCTTCGCGCGTCTCGATGCCGTAAATATGACCCGCTTCACGGGATTTGAAAAATAAATCGTACAGGATGAACCCCAGGTAAGATTTGCCCGCGCCATGATCGGCCAGCGTCAGTTCAGCCTGGTCGGACAACAATTCCTGCAACAGGGGTTCGATGAAGTGAAACAGATGATAGACCTGTTTCAGCTTGCGCCGGCTGTCCTGATTGAGCTTTCCGTCGCGAGTCAGGATGTGCAGCTCTTTTAACAGCTCGACCGACTGACCGGGTTTGATTTCGGGAATGAGGCTCATATTTACTTTAGGATATGACTGATGACAACATTATCCTATAAAAAGCCTCATACCAACCGGAATGCAACTTTCACCCGAAACGGGAAAAAATCAGGGGCCGCCCTTGCAAAAAATACACCTAATACCCGGAGAGGGTACGCCAAGGTAGCGTCCCGCCATCTTCCCCAAGCCGTCAAACAAGGGGATCAACCCCTTATTTTCTGTTTTTCCTTTCGGTTTCAGCCCGATGTGACGAGATTGGATATTCGACGGATTTATGCAAAAAACGGGTTAAATATATCTTTTGGAACAGTGATATGCGAGCACCTAAGTATGCAAAATATATGGACAGTTATATCAAAATTATGTATCTTATGAAAATTACATAAACCAGGATAAAGTATTTATAAATGGATCCTCGCATCAATCCTTTTTCTCCCGGCGCGGGAACACCGCCGCCAGAGCTGGCTGGTCGAGAGCCAATCATAGAAGAAATTTCCATTGCCTTGCATCGTATTCGCAATGGTCTGTCAGCTAAAAGCGTATTGATGGTAGGCCTGCGCGGAGTAGGCAAAACCGTGTTGCTTAATCGCCTGAAAAACAATGCAGAATCAGAAGGATTAATCTGCGTTCAATTTGAATCGACAGAAAATCGCAATTTACCAGCTATGATTGCGCCAAGCTTGCGTGTAGCGCTCTTTAAATTAAACCGAGTAGCCGGCGTGGGCGATGCTGTTGCAAAAGCGGGCAAGGCGCTAGGGAGTTTTATCAGTGCCGCAAAAATCAAGTATGAAGGAATGGAATTCGGTTTTGATCTTGGGAAAGAAGACGGCGTAGCCGATACTGGCGATCTGTATACGGATTTATCTGAACTATTGCAAGCTGTTGGCACTGCGGCCAGGGAAAAGAAAACTGCCGTCATTATCTTTATTGACGAACTTCAATATATTGCCGAAGAGCAGCTTGCTGCGCTTATTTCAGCACTGCATCATTGCGCACAAAATCAATTGCCTGTAGCACTAATCGGTGCAGGCTTACCGCAATTGGTCGGCAATGTCGGACGAGCCAAATCTTATGCGGAACGCTTGTTTAATTTCCCTGAAATTGGCGCATTAATACAACAAGCCGCCTCGGAAGCGTTACAAAAACCAGTAAATGTTCATGGCATATCTTTTACAGACGACGCTATTGAAGAAATCATCAAACAAACCAGAGGCTATCCCTATTTTTTACAAGAATGGGGCAGCAATTGCTGGACGTTGGCCCAATCGAACACAATCGGCAAAGACGATGTTGATGCTGCTACTAACCTTGCCATCGCTCAATTGGATGCAAGTTTTTTTCGTGTTCGATTTGACCGGTGCACTCCAATGGAAAAAAATTACCTGCGCGCAATGGCTGAAATCAATGTCCCTGCCCCACGTTCGGGCGACATTGCCGCCGTCATGAAAAAGGAAGTTAATCAGCTCGGTCCACTTCGCCAATCCTTGATAACCAAAGGAATGATTTATAGTCCGGCCCACGGAGATACCGCATTCACTGTACCTTTATTTGCGGATTATATGAGAAGAACAATGTCGCTGCCGGATAATCAATGAGCATATTAATAATTGACCGTTTCCGCCCTGTTCTTGCTTCTTATTTCCTGCGTTTTACTATAATCGCCAACCACAGGTACAATTTCACATCGTGCAGCGGTTCGAAACCGCATCCTGGATAAGCACTCATCGACATGCCCACCCCCTCTGGCGAATACAAACCGACATTCTGGCTGCCTGGCGGTCACTTGCAAACACTGTACTCCTACTTTTTTGCGCCCAGAGCGAAGCTTGCGTATCGGCGCGAACGCTGGGAGTTACCCGACGGCGATTTCCTCGATCTGGACTGGATGGACAATGCCGCCGAACAGCCTTTACTGGTTGTTTTTCACGGGCTGGAAGGCGACTCGCGGGGCTATTACGTCCTCGCACTGCTGCAGCAAGTCCGGTTGCTGGGCTGGCGCGGCGTGGCAGTCAATTTTCGCGGCTGTTCAGGTGAACCCAACCGTTTGCCGCGCGCATATTTTGCCGGCGACAGCGCGGAAATCGGTTACGTGCTGACGCGCTTGCGCCGGCAGTTTCCGCACGACACGATATTTGGCGCGGGGTTTTCGCTGGGCGCGAATGCGCTGCTGTTATGGCTGGGCGAACAGGGCGAGCGCGCCAAAACGATCATACAGGGTGCCGCGGCTATTTCCGCTCCGATGGATCTGGCCGCCGCCGGCAATGCGCTCGATCGCGGTCTGAGCCGCTGGATATACACCCGCCATTTTTTAAAATCGCTTAAGCGTATCGCGCTCCAAAAGCTGGAACGATTTCCGGGACTATACGACGCCGATAAAGTCCGCGCTGCGACAACCTTGCGGGAATTCGACGACCTCGTCACTGCACCCTTGCACGGTTACGCCGATACCGACGATTACTGGCATCGCGCGTCGAGCCTGCCCGGCCTGACGCAGATCAGCGTGCCGACGCTCGTCCTCAACGCGCGCAACGACCCTTTCGTGCCCGGCAGCTCGCTGCCTGTCCAGCATCAGGTTTCGGCAGCAGTCACGCTGGATTTCCCCGCACAAGGCGGCCATGTGGGATTTCCGTCAGGATTTCTGAGTGCGAACGACTGGCTGTCCAAACGAATTACGGATTATTTACAAAAGCAGCATTAACAGCCCGTCCCGGGCGATGTTTATTTTGATAAACCGTATGGACATGCATTTGCTTGAAACAAATGCATAACTACGCCAGCATTCGAAAAAGGGCAACGTCACATTTTTTTTCTTCGGTAAATATAGCTTATCAGGAAAAGGCCAGTCCCAAAGAGAACGAGCGTCGGGGATTCGGGAATACTCGAAACAGGTGATGCTCCACAACTGGTGCCGCTTGTCACGCATCCTCCCGTCACAGAGAGCGCCACCGACTGCCCATTAGCAAGCGAAGAGAGCATGACCGGATCGTCCTGAAGATTCAGGACCAGGTTTTCCGTCCCTCCTCCCCTGCAGTAATAGGGATACTGCGCCATGCAACCAGTAGCGACCTCGATGGCTAAAGAGATCGCCCCGTTTGAAGCTTGGCTGAGAGTTTCTGGAAGGTTGGTACTTTGCCTTATACCAAGAGCGACGAACAGGCTGGAGTCGGCTAATAAAATAGTACTGTCCCACCAGGAATAAGTGGCCCCATAAGCCGTGGTCATTGATGAAACAATCCAATCGTTGGCATTATGATCATAAGCCAGATAGACTCCGTTGCTGTAGCCGTTTCCTGGTTCGTCAAAAATGTTATAACGTTGTCCAAGAGAATCAATTCCGTGCACGTATCCGTTCCATTCCAAACCGTTGTCGCCGGTGACTGCATTAGCGTAACTCGTTACGGAAAAGGATCCCGTCCCCGGCCCAAAGGTAATCGGATTGGCATAAAGAGGATTAGCATAAACAAGACTTAGACATAAAGAAGCGACGACCATCGGCCCATATTTCATTCCATTGTTTTTCTTACTCATGCTCATGATTCTTCCTTTCGCAATGATCTTGAAAATTTCAACAGGTAATCGAGCTGATGCATCGTTTATATCGATGTCGGCTAAAGAGTGACTCAGCAATTTTCATACCAAAATAAAAAACATAATCAATTCATTGCGTTATACTTTTATTTGCGTGAAAGATAAGCATATTGTAAAAAAACTCGACTTTTTTAATAAAATTGAGAATCGTAATAAAAAATAAAAAAGACAACGTCTCCATTTATTAATTAAAAACATAATTAATTCATTAGGTTAAAATTTTATTTTGCATTAAATATAAAATATATAAAGATATAAAGATAATTATATTGTAAAAAAAATCGACTTTTTAAAAAAATTGACTCGTAATAAAAAATGCAAAAGGGGGAGCTTCCCATTATTTCGTTACAGAAGCTGGAACGGTTACCAGGCCTAATTATGCCGATCTAGTCCGCGCTGCTTGCTTGCAGGCGCTGCACGGTATGGGGATCAGACCCCGGCTGCTGGACCCCCGCTGCTGAATATTTTCCACGCGGTTATCCGTTCCTGAATAAATGCCTGATACTCCTGATTGCCAGATAACGGCGGCAATGCATGATCACCCCACGGCGCATCGGGAACAGGCAGTTGCGCAACCAGTTCCGCATAGATCTGCTGCAGATGAGAGGGAGCGTCCGCATTAGGGTTCCGCTCCTTCGCGGACGGAACCTGGACCCCAGCTAAGGGGTCGTCGGTGCGTGGTACGGCGAGGGTGAGCACTGCGCCGATATCCGGAGCCGCGGCGTCGCGCCTGGTCAATGGCGGGAGATTCCAGCGGCGTTCGACGGTTTTGAGGACGGTGGTGTGATCCAGCGGCATGAAGCCATCGGGCACGCGGAACACGGTTCCCGGCTGGATACGGGGCGAGATCAGTACGGTGGGAACGCGCACGCCAAAACGTGTGAAATCGAATCCATATTCACCAATCGCATCGTCTGGAGGTACCGCACCCGTCGGCGCCGGCACATGATCATAGCAGCCGCCATGTTCATCGTAAGTGATGATCAGCAGGGTATCGTTCCACGCGGGTCCATTGCGCACGGCATAATAAACGTCATGGATGAGTTTTTCTCCGAGCGCGACGTCATAATTCGGATGTTGGCTGTTACCGGCGGCATCCCAACTGGGCTCCAGAAAGCTGAAGGCTGGCAGCGATCCATTCGCCGCCGCGGTCATGAAATCGGAAAACCGGCCGAAATGGCTTTCCGTTGCGTGGGTAATGTCGGAAAATGTGTACCGGGTCAGCGGATCGGCGTCATAGCCGTAAATGGCCCAATCGATGCCATTCCGCGAAAGCAGGCCGAAAATAGTGGGGCAGGTGTAGCGCTTGGTCTTGTCATCCATATGCCCTTGCGCGGTCGCTGCGCAGGCAAATGCCCGATTGGGCAAGGTTTCTGTCGGCACCGAGCTAAACCAGCGGTCGCAGACGGCATATCCGCGCGCCAGGCCTGACAGCACCGGCAGCATCTCCGGTGTAAATATTCCCATAATCCCGCTGGCTCGAGTGTCAGGCAAGATCGACCAGCCCGCTTTTTTCTCCCAGCCCAGCGTGTAGGCGTAATTCCGTACAAAACCCTGATTAGTGGCCACAGGAGGAACAGGCGCCCGTATGGTGCCGAAGAGTTGTGCATTGGTCGCTGCATATCCCTCTCCCGGGTCAGCGCCGGGCATAAAATAGGCATAAGGCTGGGACGCCTCGATCGGAAAAACCCGCACCGCCTTGTCATGCACGTCGGGATTGGACTCTCGGCCCGTAAGGCCATCGAATGGGTGGCCGGCAGGCGATACATTGTGCCGGTCGGCATAAAGCAACCCGAGCATATGATCAAATGACCGGTTTTCCAGCATCAGAACAACGATATGCCGAATATGGGCGAGCAGGTCGTCCTGCAACGAAGCCTTCACTCCCGACAGGGCCAGCTCCTGGAACAGGGCTTTACCGCGCGGCACGCCGAGGCCGGTGCAGGCGTTCCATCCTCGACCGGCTTGATAACCGATATCCGAACCCGCAGGCCAGTTGTTCCCGACAGTAACTTCGCGCAGAAGATGCGGCAGCCGATACAATTCCGGCAAGAAAAAACCCAGCGGCTGTGCTGCTTTTTCGTTGATCAGCAGCGTCAGGCCTCCCCACAGCGGAGCAACCGCACTTGTCCCCCCTACCGTGGTCATGTGGCCGTGGACGACGATGATGTAGCCGCCAGCCGGCGCGGCGTCCGCGGCGACATCGGGAACGCCGCGCCCAGGATGGCCTCCATTGACGCCAGGGGGCAGCACAACGGTTTTCTGGAAATCCGGCACCGGAAAAACGTCGCTGATCCCGCCTCCGGTGCCGTGCTCGCCATCATTCCAAACGCTTTCGCCGACAATGGCATGGTCAGTCACAGTAATGGATGTACCGCCGCATCCGACGGCCCAGGGGCTCGATGCCGGAAAATCGACATGAGCTTTGCCGTCATTGATGCCGTCGGTCGCGAGATTGTCGCCGGCGGCCGCGAACACCGCAACGCCGAGCATGGCGGCATCCCGCAGGGCGCTGTTCATTGTCCGCAGCGCCTGTGGCGTCCAGTTCATCTCGGCGCTCCCCCAGCTGATCGAAATGACACCGGGTTCGTGCGTGGTATCGTGGGCGGCGGCGGTTATCGCATTAACGAACCCGGCGTCGGTGTTGGGAGTAAAATAAACGGCGATCGTGGCGCCAGGCGCAACCCCACCTGCCACCTGAATATCCAGCGCCACTTCGTCGTCGGCGCCGCTGCGGGGATCGGGCTGGTTGAGACCCTGATCGACCGGGACAGCGACAACGCGCGGCGGGGGAATACCCATGGCCTTGAACGCGTCTTGCGTATCGGAGTCCAGATAACCGCCGCCCAGCTCGATGAGGGCGATGCATTGTCCGGCACCAGACACTTCTGCCGGGAAATCGTACAGGCTGCCGATCTGGTTCGGCAGATAGCCCGGCATGGCCGCAGCGTCCCGAAACCGGATGATGTGAGCCTCGGCAATGGGCCGGGTGTCGAGTCCGAGAACAGCTTCGACGACGGGCGCGACCGTGTCGGGGAGCCGCAGTGGACCTGCACGGCCACGGAAATAATGTTTGCCGTCATGGTAATGACCGAGTTTGGTGCTGAAGGCGGCTTCGATTCGTGCCGCAGGGCCTCGCAATTTGAGCAGACGTCGACCGGGCTCGACCGAAACCACGCTCAGTTCCGCCTCACGCGCAAAGTCAAGCACGCATTGAATATCGTTTTGATATCCCGCAGCACGACGCGTGTTCAATTCGGCGCGAGTGCGGCGATGCGAAAAATCGGCTTCGTCGGGGTGCGGTACAAGGTACACGCTGACCTCGACCGGCTCCTCGGGCGCCACATCGACAATGCGTGTAGCGCCGGGGGGCTCGGGCCGGTGGCTGCCTGGCAATTCAACATACGAAATATCCGTCATGAATGTACCCCTTCATATTGCCAAAGGTATTCACCAAAAGATTCAGGACAAATAAACCATTCCGTTCAAGGGGCTAAAAATAATCTCCCTTTCCGGATTGGCATTCGGTTTATCGCCCGCAACCGTTCAAACAAAATATAGCATATAACGCATCTTTTTGTCGTCCAGACAAACGAATTCCAGTCGAATCCCAGTCCGTACAATTGGTTTTCCGACCCTCAGCGGCAGTATCAGCGGCAAGCTCTCTGCATTCTGCCGAATGGGGAGCATGACCCCAGCTTCCGCGCCTTTTTCTTCCCATTTTACGCGCAATCGCCGAAGCGTATCGCGTTACAGAAGCGGGAACGGTTTCCGGGCCTATAATGCCGATACAGGCCGCGCTGCTGACCTGCAGGCGCTGCGCTAACGCCTTGTCGCCGCTGCCGGATGTAGGTATGCTTCTGTCCTATGCTGCACTTATCAATGTACTTAATCGCGCACACTTCGCGTGGATTTATTTACACTAATTTTTTAATTTATCAATTCAATCATTAATATAGAATCGGGGAACTGCCTTGCAAAATCTGCCTGAAGAAATTTTCAAAGCGTATGACATACGCGGTATCGTCGGCAAGACGCTGACATCGGAGATTGTCGAAAATATAGGTCACGCCATCGGCTCCGAGGCGGTTTTCCGCAAACAACGCTGCATCTGCATCGGCCGCGACGGCCGGCTATCGGGCCCCGATCTGGCTGCAGCGCTGGCGCGCGGCATACAAAAAGCCGGAGTCGACGTCATCGACCTGGGCATGGTCGCCACGCCGATGACCTATTTTGCCGCGTATCAACTGAATACGCATTCCGCCGTCATGGTCACCGGTTCGCACAACCCGCCCGATTACAACGGCCTCAAAATGGTGCTGGGCGGGGAGACTTTATCGGGCGAGGCGATCCAGACGTTGCGCAACCGGCTGCTAACCAACGATCTGGTCAACGGCAAGGGCGCGTACAGCCGGCACGACATCGCTACCGAATATCTCGATCGCATCGCCGGCGACATCAAGCTGGCGCGGCCCATGAAAGTTATCGTCGATGCGGGCAACGGCATACCCGGCGCATTCGGTCCGACGCTTTACCGCCGTCTCGGCTGTACGGTAGAAGAAATGTTCTGCGAGGTGGACGGCAATTTTCCCAACCATCATCCCGACCCGTCGCAACCCGACAACCTGCGCGACCTGATCGCCCGCCTCAAGACCAGCGACGCCGAAATCGGCTTGGCGTTCGACGGCGATGGCGACCGTCTGGGCGTCGTCACCAAGGACGGCACCATCATTTTCCCCGACCGGCAGCTGATGCTGTTTGCCGACGACGTGCTGTCGCGCAACCCGAATGCCGAAATCATCTTCGACGTCAAATCGACGCGCAAACTGTTCGAATGGATACGCGTGCGCGGTGGCCGGCCTCTGCTATGGAAAACCGGTCACAGTTTCATCAAGGCCAAAATGAAAGAAACCGGCGCTTTGCTGGCCGGCGAAATGTCGGGACATATCTTTTTCAAGGAACGCTGGTACGGTTTCGACGACGGACTGTACGCCGGTGCCCGGCTGCTGGAATACCTGAGCCGGCAACCCGATCTCGACGCTGCGCTGCACAGTTTGCCGGATACCGTCAATACGCCCGAAATCAATATCGCCATGCCGGAAGGCGAGCATTACAAACTGATGGCTCTACTGCAGAACACCGCGCACTTTACCGACGCGCAGGAAATTATCAAACTCGACGGCCTGCGCGTCGAATATGCAGACGGTTTCGGACTGGCGCGTCCTTCCAATACGACACCGGTAATCGTGCTCCGTTTCGAAGCCGATACCCAGGCCGGCCTTTCCCGCATCCAGGCCGATTTCCGCCGCGTTTTCAAGGAAGCGGCGCCTGACCTGAAGCTGCCTTTCTGAATCATGGATACCGCCACCATCGGACTGGTCTCGATTTCCGACCGCGCCTCCAGCGGCGTTTACGAAGACCGGGGCATCCCGGCCTTGCGCGCGTGGCTGGACAACGCGCTGCTCAATCCCTGCATCTTCGAAACGCGGCTGATCGCCGACGAACAAAATCTGATTGAGTCGACGCTGATCAGCCTGGCCGATACCCACCGTTGCGATTTGATCCTCACTACCGGCGGCACCGGTCCCTCGCCGCGCGACGTTACCCCCGAGGCGACGCTGGCGGTATCGGACAAAATTCTGCCCGGCATCGGCGAAGCCATGCGTGCCGTCAGCCTGAAATATGTCGCGACCGCTATTCTGTCGCGTCAGGTCGGGGCGATCCGCGGCAAGTGCCTGATCATTAATCTTCCGGGTCAGCCCAAAGCCATCGGCCAAACGCTGGACGGCATCTTTTCCGCGATCCCTTATTGCATCGACCTGATCGGGGGCGCTTACCTGGAAACCAAAGATGGTGCGGCTTTCAGGCCTGCTAGTAGCAAAAAAACAACACATGATTGACCAAGATTGCTGAAATACCGGCATCTATTGGGCGTCCATAATAAATCATGCTAGACTCGTTTTACCTGTAATACAGGATAGCGACACAGCCCTTTAGTTTCTTGCTTTTTTGTTATATTTTTGGAGGAAAACAATGTCCCGCACATTACGTAATTTGGTCGCACTTTCCTGCGTGTTGATGACCGGTCAAGCGCTTGCAGCAGACTCGGCGTCCGATGTCGATTCCCGTTTTTACATCAGCCCTAGCGTCAACGCTACTGCTACCGACAAAGACTGGGGCACCAATAACGGCCTGGGTTTCGGAATCGGAATCGGTAAAGCCGTGTCCGAAAGCTGGAACTTGGAATTGAACGGCAACTACACCGATCAGAGCCTCAAGAGCGGCAATCATCTGCAAAATCTTGGCTACGATGTCGACGCCATGTATTTCTTCAGCCGCAACCCTACTTTTTCTCCTTTCGTCGAGGCTGGTGTAGGCGGCGTACATACGCGCGTTTACAGCAATTCCCAGGATAATTTCGCCGGTAATGTCGGTATCGGTTTCATGAAGTGGATGAACGATATCGCGTTTCGCGCCGATCTCCGCTATCGCCGCGTGAGCGATGTCAACAGCTACCTGGCCGGCACGACCGGAACGTTCAGCCCGAGCGACTGGATCGCCAGCGTGGGTCTGGTCATTCCTCTGGGTCCCAAGCCTGTTCCGCCGGCACCGGCTCCCGCTCCGGAACCCGCTCCTGCTCCCGCTCCAGCGCCGCAGGAAGCTCCGCCACCTCCTCCAGCTCCCGAGCCGGTTGAAATACCGCGTCCGGTCGCTCACAGCAAGATCGTTCTGGAAGGCACCCACTTCGCTTTCAACAAGGCTACTTTGCGTCCTGACGGCAAGGAGATTCTCGACGAAAACGCTAAGGCTCTGAACAAGTACCCGGACATCAATGTTGAGATCGCGGGTTACACAGACAGTACCGGTCCTGCTAAATACAACCTGAAACTGTCGAAAGCACGCGCTGAAACGGTCAAAAAATACCTCGAATCCAAAGGTATCGCCGCCAACCGCATGACCATCAAAGGTTTCGGCGAGAAGCATCCTATCGCCAGCAACAAGACCAAAGCCGGTCGTGCTAAAAACCGTCGTGTAGAAATTGAAATCCTGAACTAAGCACTGTTGAAATACGCCGCTGGATTGCGCAAGCAATCCACGGCGTACAAAACTCCTTGGTAACAGATCAGTAACAAAAAAAAACCGCAGATCCTGCGGTTTTTTTGTTTTCAGCGCCACGCCTGCTATCAGCTCTGAACGAGTTCCCATAACTTTTCCAGACGCTTGGCCGAAACCGGTTGCGGCGTCTTTAACTGCTGCGCGAACAGGGAAATGCGCAGCTCTTCCAGTTGCCAGCGAAATTCTTCCAGATGCGGATCCGTTATTCCGCTTTGCCTGTGTTTGTCCGAACGCGCCTTCCATTGCGCCGTAAGCCGGGCCAGCGTTGCGCTATGCTGCTGGTCCAGCGCGCGCCGGTCGGCCATCTTGGCCATGCGCAGCTGCATCCCTTGCAGATAGCGCGGCAACTGCTGCAGCCGACGCCACGGGGTAGCGGTTATAAACCCTTTATAAACCAGCCCTTGCAATTGCCCTGTCAGATCTTTACCGGCATGCGCTGCGACAGTGCCGAGTTGCGGCAAAAGCTGCTGATGCAAAGCGAGTATTTCTCCTACCGTTTGAGCCAGGGAGACAGCAACCGGCCGCAGCCGGACGCGGGCTTTCGCAAGCTGGCCGTCGAACTGCGCCGACGTGCGCGGAATCGCATCTTCGCCGAGGCAGGCCTGGTCCGCGATGACGCTTAACATGGCCTCGCGCAGTTGGTCGGCGTCGCCGAATGCGCGATAAGCCAAAACGAGACGCGTCATGTCGGGCAGATTTTTTTCCAGGGCTTTAAACTGTTCCGCCAAAGCCAGACGAAATAAGCGCACGACGCCAAGTCTGTGCGTCCGCTCGGCGGCTTGGGCGGTATCGAGCAGACGCAGCGCTACGCAATCGCCTTCGTCGACGACTGCCGGATAGCCGGTCACGCTCAATCCCGCGCGAGTAAACGGCAAGGAATGCGGGACTTCGCCGAAATCCCAGCGTTTGATGCCGCTTTTTTCAAAACTGTTATCGGGAGCGCTGAACACCAATTGCGCCGCTTGGCCCAGCCGCAGCTGCAATTCGGTCAAATCCCGCGACATCGCCAGTTCCTGCGCCCGCTCGTCGACGACGCGAAAATTCATTTGCAGATGAAGCGGCGGAGCATCCTGCCAAGCGCTGGCGGCAATTTTCAGGCCGCTGCGCTCCGCAAGCCAGGCCGCCAGCGCGGCGGTCATGCTGCCCTCCCGGTTCAATTCCGTCATCGCGGCCGTAACCGTATCGGGGACCGGTACAAATACGCGCCGCAACTGTTTGGGCAGCGCTTTCAGATACCAGCCGATCTTTTCCCGTAGCATACCCGGCACCAGCCAGTCGAAACGGTCCGTCGACAGGGTATTGAGCAGCGCCAGCGGCACGGTCACGGTGACGCCATCGAGCAAATGCCCGGGCTCGAAGCGATACTGCAGCGGCAGCGCGAGATTTTCCCATTGCAGCGTTTGCGGAAACCAGTCTTCCGTAATCGTTTCGGCTTCATGCCGCATCACGTCTTCGCGGCGCAGATACAGCAAGCGCGGCGACGTTCGCTCCGCCTCCCGGCGCCAGCGTTCGAAACTCGAACCGTTAACGATGTCGGCAGGAATGCGCGCATCGAAAAACGCGAACAGGCCTTCATCGTCGACCAGCACATCCTGCCGACGCGCTTTATGCTCCAGTTCGCCGACTTCGTGCAGCAATTGCTGATTGTGGCTGAAAAATTCGGCACGGGTTTCGAACTCGCCGGCGACCAGAGCGGAGCGAATAAAAATCTTGCGGCTTTCCGCGGGATCTATCGTGCCGTAATGCACTTTGCGCCGCGGAATAATGATCAGGCCGTAGAGTTGCACCTGTTCGTATGCGCTGACCTGAGCCGTTTTCTTTTCCCAGTGCGGATCGAAATAATGCCGTTTGCAGAGATGCGACGCGACCGATTCCAGCCATTCGGGTTCGATTTTTCCGGCCATGCGGGCATACAGACGGCTGGTTTCGATCAATTCGGCGGACATGACCCATTTCGGCGGTTTTTTTGCCAGCGCGGAACCCGGGTGGATATGAAACTGGATCCCGCGCGCGCCCTGAAAACCGCCTTCGTCCTGCTTAACCCCGATATTGCCGAGAAATCCGCTCAGCAAGGCCTTGTGGATCGCCTCGTAACTGGCGGGTTCGGTATTTTCGCGCAAACCGAGCTCGCCCGCTGTCGTTGCGAGCTGGCCGTGCACTTCGCGCCATTCGCGCAACCGGGCAGGATTCAGGAATTGAGCGTGGCACTGTTCCTGCAGGCTGCGCCGGGATTTTTGATGTTTGACCAGATCGTCGTACACTTCCCACAATTTCAGCACCCCGACAAAATCCGAGCGCTCGTCGGCAAAAACGCGATGCTTTTCGTCCGCTGCGCCGGCTTTGGCGACCGGGCGCTCGCGCGGGTCCTGCACCGACAGCGCGGAACAGATGATTAGCGCCTCGGTAAGACACGATTGCTGCTGCGCCGCCAGCAACACGCGACCGATTTTTGGGTCCAGCGGCAGCCGCGACAAGTGCTTGCCGGTCTGCGTCAGCCGTCGCGCATCGTCGACCGCGTTCAGTTCTTCCAGCAATTGATAGCCGTCTGCAATAGCGCGCGGCGTCGGCGTATCGAGGAAAGGAAATTCCTCGGGCTGCCCGAGCCGCAACGCCAGCATGCGCAGGATGACGCCGGCCAGCGACGTGCGCAGGATTTCCGGATCGGTATACGCCGGCCTGCCGGCATACTCCTGTTCGGAATAGAGACGGATGCAGATGCCCGCCGCCACCCGGCCGCATCGCCCGGAACGCTGATTGGCCGACGCCTGCGACACCGCTTCCGTCAGCAGCTGATCGACTTTATTGCGCGCCGAATAGCGCAATATCCGGGCGTAACCGGTATCGACGACGTACCGTATACCCGGAACGGTCAGGGAAGTTTCCGCAACGTTGGTCGCCAGAACAATCCGCCGCGCGTTCGTCGGCTGGAAAATCCGTTCCTGCTCCTTGATCGACAGGCGCGCAAACAACGGCAAAATTTCCGTGTGCGGCGGATGATGCTTGCGCAGCGCTTCCGCCGCGTCCCGGATCTCGCGCTCGCCGGGCAAAAATACCAGCACATCGCCGTCGCCCGCCGCCGATAATTCGTCCACGGCATCCAGGATCGCCGCGATCATCCGGTCTTCATCGAGTTCGCGCGTTTTCTGCCCGTCGTCAGCCGCCTCCGGCGCCAGGATCGGCCGATAGCGGATTTCCACCGGATACGTACGGCCGGACACTTCAATCACCGGCGCATTGTTAAAATGCCGGGAAAACCGGCCGGCGTCGATCGTGGCCGAGGTGATGATCACTTTCAGCTCCGGCCGCCGCGCCATCAGTTGACGCAGATACCCGAGCAGGAAATCGATATTCACGCTGCGCTCGTGCGCTTCATCGATAATAATCGTGTCGTACTCGCGCAAATCGCGATTGCCTGTGGTCTCCGCCAGCAACATGCCGTCGGTCAGAACTTTGATGACGCTGTCGTCGCGCACCTGATCGCTGAAACGGACTTTATATCCAACGCCCTCGCCGATGCGCGTACCCAATTCCTGCGCGATACGCGACGCAACGGTACGCGCGGCGATCCGCCGCGGCTGCGTGCAGGCGATACGCCCCAACCGGCCGCGACCGGCCGCCAGACAGATCTTCGGCAATTGCGTCGTTTTACCCGAGCCGGTAGCGCCGCAAACGATAACCGCCTGACTGGACAGCAGCGCCGCGGCAATATCCGCATGCACGGCGGAAATCGGCAACTCGCCGGGAAAGGTTATTACCGCCGGCTGCCAGTAGCGCGGCGGATTTATGCTTGCATCATTCATGAATTGATCCTGGGACGCCGATCGGCCGCTAAGCAACCTGATCAAGTCCGTTTTTTATTATGTTAACGCATGGGTGATCGATATCTGATAACCCCATCGCAATGCGAAGCTGTGCGGTCAATCAGCGATAAACCAAGCTGCCGCTAACGATTCTCGATATACGTCTTGTCGTCAAAGGTCGCCACCCATTGGGGCCGATATACGACCATCAATGTCACGATCACACCGGTAGTCAGCGCTTCCGACCAGGCCATCAGCAAATAATACGGCAAATAGGTGCGGGACAGATCGTGCCAGGCATAATCGCCGGCAACCGAAAGGAATACTGTCGCTGCGAGGCCGGTCGCCATGATCGCCAGCGCCGCGCCGAGAAATGCGTTCACGAAAATGTAGATAAACAGATGGTTGGTTAAACGGCTATCGGCAACGCGATAGATCAGCCAGCTTACCGTCACCGGAACCACGCCCAGAATGAAGCCGTTCGCCGCAAACGCGTCCCAGGCGCCATTGTAAAAAGTGGCGACCAGCAACGCCAGCATCAATCCGAGCATGGCGAACCAGGGCCCGAACATCAAAGTCAGCAGCGTCGCCCCCAGCAAATGCAGGTTCAGTCCCGGTTTTACGCCAGCCTTGACTTGCCAGTAAAACAGCACCAATACCGATGCGCCCAGCAGCAGGTTGAGCACCCCCGGTTTTTTCAGCATATGCCAGGGCGCGCTCCACAGGGTTTTTGCCAATACAACCGCAAACGCCAGCCACATCCATTGCCAGTTCGGAGGAATTAAACCGTTGGTCAGATCCATGTGCGCTCCCGGGCCAAAAGTCAGCCGCTCGTAATCCCGGCCGTTACCGGCGTCAAGGTATAAAACAGGCTCAGTTGCTGTTCCCTGCATAAAGCCAGCATCGCATCGGCCTGGGCCTGGGTCACGACCAGCTCGACGATGACCGGCAGTTCGCCGCCCAGTTCGAAAAAAACCTCTTCGCGCAAACCGTGACGGCCGAAGCCGGCGCTGGCACGCAATACCGTGCCCCCTGTCGCGCCGATGCCGTGCGCGCTTTCCAGCAGATAATCGTACAGCAGACGATTTTGGAGACGCTGTCCTTCGCGAGCATACAGACGTAAACAGATCTCGGACATATCTACCCTTTCAATGCCTTATAAGTTAAAACGCCCAGGCCCGTCATGGTGATGGAACCGGCGACATGCGCCAGTATCTCCAGGCCGCCCCAGTGCCATTGCTGGCGGGAGAGCAATGTAAACACTTCGGCCGAAAAGGTTGAAAAGGTAGTAAGGCCGCCCAGAAAGCCGGTAATCACCAGCAAGCGCCATTCGGGCGAAAGTCCTGGCTGCTGTGCAAAAAAAGCCATCGCCAGACCGATAATGTAACCGCCGCCCAGATTGGCTGCCAGCGTCCCTAACGGCAGCGTGGGGAATAGCGGGTTCAGCCACAAGCCCAATATCCAGCGCAACCATGCGCCGAATGCCGCTCCCGTACCGACTGCCACCAGTGCCCAGACCCCCATGATCGCAACCTTTATAAACCGTTAATATTCAATTCTTGCCGTGCAGGCCTTCAATGCGTCATGCCTGTCAGCGTTTTCTGTCCTGCGGCCGATTTTGCGGCAACGCTGCCGGCACCGGCAAGCCCGCCCATTTCAGAATCGCGGCGACCTGGCTCGTTTCAAGTTCAAGCAGCTGGCCGCGCTTGATGCGCGGCGGCAGGTTCAATATACCGAACCGTACCCGTATCAACCGGCTCACCATCATTCCCATCGCTTCGAAAATGCGGCGGATTTCACGGTTGCGGCCTTCCTTGATAATCACTTTGTACCAGCGGTTCGATCCTTCGCCGCCCTGCTCCGCTATACGTTCGAGAAACGCCGGACCGTCGTCGAGTTCGATACCGGCAGTCATCTGCTGCATCTGCTCCTGGCTGAGCTCGCCCATGATACGTACCGCATATTCGCGCTCGACCTCGAAACTCGGGTGCATCAGACGATTGGCCAGCTCGCCGTGGGTAGTGAAAATCAGCAAACCCTCGGTATTGAAATCGAGCCTGCCGATGGCGATCCATTTACCGTTGCGCACCCGGGGAAGCTCGTCGAATACGGTCTTGCGCGCCTTCGGGTCGTCACGGCTGACTATCTCGCCGTCCGGTTTATGATAAATCAATATGCGGGGCAATTCCACTTCGAAGTTCAGTCTCACCGGCCGCTGATCGACCAGCACCCGGTCTCCGGGGACTATGCGCGTCCCCAGATTTGCCACTGCACCGTTTACGGTTACGCGTCCGCCGGCAATCCAGGTTTCCATTTCCCGTCGCGACCCCAGTCCTGCCGCAGCCAGCATTTTTTGCAGTTTTTGCGATCCGGTTGCAACGCTGGCGTCTGCTTCGTCATCCGCGGAAATTTCCGGGGCGCCGTGAAGCGCATGGGTTTTGGCGTTTTTTGTTTCGACAGGCTTGCGCGGACGGCGCATGGGAGGCATAGACATAATCAATCCAGTAGTGCTACCAAACGGCAATTATACCTTTTCCGCGAAAAGGCATGAATAAATCGCCCCGGCGATATTCGTCTCTATAATAATTCCTGATTGGCAGGATTCGGCAGAATACGACTGCCGGAATCGCCGAGCGGAGGCAATTCGCTGATCGAGCGCAGGTTCAGGTCGTTCAGGAATTGCGGCGTTGTCACAAATAATGCGGGCCGTCCGGGCACGTTGCGATATCCCGAATGCTGTATCCAGCCGCGCTGTTCCAGGGTGCGAATGATCTGCGTACTGACTCCCACACCGCGTATTTCTTCGATGTCGCCACGCGTCACCGGCTGTTTGTAAGCAATAATGGTAAGGGTTTCCATGACTGCACGCGAATATTTCGGCGGGCTTTCCCGGCTCAGCCGCAGGACATACGGTTGGTATTGGGTTCGCGTCTGAAACCGCCAGCCTTCCGCCACTGCAATCAACTCCAGGCCGCGATTGCGCCAATCTTCGGCCAGCTCGCCTAAACTTCGGCGCAAAACCTCGATACTCAAGCCGTCGCCGAATACCGCGCGCAAGGCGTTCAGCGATACCGGAGCGGCGCTGGTGAACAATAATGTCTCCAGCACTATTTTCAGCTCATCGGGTTTCAGCCCGGCGGCTGTCAATGTATCGTCATGCTCAGTCGTCGGTCGCATTTCCGTTCGCCAAACGCATATAAATAGGAGCAAAAGGCTGGTTTTGCATAATTTCCAGTTTCTGTTCGCGCGCCAGTTCCAGCACAGCAAGAAATTTTACGACGCGGTGCGCCAGACCCTGTTCCGGCGCGATCAAAGTACTGAATTCGACAAAAAGATCGCCTTGCAAACAGCGCAGGATCTGTTCCATGGCGGACCGTACCGAAAGCGTTCTGCGTGCAAGGGAATGCGTTGCCGGTACGGGTATGCGCGTCTTCAATTCTTCCCAGGCGCGCACCAAATCCTGCAGTCGAATCGCCGGCAGAACGGCTTCCGCCTGTTCATCGCCGACATATGCTACCGTATAATCGCGCCCGCAACGCGGCATATCGTCGATTGCCTGCGCCGCCAGCCGTATCTGTTCGTATTCGAGCAACCGGCGTACCAGATCGGCTCTCGGATCGCTATCCTGTTCCGTGTCCTCCGCCGTTTCGGTTCGCGGCAATAACATGCGCGATTTGATTTCTATCAGCCAGACGGCCATCAACATGTATTCGGCCGCCAGGTCGAGCTTGTGCCGGCGCATGACGGCCACATATTCCATATATTGCCGGGTAAGTTCCGCCATCTGGATATCGAGCACATCCAGATGATGGCGACGTATCAGATACAACAGCAGGTCCAGAGGCCCTTCGAACGCAGTCAGATACACCGCCAGCGCATCGGGCGGAATATAAAGCCCTGCCGGTATCTCCGTCATCGCCAGACCGCGAACCATCGCCAGCATCGTTGGCGCGGGATTTGCTGTGTCGCTCATGAATCGAATTCAACCCGATTCCGGCCTTGCGCTTTGGCCCGATATAAAGCCGTATCGGCGGCGGCAACCAGCGCGCGCGCCAATTCGTCATCGTTGTTTTCCGTCTCGCGCTTCTCAAGCTGCGCGACGCCTATCGATACGGACAAATGGATCAATTCCGGTTCGCCCACGCTGAATCGGTGCTTGTCGATCGCCAGACGTATGCGCTCGGCAATATCGATCGCGACACCCAGATCGGTGTCGGGAAGCAAAGCGACGAATTCCTCGCCGCCGTAGCGTGCGAACGTGTCGCCGCCGCGCAGCAGCGATTGCATGATGCGCACCACTTGCTGCAATACGTAATCGCCGATCTGATGCCCCCAGCGATCGTTAACGGCCTTGAAATGATCCAGGTCGAACATCATCGCCACCAGCGGCGCGCGATGGCGCAGAGTATGGCTTACCGCTTCCTTCAGACGCAAATTGAAATAATGGCGGTTATTGACCTGCGTAAGCGCATCCATCAGGCCGAAACGTTCCAGTTTGTCGTAAATCAGTGCGTTTTCCAGACACATGACAAAAAAAGCGGACAGGCGCTCGAGAAAATACGTGCCGTCGTGGGTGACAAACCGATGTTTGTCGCGACTGCCCAGATGCAGCCCTCCCATGATCCGGCCTTGCCGCACCAGCGGCAACAGGGCCAAGGAACCGAGCGGCACGACAGTACCGTCAAACAGGGCGATGTGCTGATGCGCCTGGTAAGCGGCGAGATGCGGCCTGAACGGCTGCGAATAATTGCTGGAATACCCGTCCACATCGCGGCTCAGAAACAGTCCTATCGCACCTAACGAAACGATATTTTCTTTCCCCAGGGCCTGCGCCCATTCTCCTTCGGTATCGAGCAGCACCAGGTTGACCACTTCCAGATCGAATCTGGCCGGAAAATCCTGCAACATGATCGTTATCAGTTGCGTCAAGGTGCGCGTCGTCATCAATTGCTGTTCGAAACGCTCGAATCTCAATAATTTTTCTTCATTTTCGCGCGCTTTGGCCAGCAGAAGATTTAACTGACGGCGCAAGGACTCGTTATCGTTTTCCAAGAAACATTCCTATCCTTTTACACAGTTTGTTTACTGGTTTTATTGTGTGATGCTACACATCTAAGATGTACGCCGCAATATTTCGATTTGGCCCATTAATTTCCTCCGCTATCGTCAAGCGAGTTTTCTCTATCCGGCTTATGAGTTAAACTATTATATTCCTAGCCTTCCGCCGCAGCCTTAAAACCGCATCGGCTGATTTTCAAGCCCTCAGCATCGCCGATGTGCAAATCCGGCGCGAGCGCCTGTCAATCAGACGAAATCCCGGAAAACGGAATATCAGAATGAATATCAGAATATAGCATCGGAATTTTATGCCTCATTTTAACGGCGTATGCGCGTCACGGTAATCGTGCAACGATCTCAGATTAATTCAGAACAAGGTAAATAACATGCTCACAGGCAGTTTGGTTGCGATAGTCACGCCCATGTCGGAAGACGGCGGCCTGGATTTGGTCAGCCTGCGTGATTTGATAGAGTGGCATATCGAGCGGAAAACAGACGGAATCGTAATTGCCGGCACTACCGGGGAATCGCCCACCGTAGACTTTTCCGAACATTGTTTGCTGGTAAAAACCGCAGTAGACCAGGCGCAGGGACGCATACCGGTTATTGCAGGCACCGGCGCGAATTCGACCCGCGAAGCCATCGAGCTGACCCAGTGCGCGCTGGCTGCCGGAGCAGACTATGGTTTATCCGTTGCGCCTTATTACAACAAACCCGGACAGGAAGGCTTATATCGGCATTTCAGGACGATTGCCGAAGCCGTCGATCTGCCGCTGATACTATACAATGTGCCCGGGCGCACCGTCAGCGATATCAGCAACGAAACGGCCTTGCGGCTGGCGGAAGTGGACGGGATCGTCGGCATTAAAGATGCTACCGGCAATATGGAACGGGCCACCGAGCTCATTTTACGCGCTCCGCCCGATTTCGCCCTGTATACGGGAGACGATGCCAGTGCGCTTGCGTTCATGCTGCTGGGCGGCCACGGCGTCATTTCCGTCACCGCCAATATCGCACCGCTGGAAATGCATGAGTTATGTACTGCAGCGTTTAGCGCAAACCTGCAAATGGGGCGCGATATCAATCGCCGTCTTTTCGCCTTGCATCAGAATCTGTTTGTGGAAGCCAATCCCATCCCGGTAAAATGGGCGCTGGCGGAAATGGGGAAAATTAAAAACGGCATCCGTTCACCACTGACGGAACTCGCAGCCGAATTTCACGAAACTGTACGCGCGGCATTACGCCAGGCAGCAGCCATATAAAGGATAAGCAATAATGACATACAAGATTTCGGCAGCAATAAAGCTGATCGGCGCTAGCGCGATAATAGCGGGACTAAACGGATGTAGCTGGTATCACAACATGATCACGCCGGAAAAAATCAATTATCAGGCCGCCAAAGAAACCCCGGCTCTGGACATCCCGCCGGATTTGACTACGCCGGCATCCGATACGCATTTTCAGGTGCCGAATTCCAGCCCGGATACAGGCACAACCTACTCGGCTTATAGCGCTGCGCACGATAAAAAATCGAATACCGTTGCAACACCTGCTGCATCGGGCGATTGCAGCGGCGAAACAGTGCTCCCTGTGCCCGCTCACATCAAATTGGAACGCGCAGGTAGCGAACGCTGGCTGGTAGTCGATGAAGCGCCTGAGCAAATCTGGCCGCTGCTTAAAAAATTCTGGCAGGGAAACGGCTTCGACATCAGCCAGAGTGATCCGGCTACAGGCATCATGCAAACGGACTGGCTGGAAAATCGCGTCACCGTGCCGCAAACTGCGACCGGTTCGTCCGGCAGCCAAGGATCCGGTTCGACTGTCGCAGTCGAGCGCGATGCCTATCGGACGCGCTTGGAACGCAGCCCGAACAACCCTAACCAGACCGAAATCTACATCAGCCATCGCGGTATGACGCGAACAGCGAACGCCAGCGGCAAACAGGCGGCAATCTGGCAGATCAGTCCTCCCGACCCCGGACTGGAAGGCGAAATGCTGACGCGTTTGATGGTGCAACTGGGGAAAAACCAGGTCGACGCAAATACCCAGGCACAGCATAACGAGCCGGATCGTGCGAGCCTTAGCCAAAACAGCGACAGCCAACCGCTCCTGGTGGACAACGAACTTTTCGATGCCGCATGGCCCAGAGTCGGAGTGGCATTAGACAGGACCGGCTTTACCGTAATTAGCAGCGATCGGTCCAAGGGGATTTATACCGTGCAATACACCGACCCGTCCAAAAATCCGGCTAACGCCAAAAAACCAGGTCTTCTCAGCAAACTGGCTTTTTGGAAGCATCGCGACAATAACCGGAAATACCAGATCGAACTCGCTGAAAATTCAGCTGCTACCAGTACCAATATCCGGGTGCTGGATAGCAAAGGCAAACCGGTTGCGGCCGATACCGCCAATCAAATCCTGAAACCGCTGCTCGACCAGCTAAAATAAAAAAGGCCCCGCTCCCAACGCTATGACCCTTTTTCATTTTCATAAACGTCCCTGCCCGATATCGACAAACCGGACAGGCTGCCCGTAACATGCGCTTTGCCAGTCTGGGCAGCGGGAGCGAGGGCAATGCTCTGGTTGTTGAAGCAGGAACGACGCGGGTGATGCTCGACTGCGGTTTCGGCTTGCGCGACACAATGCGCAGGCTCGCCCGCAAGGAATTGCTGCCCGGCCAGATCTCGGCGATCGTCATCACTCATGAACATAGCGACCATCTGGGCGGCGCTGCCAGTTTCGCGCGCAAGCACAATATACCGGTCTGGATGACGCACGGTACGTTTCAGGTATTCCGCCAGCAGCATGAAACGCTGCCGACCGTCCATATCTTCGACAGTCATTCCCGTTTCTGCATAGCCGATATCGAATTGCAGCCGTTTCCTGTCCCGCACGATGCCAGAGAGCCGGCACAATTCGTATTTAACGACGGCCGTCACAAATTGGGAGTGCTTACCGATGTCGGCGCAGTAACGTCGCACATCGTGGCCATGTTGACCGGCTGCGACGCATTGGTGCTCGAATGCAACCACGATCCTCAACTGCTGGCGCAGAGCAGTTATCCGTTTGGTTTGAAGCAGAGGATTGCGGGGCAGTTCGGACATCTGGACAACCAGACGGCCGCGGACCTGCTCTCGCGCATCAAGCCGGATTCCTTGCAACATCTGGTGGCCGCGCATTTATCCAGGCAAAACAACCGCCCGGATCTGGCACTCGCCTGTCTGGCCGACGTACTGGGATGCACGCCGGACTGGCTTGGATACGCCGATCAGGAACAGGGCTTTGAATGGCGCAGCCTGGTCAGCTCTTGACGGGGGGTTCAAGCCGCTAGCTATAATTCGTCAATAAACGGTCGAATTCGTCTTTTACTACCGCATAGCATTCACAAACAGCATCTTCCAGGCCGGCCCTGCTGAGGATATCGATATGTCCCCGGCTATAGCTGATCAACCCCGCCCGCTGCAGGTTCCCTGCTGCTACGGTAACGCCTTCGCGCCGGACCCCAAGCATGTTGGCAATCAGTTCCTGGGTCATCGTCAGCGAATCGGTAGGCAGGCGGTCGATACTCAGCAGCAGCCAGCGGCACAATTGCTGTTCGACCGTATGATGACGGTTGCATACCGCAGTCTGCGTCATTTGCGTGATCAATGCCTGGGTATAGCGCAGCAGGATTTTCTGCAGGATACCTGCACGGCGGCCTCCGGCACGCTTGAATTCCTGTTTGAGTACCTGCGCCTTCAGGCGATAGGCATATCCCGCGCTTTGCACTATGGCGCGACTCGGAGTGGTTTCTCCGCCCATGAACAAGGATATGCCGAGTATGCCTTCATTGCCGACGACGGCGATTTCTGCAGAAGCACCGTCTTCCAATACGTACAGCATGGAAATGATGCAGTCGACCGGGAAATAGGCATACTGCAGCCGTCCTCCCGATTCATACAGCACTTCGCCTAATGGAAGCCAAACCAGTTCCAGCTGAGGCAGCAAGCGCTCGTGTTCGACCGGCGTCAAAGCGGCCAGCAATTGATTTTCCATCGGATTATGGTTAGTAGACATCTAAAACTCCAGCTTCGAGATCCGGTACTGCATTCATCGTGACGATAACTGCAGGGCCAGTAGAGCAGACGATAAATAAATGCAAAACCCGCTTATGCATTTTCTCAATTACGACATCATCCTTGCTCATTCATGTCCACGATATTTGTTAAACCTGCAATTCTGTCAGACAGCGTCGGCCAGAATCAAATGAATACTACTACTGCTGAATTATAAGGGCTCGGCCTCTCCCGCCGGAACGATTTCCGCCGCAGCGCGCGGTTCAGAAAAAACGGTCGGGTCGGCTTTTCGAGTTAACCCAGCATAAGACGAATGAAACAGAGGGGGACTGCTCTTCATCTTCTGCAAAGCCGCCCACGACACAAAAAAACCGCAGAATAAAAACAAACCGGTAAGGATTCCTAACACCCCGAGACGTTGCGTATCCCAAGAGGCGATAACCACTAATAGCACCAGCAGGATCACTCCAACGCCGATACTGAACAAAGCAACCAGCAACCAGATCAACTGGTTGGTCACGCGTTCTCTCGCCTGCTCCAGATCCAGCAACAGCAACTCCGCTCGAGTAATGACCGTCGCCAGCAATGTGACGGGTAACGCTTTGAGCGACTCGAACAGCTTCTTGGCAGAAGTGCGGGATTTTGCAGTCATCGAAGTACTGCCATGATTAACGGCGACTTATCATCAAACCTATTATCAAACCTGCGCCGGCAGCAATCCCTACGGCTTTCCAAGGCTTGTCGTGCACATAATCGTCCGTTACGCGAGCGGCCGCACGGGTTTTTTCCATCAGCGCAAATTGAGCGTCAGCCATTTTGAGCTTGGCGACCGACAAGGATTCCTGCGCTTTTGCGCGAACCGCAGCCATGGCTTCGCCACCTTGATTGACGGTAGCTTTGAGCAGCGCTTCGGCATCGGCTATCACTACTTTGAAATCGCGGATCAGCTGTTCTTTGGAAACATCGGAATCTGTAATGGAATCGGACATATTGTTCATGATGTTCTTTCCTTTTGAATTAAAAAATTTTAGCTGCGATAACAGCCCACTATTACCGTGTTACCGTGTCATAGCGTACAGTCTTATCTTAACCTGTTACCGCGCGTAAGCCAATCTCTGCAATTTATATTATCGCATCCCCTATTCCGGCCGGCTACGGGTCGGCCGGAATCCCCGGTCTCAGACGCGATAGTCGTGAGTTTCGGGTTTGGTGCCGTAATAATTATGAATCTGGTTGACCCAGGTCTGATCCGCCATGTCAGGCCAGTTATCGGGATCGAAACCCGGAGCGCTTTTCAGTCGTTCTTTATCGACGTCAAGCACGAAACGCTTTTCCACGGTGTCCAGTTTCAAAGCCTGCCACGGCACGGCAAACAGTTTTTCGCCCATCCCCAGAAACCCGCCGAACGACAACACCGCATACGCTACTTTCCCGGTACGCATATCGAGCATGATTTCCTTGATATCGCCCAGATCTTCGTCTTCACTATTGTAGACATCGTTGCCGATCAGGGTATCGGCGCCCATAAGTCTGGGCCCGGGCCCGGAATCGTTATCCATATCAGCGGTAGTGGTTTTATACATTCCGTACGTATCGTGATCTTCGTAGTTCATGGTATCTCCTCTCGGTTAAAACAATGCGAGTTCTTAAGTTAGGCTTTAGCAAGGATATGGTCTGTTCGATGTCGCACATAATTTTTTTGCCGGCTGTTTTTCGGAGATCGCTCCGTCAACCTTTCCTATTGCCGGATCACGCATCAGACGCCTACAATTATTGCTGTTATTTCAGTTAGATAATTATTAAATTCCAGATATTCCAGGATCAGCGCAGGAATTGTTTCATATCTGAAACGGCCGCCAAACGAAGACAAAAGAAGAATTGCTGCGGCTTGCTTTACCATTTGCCTGACACCCCGAAAAAATCGCCCCTGAAGCCGGAGTGCGGTATCGCACAGCGCAATTTTTAGTCCTTGGCGTACCGTACTAATCCATATAGATAGGCAGCAAACCTCACGATCACCAACGGAGACTATACTCATGACCGGCAAAAAATCGGCAACACCAGGATCCGCTTCGAATTCCGAGTCTAAAACGGCATCTACCGAACCGCCCCATACCGCTGCAAGCGGTGGCGAATGGCATCAAACCGGCGCTGCTACCGCTCAGCCGCTTACGACCAATCAAGGCGTTACGATCGCCGACAACCAGAATTCCCTCAAAAGCCACGAACGCGGCCCTGTACTGCTCGAAGATTTCATCCTGAGAGAAAAAATATTTCATTTCGATCACGAGCGCATACCCGAGCGCATCGTCCATGCCCGCGGAACCGGCGCGCACGGGGTGTTTGAACTGACCGACTCGCTGGAACAGTACACGACAGCAGGGATTCTGACCGAAGTAGGCGAGCAAACACCCGTATTCGCACGCTTTTCAACTGTCACCGGCGGTGCCGGTTCGGTCGATACGCCCCGCGACGTACGCGGATTTGCCGTCAAGTTTTACACCAGACAGGGCAATTGGGACCTGGTGGGAAATAACATACCCGTTTTTTTCATCCAGGACGCCATTAAATTTCCCGATCTGATCCATGCGGTAAAAATGGAACCGGACCGCGCTTTCCCGCAGGCCGCCACCGCCCACGACACGTTCTGGGATTACATATCCGTAACCCCCGAATCCATGCACATGATCATGTGGATCATGTCCGATCGCGCATTGCCGCGCTCTCTGGCGATGATGGAAGGATTCGGCATCCACAGCTTCCGCCTGATAAACAGCGAAGGAAAATCGACATTCGTAAAATACCACTGGCGTCCAAAATTCGGTTTGCAATCCACTATTTGGGACGAAACGATGAAAATAACCGGCGCCGACCCGGATTTTCACCGACGCGATTTCTTCGAAGCGATCGAAGCGGGCCAATTTCCCGAGTGGGAACTGGCCGTCCAGCTGTTCACGCAGGAAGAAGCCGATAAGCTGCCGTTCGACCATCTCGATCCGACCAAGCTGATTCCCGAGGAATTGATACCGCTGAGAGTCATAGGCCGCATGACCCTGAATCGCTGGCCGGACAATTTCTTCGCAGAAACCGAACAGATCGCATTCTGCCCGAGCAATATTCTTCCCGGCATGGATTTTAGCAACGATCCATTATTACAGGGGCGTTTGTTTTCCTATCTGGACACGCAACTGTCGCGGCTCGGTTCGCCCAATTTCAACCAGATCCCCGTTAATGCCCCCAAATGCCCTTTCGCCAACCAGCAACGCGACGGGCATATGCAGATGGCGCCCCAGCCGGGACGCGTCGCGTACGAACCGAACACCATGGCGCCCGAAGCGCCGAGGGAA
>DASSZW010000060.1:0-21141 GCA_035713285.1 Burkholderiales bacterium
GTATTTGCAGGTGGATGTCATGAAATTAGTATTGGGTTTGCTGCAAAAAGAGCGATTCGCAATCAAGAGGCTAATTGTAATAAATTATAGCGACATTGAGAATAAAAATTTAATTCCTGCCGGTTTACGCCGTATTTTTCTTGAAATTCCGTTTCTATTGACGGAAATTGTCTTACAATAGTGGCATCGATCAAAATCATTCCGCAGCCTGGTTCATTCATGTCGGTGCAGGCGTGTTGTGTGTTATCGCCCTGCAACAAATCATTTGAAAAAATAATTTGATACTTATCTGTCTCGGTCCCGTTTACGTAAGTATTTTTGACAGATTGACCGAGCGGTAATGCCGGGGTCAGTCACGAATTGGAGAAACGCTTGAAATTTGATTGGACGCTACGTTTTGTCGATAATTCGACGGCTATTTTGGCCAGTTTCAAAGAATTTGAAGAACCTATCCGCGCCGAAATTTATAGTCCCGAGCGTCTGGAACAATATGCGGAATCGCTGGCAGCCGGGCAACGCGTAACGAAACAGCCTTCGCGCGGGCGCAAGCTTGCGCCTAGAGTCGAACAGAACGGTCGCGTCTTGCTGGCGGCATATCGTGAAATTGCAGAAACGATTCGTTTGCAGCGGGCGATTACTCCGGCGGCAGAATGGCTTATCGATAATTTTTATATTGTCGACGAGCAATTGCGCGATATCCGGGATCATTTGCCGCCCGAATACTATAAGGAATTGCCCAAGCTGGAATCGGGCGATCTTGCGGGATTTCCGCGCATTTACGGTATGATGTGGGGGCTGGTAGCCCATACCGACAGCCGTTTCGAGCCCGAATTATTGTTTCGTTACGTACGCGCCTATCAGCGCGTGCAGCCTTTGACCATGGGCGAATTATGGGCTGTCGCCATTACCTTGCGCGTCGTTCTGGTGGAAAATCTGCGACGGATGGCGGTTCGGATAGTCGGTTCGCAGATGGCGCGAAAAAAAGCGGACGATCTGGCGGACGCTATCTTGGGATTGGAAGGCGTCGGAGCGGTGCAGTTAAAGAATCTGGGCGACGAAGCCCTGTTGCCGGCGTTCGCCGTCCAGTTGGTGCAACGTCTGCGATACCAGGATCCGCAAGTGACGCCGGTGCTGCAATGGCTGGACGAGCGCCTGGAAAAGCAGGGGACGAATGCCGAAGATATCGTACTGGTTGAACATAGCGCCCAGGCCGCGGCGAATGTGTCGGTACGCAATATTATCACCAGCATGCGCTTGCTTTCCGCTTTCGACTGGGCGACTTTCGTTGAACAGGTCAGCCATGTCAACGAAATACTCGGCGGCTGCCCCGATTATAACGAGATGGACTTCGCTACGCGCGACCGTTATCGTCACGGTGTCGAAGATCTTGCAAAGGGTTCGGGACTGTCGGAAGAGGCCGTTGCTGCGCGGGTGCGCGATAAAGTGCGGCAATTGCGCAAACAGGCGGACCAGAACCCCGATGAAACCATCCCTGCCCAGCTCGATCCCGGATATTATCTGATTTCTCGAGGGCGTATCGAGTTCGAGCGCGAAATCGGTTTCAAGCCGAAGCTGCAGCAACGCTGGATGCGCAGTTATGTTGCGCATGCGACGAGGGCATATGCCGGTTCCATAATTTTGATCAGCGCGGCAGCGCTCTGGTGGCCGGCGCAACTGGCGTGGCAACACAGAGCCAGCGATAGCGTCCTCGCTCTGTTGCTGTTTTTCGGTGCGTTTCCGGCGCTTGAAATCGGTGTGGCGCTGGTCAACCGTTTAGTGCCCAAGCTGACCGAGCCCCGGCATTTGCCCAGATTGGAGCTGCAGGACGGGGTTCCGGACTCGAACCGCACCTTCGTCGTAGTGCCGACGCTGCTCGGCGACGAAACCGACATCGTCGAGCAGACGTCCAATCTTGAAATTCATTATCTTTCCAATTCCGAGGGGGAAACCTATTTTGCCCTGGTTTCCGACTGGATCGACGCGGACAGCGAGACTTTGCCGCATGAAAACGAACTGCTCGCGTTCGCTCGCGCCAATATTGCCGATCTGAATCGCCAATATGGTTTAACGCCTTCCGGCCTGCCGCGCTTTTATTTGTTGCACAGGCGCAGACAATGGAATCAGAGCGAAAATAAATGGATAGGCTGGGAGCGCAAGCGCGGCAAGCTGCACGAATTGAATTGCCTGTTGCGCAATCGGGGCGCAACTTCGTTTATTGCGGACGCAAACGGACAATTGTCCGTGCCTGAAAACGTGCGGTACGTAATTACGCTGGATGCCGACACCAAATTACCTAAGGGCGCGATCAGGCAAATGGTGGGGGCCATGTCGCATCCGCTCAATCGTCCCGTTTTCGATACCGTGCAGCAGCGCGTCATTTATGGCTACGGAATCATGCAGCCACGCGTTACGCCGAGCCTGCCGACGCGCAAGGAAAGCACTGTTTTTCAGCGCCTGTTCAGCGGGCCGTGCGGGGTCGATCCGTATGCCGCCGCAGTTTCCGATGTCTATCAGGATCTGTTCGGCGAAGGCAGTTATACCGGAAAAGGCATCTACGACATCGATATGTTCGAAGCGGCGCTGGCGGACAGGGTGCCGGAAAACCGCCTGCTCAGCCATGATCTGTTCGAAGGCATTTTCGTGCGCACCGGTTTTCTCAGCGATGTGGAAGTATTCGAGGAATTTCCCTCTCATCTGGCGGTAGCCTTGTCGCGCGCTCATCGGTGGGCTCGGGGTGACTGGCAGCTTTTGCCGTGGGTGCTGAGATTTCGACGGTTGCGGATTCCGGCTATCGGTCGCTGGAAAATGATCGATAATCTGCGACGCAGCCTTACGCCGCCGGCAACGATAGGTTTGCTGGCAACCAGCTGGCTCGCTCCGGCTTCGGTGCCCGGCGCATGGCTGACGCTGCTGGTGGCGGCGTTGAGCATACCGGTTTTGCTGCCGTTTATCACCGGTTTGATCCCGAGCCGTACCGGTATTGCAAAACGTAACTATCTTTCCGGATTGATGCGGGATTTTGTGCAGGGATGGGCGACAGTGGGCACTACGCTGATGCTGCTCGCACAGCAGGCCTGGTCGATGTCGGATGCAATTTTACGCACGTTATGGCGGCTTCTTGTGAGCAAGCGCCATTTGCTGGAATGGACCACCGCGGCGCAGGCCAAATCGCTGGCAGGTTCAAGCATGTACGATTTTCTGCGCATAATGCGCGGCGATCTGATCGTCACTTTCGGCCTGACTGCGATGCTGGCGGCTTTTAATCCTGCGGGGTTCAAATTCGCCGTGCCGTTATTGCTGTTGTGGACGTTAGCCCCCTGGCTTGCGCGCAGAATTTCCTTGCCGCCGCCGCAATTGCAGATCGAACCCTTATCGGACGCGTCTATCCGTATCCTGCGATCCACCGGACGGCAAACTTGGCGATTTTTCAGCACGTTTGTCAGCGCTGAAGATAATTATCTGCCGCCGGACAATTTCCAGGAATATCCAAGCCCGGTGATCGCCCATCGCAGTTCGCCTACCAATTTCGGTCTGTATCTGCTGGCCGTCATCGCTGCGCGCGATTTCGGCTGGACCGGTCTGAACGATATGGCGGAACGGCTGGAACAGACGATGGACAGCCTGGATAAACTCGAACGGTTTCGCGGACATTTTTACAACTGGTACGAAACGACCGAGTTGCGCGCTCTGGAGCCCAGATATATTTCGTCGGTGGACAGCGGCAATCTGGCCGGCCACCTCATTGCGCTGGCGCAGGCGTGCAGGGATATCGTCGAGCGGCCCGTATTTCATGTCGATCATTTGCAGGGGGTACGGGATAGCCTGTATTTGTTGCGCCTCAGCGCCAGCGAACTGAAAGAGGACAAGCGCAGCGAAATCGTCAGTCTTGCCGGTTTGAATCACGCATTGACCAAGCTCGAAACCATGACGCAACGCGTGCCGGAGAATGTTGCGGAATGGATAGCCTGTTATCGGGACATGCTCGCTGCAGCGGATACGCTGGCCGATATCAGCATTACTATCGCCGCGCAGCGGGAAGAACCCGGCTCGAATCTGGTCGCCTGGGCTGAAGCGGCGCGTTTCGATATAGGCAGCCATACCAAGGACATCGATGCGTACATGTCCTGGGCTGCTTTGCTGGTTTCCGTGCTGCCCGGAATCGAAGAGGTAAGCAATGTACCCGAACACCGGCATGTTGCCAGATTGCGTGCGTTGCTGGCAACTCCGCCATCGATCGCCATTCTCCCGGATTTGTGCCAGTCGATCCTGAATATATTGGACGAATGGGAAAAATTGCCCGAGATACAGAACGTTCGCAATTTCGCCCCTTTGCGGCAGGGGCTGCACAGCGCCATATTCGCCGCCAACGATTTTCTGCAACGCTTGCAGCAGATTGCGACGCGCGCCCGGAATATGGCAGACGAGATGGATTTTTATTTCCTGTACGAACCGTCGCGCAAGCTTTTTTCTATCGGTTATAACGTCGCGGAAGCTGCACTTGACAGCAGTTATTACGATTTGCTGGCGTCGGAAGCCCGTTTGACCAGTTTTATTGCGATCGCCAAAGGCGATATTCCGGCCACGCACTGGTTCCGGCTAGGCCGCGCGTTGACTCCGGTGAACAAGGGCGCAGCGCTGATTTCATGGTCGGGGTCGATGTTCGAGTACCTGATGCCTGCGCTGGTCATGCGTTCGCCCGAAGGCAGCCTGCTGGAGCGCACTTCCAACCTCATCGTCTGGCGTCAGATCCAGTACGGCGCCGAGCGCGGATTGCCGTGGGGGATTTCTGAATCGGCCTATAACGTCCGCGATCTGGAGCTGACCTATCAGTATTCCAATTTCGGCGTGCCGGGTCTGGGCCTGAAACGCGGCCTGGGCGACGACAGCGTGATCGCACCGTACGCTACCATGCTCGCAGCGATGTATCAGCCTGCCGCGGCGGCGAAAAATCTGGAGCGTATCGCCGGACTGGGCGGTCGCGGCACCTTCGGATTTTACGAAGCTCTGGATTTTACCCCCGACCGCTTGCCTCAAGGGCAAAGCGTGGCGGTAGTGAAGGCATACATGGCTCATCATCAGGGTATGTCGCTGGTCTCGATCGACAATGTGCTCAACGAAAATATCATGCGCCGCCGCTTTCACCGCGAACCGCGCATACAGTCTGCGCAATTGCTCTTGCAGGAACGTACTCCGCGCGATATACCGGTAACCCGGCCGCGGGCTTACGATATCAAGGCGAATTTCCATGTTAAGGATTATGTCGCGCCCATATTGCGCCGCTTTTATTCGCCCGACCTGTCGATCCCGTCGGCACATCTGCTGTCGAACGGCCGTTATGCAGTGATGGTTACCGGGGCGGGATCGGGTTACAGCGTTTGGGGCAAACTGGCAGTGACCCGCTGGCGTGAAGATGTGACGCGCGATAACTGGGGCAGTTATATTTATCTGCGCGACGTGGAAAACGGCGAGGTATGGTCTGCGACGTACCAGCCGACCTGCGTGCCGGCGAAAGATTACGAAGTCATGTTCGCGGAGGACAGAGCCCGTATCATCCAGCATTACGGAACGTTTACTTCGGCGCTGGAAATTGTCGTCTCGCCCGAAGACGATGTGGAAATTCGTCGTTTGACATTGACCAATGCCAGTTCGCGCAGCCGCGAAATCGAAGTCACTTCGTACGCCGAAATCACGATGACGCCACAAAAGGCGGATGCGGCTCATCCCGCCTTTTCCAATTTGTTTATCCAGACCGAATACGTTGAAGCCATTTCCGCCATCGTTGCTTCGCGCCGCCCCCGTTCGGAGCACGACCCAGTCAACTGGTTCGCGCATGTCGTTTCCAGTAGTGAAGGCGACTCGACGGCAAACGTCGAATACGAAACCGACCGCGCGCGCTTTTTAGGCCGCGGTCACGGCGTGGCGAACCCGCTGTCGGTCATCAACGGCTGGCCTTTGTCGAATACCGTAGGCGCTGTGCTGGACCCGGTCGCAAGCCTGCGCAAACGGGTCAGAATCGCGCCGGGTGCGAGCGTGCATATAAGCTTTGCTACGATGGCCGCAAAAACACGCGGGGAAATTATCGCTCTGGCCGACAAATACCATGATCCCGCGGCCTTCGAGCGGGCTTCCACGCTGGCCTGGACCCATGCCCAGGTGCAGCTGCATTATCTGGGGATCGGCAACGATGAGGCGAACCTATTTCAGCGCCTGGCCAACCGCATACTGTATTCCGATCCGTCGTTGCGCCCTTCCAGCGAAATTCTGCAACACAGCCGCTTGCCGGTATCGGGCTTGTGGCCTCACCGGATTTCTGGCGATTTGCCTATCGTTCTGGTGCGTATCGACGATGCCGACGACAGGGGATTGCTGCGGCAACTGCTGCGTGCCCACGAATATTGGCGCATGCGGCATCTTGCCGTCGATCTCGTGATCCTGAACGAAAAGCCGACTTCATACGCGCAGGATCTGCAAGTTTATCTTGAAAATCTGGTGCGTTCCTGCCAGGGTTCGGCAGTTCACGACAATCAGGACGTGCAGGGCGAAATCTATCTATTGCGGGCGGATTTGCTGCAGGCACAGGATAAACTGCTATTGCAGACCGCGGCGCGAGCCATTCTCACCAACCGCCAGGGCTCGCTGAGCGAGCAGGTCATGCGCGTAAAACGTACCGATCCCAAACCCGTTCGTACTGTTCGCAAACTAGCGATTCCGCGCGCTGAAACCGCGGCCCCCCTGGTGCCGCCCAAGCTCGAATTTTTCAATGGCCTGGGAGGGTTCGCCGATAACGGTCGCGAATATGTCATCGTGCTCGGACCGAATCAGCGTACGCCTGCACCGTGGAGCAATGTCGTCGCCAATCGCGATTTCGGCTTTATCGTTTCCGAAGCGGGCGCGTCGTATACCTGGTCGGTCAACAGCCGGGAAAATCAGCTGACGCCCTGGTCGAACGATCCGGTATCGGATCCGAGCGGCGAAGCGATTTATATTTCCGACCGCGACAGCGGCGAACTCTGGACGCCGACGGCTCTGCCGGTCCGTGTCGAACATGCCTTGTATATCACTACCCACGGTCAGGGTTATAGCCGGTTCGAGCATCTGTCGCACGATATTTACAGCAATTTGCTGCAATGCGTGGCCATGGACGATGCCATAAAATTTTCTGTGCTGACCGTTGAAAACCGCTCGCCGCGATCGCGTAATTTGAGTGTTACCGGTTACGTCGAATGGGTGCTGGGATTTTTGCGCAGCGCCAATGCGCCGTTTATCATCACCGAAATCGATGCGGAAACCGGCGCGCTATTCGCTTATAACCCATGGAATAGCGAATTCGGACAGCGAATCGCATTTTTTGACGTGACTCCGGAAAAAAAATCCTGGACCGGAGACCGCGCCGAATTTTTAGGCCGTAACGGCTCGCCCGATAAACCGGCTGCCTTGTTGCACGACGACGAGCTGAGCGGCAAGACCGGGGCGGGTCTCGACCCTTGCGGCGCATTGCAATGCCGGCTCGAACTCGATGCCGGCGCAAGCGCGGAGGTTCGTTTTGTGCTGGGGCAGGCAGCCGATAAAGCTGAAGCGCGGGCGCTGATTTTACGCTATCGCGCCCTGACTGCCGCAGCATTGTTCGAGGAGACGAAACGGCGCTGGGACGCCATTCTGGATAAAGTCGAAGTTATCACGCCCGAGCGCAGTCTCGATCTCATGCTCAACCGCTGGCTGCTGTACCAGACGGTGACATGCCGGTTCTGGGCGCGGACTGCTTTTTATCAGGCGGGCGGCGCGTACGGTTTTCGAGATCAGTTGCAGGACAGCATGGCGTTGGCGGTGGCATTGCCCGGCGAAGCCCGGGCCCAGATACTGCGCGCTGCTTCGCGGCAATTTGCCGAAGGCGATGTCCAGCACTGGTGGCATCCGCCGACCGGACGCGGTGTGCGCACGAGGATTTCGGACGATCTGATCTGGCTGCCGTATGTAGCATTGAATTACGCCGAAGTGACAGGCGACCGGACGATATTCGACCAGTCGTGTCCGTTCCTGGAAGGACAGTTGCTGGAGCCGGGCCAGGAAGACGCGTATTTTGCGCCGGCGATTTCGGCTGAACAGGTCAGCGTTTACGAACATTGCGCCCGCACGCTCGATAAAAGCCTGGCAGTCGGCAGTCACGGATTGCCGTTGATCGGCAGCGGCGACTGGAACGACGGCATGAATCGGGTCGGCCAGGAAGGCCGCGGAGAAAGCGTCTGGCTGGCCTGGTTCCTCAATGCGACGCTGCGCGCGTTTGCGCCGGTCGCCATCGGGCGCGGCGACACGGAGCGGGCGCAGCGCTGGCTAGCGCATGCCGAAGCTCTGCGGGTCGCCGTCGAGGATCAAGCCTGGGACGGCGCCTGGTATCGCCGCGCTTATTTCGACGACGGCACGCCGCTAGGCTCTGCTGCCAATACCGAATGCCGCATCGATTCGATCGCGCAATCGTGGGCGATCATTTCCGGGGCGGGCATGCGCGACCGGGCAGAACATGCCATGCGGGCGGTGGATCAATACCTGATCAGACAGGGCGACGATCTGGTGCTGCTGTTTACCCCGCCTTTCGATAAAACGCCGCTGGACCCCGGATATATCAAGGGTTATCTGCCGGGGGTGCGGGAAAACGGAGGCCAGTACACGCATGCCGCGGTGTGGTGCGTGATCGCTTACGCCATGCTCGGAGACGGCGACAAGGCGAACGAATTGTTTACGATGATGAATCCGGTCAATCATGCCAGCACCCGTGCAGGCGTACATCGCTACAAAGTCGAACCGTACGTGGCCGCTGCAGATATTTATGCCATTCCTCCGCATACCGGCCGCGGCGGCTGGACCTGGTACACCGGTTCAGCGGGCTGGATGCTGCGCGCAGGCGTCGAATGGATATTAGGATTACGGGTGCGAGGCGCGACGCTGGTAATCGATCCTTGTATTCCGCACCACTGGCCGGAGTTCCGGATAAATTATCGATACGGCACGGCACGCTACGAGATTCGTATCGAGAATCCTCAACATGTATCGAAAGGCGTGATCGGAATCCGTGTCGAGGGCGAAAATATCGATGCGGCAAACCGGATGATTCCGCTCGTCGACGATGGACGTACGCATGAAGTGCTGGTGACAATGGGCGAGAAAACCGCCCAGCCGGATATCGGCGCGACAGCAGTCTGACGATAATTTTTTCGCAGGAAATGTCCGTAAGTCCGGGGCTGATTTCCAGGATTGGCCAAATAAGTCAGTAAGATAAGAGTGCTTGCACGGCATGGGACGGTCGTGTAAAATTTGCCGGGCTGGCATTGGTCGATTGTACGCCGGTAAATAATCTGCCGGTGGATCCGTAATTAAGTTGGGGGAGATATGGACAAGCCAAATAATATATTAAATACCGTATTGATCGTATCCGGCATAGCCGTAACTTTATTCAGCCTGCTGGGAATCGCTACGATAGCCGGCTGGCTGCCTCATGCTCATTCGCAGGAACAGGTTGCGTCGGCCGTTCAGACGGTCCCGACGCCTGCGGTTTCCCCTGGCGGCGCCATGACGCCACCGGCGCAGCCTATCCAGAATGCCCCGATCGCATCCCCGTATCAATATCGTGAAGGATATCCTCGCAGGAGCGAAGCTCGCCGCGAAGAAAGGCCCGTCCTGGCGTCCGCGGGTTCGCCGGCCGTGCAGGCGCCCCCTGTCTGCCCGGTCTGCGGAGTCGTGCAGGCGATAAACGTTACGGAAGTCCAGTCTGCCAATACATCCGTAGTCGGTACGGTATTAGGCGGCGTGCTCGGAGCGGTCGTGGGCCACCAGATAGGCAATGGCAACGGGCGGACGCTGGCGACTGTTGCCGGTGCGGCCGGTGGCGCTTATGCCGGCGACAAGATCGGTCAGAGAGTCAATCAGCACCAGCGTTTTATTATTCATGTACGGATGGATGACGGCACTTACCGCACATTTTATTTATCGGCTCCGCCTTCTTTTAATACCGGCGACAGAGTACGGCTGGAGAACGGTACGTTAATTCCCATGCAGGCATAATATCCGCTTCCGGCCGCCGTCATGTTTGCAGACGGCTGCTCAGTGCCGGATGCCGTCAGCAATGGTTTTTTCTTCCGGCTCGTTGGCGATTTCGTCTACGGTCGTGATTTCCGCCATGACACTAAGCATATCCATGGAAACGCGATGGGTTTCTTCGTTTGCGGCTGCGCAGGCATCTTCGAGAACCATGACGCGATAATCGCGGTCATGCGCATCCCGTACGGCGCTTTGCACTGCTAAAGTGCTGCTGACTCCAGCAATTATCACGCGGTCAATTTTACGTGCGCGTAACGCCGCATCGAGTCCGGTGCCGTAAAATGCGCTTACGCGCGGCTTAACGAATACCAGATCGACGAGTTTTATGTCGAGATGGGGATGAAATTCGGTGCCCGGTGTTTCCAGGGCAAACGTTCCGTATTCGTGTAACCTGCCGAATAGAGGCGATTGCTTGGGCTGATCGACATAATTTTTGGCGAAACCGACTTTGACGAGTATAGTCAGCCAGCCGCGTCTACGGGCAATCGCCAGAGCGCGATTGGTTTTCCCGATGACATCGCGGGCCATGGCATGAGCGGCGGAACGCGCTGTCGCTTTGTTGGGATCAAGGATATCGACAATATAATCTATACCGATTAAAGCAGTGTTCATAAGCGAGCTTTCGCAAGTAAGTTCTAGAGCCGAAACATCCATGGCAACAATTTCATGGCCACAATTTCATGGTAACGAATGCCTTATGAGGCGCCAGTTGCATTAGGTTAATCCCAGAATACACAAGCTGAAATATACTTCAGACATTATAACATGGGACGAAGTTCCGTAATTCCGGCTTTTAGGAATTGGCGCTCATGCAAGCCGACCCGTTAAATAATTTATACTTGCGCAGAATTCGGGGCAACTGTTAAAGTATTCTCGTTTGCCGTGATGCTTACAGAAATTTTTATACTTTAAAGCGGAATCAATACATGACTTTTTTTGATGTTTTAGTGCTGGCCGTGGTACAGGGAGTCTGCGAAATGCTTCCGGTGTCAAGTTCGGCGCATGTAATCCTTACGGCCAAATTGATGGGATTCGATCCCACTACACCGGAAATGACGCTCCTGCTGGTTATGCTCCATACCGGAACCATGCTGGCTGTAATCATCTATTTCTGGCGCTCATGGCGCGATCGTTATTTTTCTTCCGCCAGTACTTTCTGGCCGTTCGCCAGGACAGTGGCGGTGGCGACGGCGCTTACCGGCGCAGTCGGCCTGGCTTTGCTGTTTATCATAGAGCATGTCATTCTGCGGGGTACTCACGCCGAAATCGAACAATTGTTCGGCAATGTATATATTATTGCCGCGGGTCTGGCGGCAGCCGGCATAATCATCATCGTCTCTTCGCGACATCCGACTTCCGCACAGGGACGAACGCTGAGCAATACGCAATCAGCCTGGATAGGAGCGGTGCAGGGTTTATGTCTGCCGTTCAGGGGGTTTTCCCGTTCGGGCGCGACGATTTCGACGGGTTTGCTGCTCGGTATCGATAAAGTGCGTTCCGAAGAATTCAGTTTCGCTCTGGCCGTCGTATTGACGCCGCCGGTCATTGCCAAGGAAATGTACCGGTTTTATAAAGCTTACGGTTCACAAGCTCTGGCCGGCAATATGCTGCATGTCGCGTGGCCGAGTCTGGCCGGCATGCTGTTGAGTTTCGTCGCTGCGCTGGTAGCGCTGAAATGGCTGTCGCAATGGCTGGAACACGGAAAATGGCATATATTCGGATATTACTGCCTGTTTGCCTCGGGTATGGTGCTGGTGACCAGTCATACTTTGCATTGGGCATGATATACGCGCTTCGGGCTGCAATACTTCCGGGGGGCGGTTCATGAGGAATTCAAAGCCTGACCGCCCTCGCGTTCGAGAGATGTTACCTCCGGCAATGCGTCAGCGGCAATGCTTCAGGCCATCCAGGTTTCCAGGCGAAGGCTGGCGGCCTTCAGATTATCCATGGATGTGGCGAACGACAGACGGATATACCCCTCGCTGCCGAATGCCGAACCGGGAACGACGGCGACGCCGGCTTTTTCGAGCAGAAATTCGCTGAGCGCAATATCGGTAGGCGCGGCGATGGCGCCTGCCTCGTATAGCCGGCGTATCGCGTCGCGGACGTCAGGAAAAGCGTAAAAAGCGCCGCCTGCGTAGAGGCAATCAACGCCTTGGATCCGGTTCAGTCGGTCTACAATAAATTCATGGCGCTCTCTAAACGCATCGAGCATGGGCTTGATGCAGGATTGATCGCCATTTAACGCGGCTTCGGCGGCAATTTGCGAAATCGATGCCGGATTGGACGTCGATTGCGACTGTACGTTCTCCATCGCCGTGATCAGGGCTTCCGGTCCGGCACAATAACCGATGCGCCAGCCGGTCATGGCATATGCCTTGGAAACGCCGTTTAGCACTACCGTGCGAGAATAAAGGTCGGGGCAGACGTTAAGGATGTTGCAAAAAGGCTGCTCCTGCAGGCGGATATGCTCGTACATATCGTCGGTGGCGATGATGACTTCGGGATGGCGGCGCAGCACTTCCCCCAAGGCCAGCAATTCCGCTCGGCTATAGACCGCGCCGCTGGGATTGCCGGGGCTGTTGATCACCGCCAGCCGGGTATTCGGCGTAATCGCGGCCTGCAACTGTGCGGGGGTGATTTTGAATCCCTGGTCGATTCCGGCCTGTATTATGACGGGCTTGCCGCCGGCCAGGATGACGATGTCCGGATAGGAGACCCAATAAGGCGCGGGGATAATGACTTCGTCGCCGGGATCGATCAGCGCCTGGACCAGATTGAAAAAACTCTGTTTGCCGCCGCACGACACGAGAATTTGTCTCGCGGTATAGTCGAGGCCGTTGTCGCGTTTGAATTTGGCGATCACGGCCTGCTTCAGGGAAGGCGTTCCGCCTACCGCGGTATATTTGGTAAAACCGCTGTCAATCGCTGCGATAGCGGCATCCTTGATATGGCGAGGCGTATCGAAATCGGGTTCGCCGGCGCCTAATCCGATAATATCCCGTCCTTCTGCTTTCAGTCTGGCCGCGCGGCTCGTTACCGCAAGCGTCGGTGAGGGTTTGATGGCCAGTACGCGATGTGAGAGTTTCAACTTCGATCCTTAAGGCTGTCTTTGCCGGGTTTAAGTACGCGGCATGATAATATTCGTAGTCTGAAATCCGTCGTTCGACGACGGGAATGTTTCCAGTCATTATTTAGGGGGCGATTTTACTCGTGATTGTCACTTTTCCCAATAGTCCTTTTCGTTTGCATCAACCTTTTTTACCTGCCGGCGACCAACCCGAAGCGATAGAAAAGCTGGTGACGGGAATCCAGGACGGCCTGGCGTTCCAGACCTTGCTCGGCGTGACCGGTTCCGGCAAGACGTATACGATGGCGAACGTCATTGCGCAACTGGGTCGTCCGGCGATGATCATGGCGCCGAACAAAACGCTGGCCGCGCAGCTTTATGCGGAGATGCGCGAATTTTTCCCGGAAAATTCGGTGGAATATTTCGTTTCGTATTACGATTATTATCAGCCCGAAGCGTACGTTCCCGCCCGGGATCTGTTTATCGAAAAAGACTCCAGCATCAACGAGCATATCGAACAGATGCGTCTGTCCGCGACCAAAGGGTTGCTGGAACGCAAAGACAGCGTCGTGGTGGCAACGGTATCGGCCATTTACGGTATCGGTAACCCGGCGGATTATCATCAGATGATTCTGCATTTGCGGCAGGGCGAAAAACTGTCGCAACGCGATGCCATACAGAGATTGATCGGCATGCAATACGAGCGCAACGAACTGGAGTTCAGGCGCGGCGTATTTCGCGTCCGCGGCGATGTGCTCGACATTTTTCCGGCCGAAAACGCAGAACATGCGGTGCGCGTATCCCTGTTCGACGACGAGATAGAAAGCATCCGCCTGTTCGACCCGCTGACCGGCCATTTATTGCAGAAGCTGCCGCGCTATACCGTGTATCCGTCCAGCCATTACGTGACGCCGCGCAGTACCACGCTGCGCGCGATGGAGGCGGTGAAAGCGGAACTGCGCGAGCGGCTGGAAGAATACTATCGCGACAACAAGCTGGTCGAGGCGCAACGACTGGAACAGCGCACGCGTTTCGATCTGGAAATGATGAACGAGCTGGGATTCTGCAAGGGCATAGAAAACTATTCGCGTCACTTGTCGGGCCGCAATCCCGGAGAGCCGCCGCCGACCCTGATCGATTATTTGCCGGCCGGCGCCCTGATGTTTATCGATGAATCGCACGTCACGATCCCTCAAATCGGCGGAATGTATAAAGGTGATCGCGCGCGTAAGGAAAATCTGGTCAATTACGGTTTCCGGTTGCCATCGGCGATGGACAACCGCCCGCTGCGCTTCGACGAATTCGAGCGCGTGATGCGCCAGACCGTATTTATTTCTGCGACCCCGGCCGAGTACGAACGGCAGCATCAGGGACAAGTCGTCGAACAGGTGGTGCGCCCGACCGGATTGCTGGATCCGGTCATCGAGGTCCGGCCCGTGGCTACCCAAGTCGACGATGTGCTGTCCGAGATCACCAAGCGCGTGACTCTGAACGAACGCGTACTGGTGACGACGCTGACCAAACGGATGTCGGAAAACCTGACCGATTACCTGGCCGAACACGGGGTGAAAGTCCGCTATCTGCATTCCGATGTGGATACCGTCGAACGGGTGGAAATCATTCGCGATTTGCGTTTGGGGCTGTTCGATGTGCTGGTCGGAATCAACTTGTTGCGCGAAGGGCTCGATATCCCGGAAGTGTCGCTGGTCGCTATTCTGGACGCGGACAAGGAAGGATTCCTGCGTTCCGAGCGCTCGCTGATCCAGACGATAGGGCGCGCTGCAAGGCATCTGCACGGTCGCGCCATTTTATATGCCGACCGGATTACCGGTTCGATGCAGCGGGCGATGAGCGAGAATGAGCGGCGCCGGCAAAAGCAGATCGAATTCAATACGCTGCACGGCATCACGCCGCGCGGCATCGTCAAGGGCATCAAAGACATCATCGAAGGCGCCTACGATATGGAAAGCGCGCAAGCGCAGCATAAAGCGGAACAGAAAATAGCCGCATATCGCAGCAAAGATGAAAAAACGCTTACGCGCGAATTGAAGCAAGTGGAAAAAGAGATGCTGGCGGCGGCGAAAAATCTTGAATTCGAGCGTGCCGCCGAACTGCGCGACGAATTGAAGCGACTCAAAGCGGTGTTGTTTGGCGTAGACGCAGTACTCGAAGTTTAATCGAAATGTTTTTCCGGATGCGCATTTAACCAATGCGTAGCAAAGCGAGCGTAGCATATCCGTTTATTAATAATTGACGGTGCGCATTCATGCTGCTGGCTATCCTTGCTTTTGTCGTCGGCGACATGTACCTGCAATCACTAGCCCGATTACCTGCCGTGGCAGGGTTATGGGGCCTGCCTTTATTGTCTGTCGCGGTCTGGATTCTGCCTCGGCGGGGATGGGGGCGAAGGCTGCGGCAAGGCGGTCTGGCGCTCGCCTGTTTCGCCGCGGGAGTGTTTTACGCCGCGTTGCTGGCGCAACATCGACTCGACGACAGCTTGCCGCGCAGCTGGGAAGGCCGGGATATCGAGCTGTCCGGAGTAGTGTCGAGCTTGCCGGCGGCAACCGAGCACGGACAAAATTTCGAATTCGATGTGGAACGCGTGCTTACCGCGGAAGCGGCCGTTCCGCATCGCCTGCAATTGTCGACTTATGCCGTCGGTTTCAAGGGTAAAGCCCTGGCCGATGCCATTCGGGTGCGCGCCGGACAGCGCTGGTTATGGACGGTGCGGCTGCGCCGCCCGCATGCCAACCAGAACCCTCATGTCATCGATATGGAAGCGGTCTGGTTTGCGCAGAATATACGCGCCCTGGGCGCGGTGCGCAGCGCCGCTCCCCACCGTCTGCTCAGCGGACGCGTAGTGCAACCGGCATACCTGATTGATCGCCTGCGGGAAAACATCGCCGACCGCATCGACAGGGTCCTGACTGGAAAACCTTACGCCGGAGTGTTGAAAGCGCTGGCCATCGGCGATCAGTCGGCGATTCCGGCTGCGCAATGGCAGCTCTATCAGCGCACCGGAATCACGCATCTCATATCGATATCCGGCTCGCATGTGACCGCTCTGTCCGGCCTGATGTTCGCTATCGTCTATGCGCTGTGGCGGCGCAGCGAGCGGCTGACGCTGCGGTTGCCTGCGCGTCAGGCGGCGGCTGCCGGCGGGGCCTTGACCGCTACGGCCTATGTGCTGCTTGCAGGATTCGGCGTGCCGGCGCAACGGACTTTGTACATGATCTGGGTCGTGGCGCTGGCGTTATGGTCGGGCCGAACGATCGCGCCCGGACGGATTCTGGCGTGGGCGTTGCTGGTCGTCGTGCTGCTCGATCCCTGGGCGGTGATGGCAGCCGGTTTCTGGCTGTCGTTCGGCGCAGTGGCGATATTGTTGTTCGCCACCGGCGCGCGGGTAGGCAAACTGCATTGGCTGCGTCAATGGTGGCAGACTCAATGGGCAGTGACGCTGGCTCTGGCGCCGGCTTTGCTGTTATTGTTCGGACAGCTGTCCACGGTTTCGCCGCTGGCTAACCTGTTTGCCATTCCGCTGGTGGAAATATTGATTACGCCCCTGCTTTTATCGGGATGTCTGCCGGGGCTGGACGCCCCGCTGCATTGGGCTCACGATTTGATGGCGATGTGTGCGTGGCTGCTGCGGGTTCTCGCGAGCTGGCCGTTATGGCAACAGGCCGAGCCGGGCCGCGGAGCAGTGGCGCTGGCTACGGCAGGCGCGTTGTGGTGGCTGTTGCCGCGGGGATTTCCGGCGCGCTGGCTGGGTGCCATATGGATGCTGCCGGCGCTGCTGGCGCAGCCGGGGCAGCCTGCGCCGGGTGCGCTGTGGGTGAGCACGATCGATGTGGGGCAGGGGCTGTCGGTATTGTTGAGAACGGCGCATTATATTCTGCTGTTCGATACCGGTCCGCGTTATAACAGCAATGCCGATAGCGGCAGCCGTATTATCCTGCCTTTTTTGCGCGGTGAAGGCGTAGACCGGATCGACGATTTAATCCTGTCGCACGATGATAACGATCATACCGGCGGCGCCGTTTCCGTGCTTGACGGCATCCATGTCGAACGGATAATGACTTCGCTGCCGGCGTCGCATGCGATCTTCAAACATTTCGGGGGCCGCATGCAAGCGTGTATCGCCGGCAGACAATGGAATCGGGACGGGGTACATTTCCAGATGCTCCATCCTGCGGCAGAGAGTTACACAGATACCCGTTTAAAGGATAATCATCGCGGCTGCGTAATAAAAGCGGACAGTAGCGGCGGCAGCGTTTTATTGACCGCCGATATCGAAGCGCCGGACGAAGCGCAGATACTGGCGTCGGAGTCTTCGGCATTGCCGGCGACATTGCTCGTTGCGCCGCATCACGGCAGCGCGACATCCTCGACGCCGGCATTTATCGCAGCCGTACATCCGCGCTGGACGATATTTCCGGTCGGTTACCTCAACCGCTTCGGTCATCCGCGCAGCGATGTGGTGGCGCGATACAGGGCGGCCGGAAGCGGCTTGTGGCGTTCGGATGAGGACGGCAGGGTGGAAGTGCGGTTTACTCCCGGTTCCGCGCCGCAAATCAGCGCATGGAGGCAAATGCAGCGCTCTTACTGGCAAGACCGGTATGAACCGGCAATTTTGGATAAATAATGGTTACGATACATACGGAAACGAAAATAACGACCCAGGAGGACTGGGCGAACCTGTTGCCTCGGTTAACGCAAGGGACGGATGACGCCGGAAAACGTTTGATCGAAGATGCCGCCCGATGGCTCCAGGCCTTGCCCGATGCCGGGACGTCACCGGCCGGTGCGCGCTGGCAGTGCGCTGCCGGAATGGCTTTGCTGGCGGCCGATCTGCAGATGGACGGCGAAAGCATCGCGGCGGCGTTGTTGCTCAATGCGCCGGTCGACCAAAAAACGCCGGTACGGGCCGAAGTGCTGCGTTTGATCGCTGAAGTCGCCAAGCTCGAAAAAATAGGCGATCTGATTGCCGGCACGGAGACCGGTCGCCGCGATGGGCACAGCCAGGTCGAAAATCTGCGGCAGATGCTGTTGGCGATGGTGGAGGACATTCGCGTCGTGCTGATCAAGCTGGTCGAGCGCGCCTGCGCGTTGCGCACGTCGATCCAAAGTACGGATGAAGCGGAACGGGTGCGGATTGCGCGCGAAGTGCAGGTCCTGTTTGCGCCTCTGGCGAACCGTTTGGGCATATGGCAGATCAAGTGGGAAATGGAGGATTTGGCATACCGGATACTGGAACCCGCCAATTATCAGCGCATCGCCCGTTTGCTCGACGAAAAACGGCTGGATCGCGAACGCTATATCGCTCAGGTCGTGGCAAACCTGCAGACCGAACTGGCCGCCGCCGGCATTCCGGCGGAAGTGAGCGGAAGACCGAAACATATCGTCAGCATCATCAATAAAATGACCCGCAAGCATCTGGCTTTCGAGCAGCTGTACGATATTCGCGCGATCCGGATACTGGTGCAGGATGTAAAAGACTGTTACGCGGTGCTCGGGCTGGTCCATCATCTCTGGCAGCCGATAGCGGGCGAATTCGACGACTATATCGCTCAGCCGAAAAGCAACGATTATCGTTCGCTGCATACCGGAGTCGTCGGGCCGGAAAATAAAGCGCTGGAAGTGCAAATTCGCACCTTCGACATGCATCGGCATGCCGAACTGGGTATGGCCGCGCATTGGCGTTACAAGGAAGGGGCGTCTTCCGGCGACGAAATAAACCATAAAATCGCATGGTTGCGGCAGATATTGAAATGGAAGGATGAGGTTGCGGACGGCCGTGAGCTGGCGGAATTGTTCAAGAATGAATTGTTCCAGGACCGGATTTATGTATTGACACCGCAAGGACGGGTGATCGATCTTGCCGCCGGCGCCAGCCCGGTGGATTTTGCCTACCATGTCCACAGCGATTTGGGACATCGTTGTCGCGGGGCCAAAGTCGACGGTGTTATCGTTCCTCTCAATACGCCGCTGAAAAACGGCCAGAGAGTAGAAATACTGACCGCCAAACAGGGTGCGCCCAGCCGCGACTGGCTCAATCCGTCATTGGGCTATCTGGCGACTTCGCGCGCGCGTGCCAGGGTCAGGCACTGGTTTCGTTATGAGCATTTTGACGAAAATGTAGCGACTGGGCGTGAAACGCTGGATCGTGAGCTGCGCCGGTCCGGCGGTTCCGATATCAGCGTCGACAAGCTCGCTGCCAGACTCGGTTCGGCGAAAGGCGACGAATTTCTCGCGGCGATCGGTCGCGGCGATATCAGCAGTCATCAGTTAACGGCCACCATTCAAGCGCTCTTGCCGCAATCCGTCATCGGCTCCTCGCCCGGACGGGCATTGCGCAACCGTAAATCCGGCGAAGACCGGCGTATTCTCATCGAAGGCGTAAGCGACCTGCCCGTCACGATGGCGAGATGCTGCCACCCATCGCCGCCTGGCAGCATTGTCGGTTACGCGACTCAGGGGCGCGGTATTACGATCCATCGTTACGATTGCGCCAACGTATCGCGTCTTGGTGAAGAACGCAAGCAGCGTCTGCTTGCTGCGCATTGGGACGAAGACGAAGAAGCCGGCAGCTGCGAAATCAGGGTGCAGGCGTTCGACCGGCACGGCTTGCTGCGCGATGTGTCCGATATCCTGGCTAAGGAAAAGATCTCGGTGATTCGTGTCAATACCGAATCGAGAGGCGATATGGCGATCATGCACTTTCAGGTCCATGGTGCCGGTGAAGAACAGCTGGCCCGCGTCCTGGAATGGCTGCGCCGCTTACCCAACGTGTTTGAAGCGATACGCACAGGCTGAAATCTCGAATTGCGCTATCGATATTTTGAGGTATGGCCTAAAGTTTTGACCGGATCGTCCGTTAATAATCATTATAAAATATTTTAAATAAAAAGATACAATTAATCATTGAGTTATTATTTTTTTACAAATAAATCAAATTTTTTAATAAAAAACCCTAAAGTTTTATTAAAACCGGCCGATAAAGTATTTTGTAAGGTTAGTGAGAAATCCTGACAGTAGATTTCCGGTTGCTAGATGGTTTGCAAGTATCTGTAATCTTACAAAGCAAAATCAGTGATTTTTCCGGTTTGCGTCTGCAAGCCGTATATATACTGAACTTTGATTAAGCGCGATATTCTTATGCCCGATACTTTGGGCTCATTTCGTTCGTCTGTAAGACGGACGCGTCTTTTTTACGCCTTGATTGCGTACACAAAAAACAGCACGTCACCTATTTTCTCAAATCATCCATCGCCTCATTATGCTAACCAAGTTGATGCTCGACTGTTCAAATAGCGTTATGAGGAGAATAAAAATGACTACAAATGATATCCTGGCCGAAATTCGCGATACCAATCTTAATTATCTTATGCTGGCGCAACAAATGATACGGGCAGATAAAGCGGCGGCTATTTTCCGTTTGGGCGTGGACGCGCAAATTGCCGAATTGCTCGAAGGACTGAGCAACTCCCAGCTCCTTAAGCTCGCGAATTCGAACATGATGCTGGCGCGGTTTCGTTTCGACGACGGAGCGATTCTGGGTATGCTGACCAGTTACAGCAAGGACCGTCTCCTGGCTCAATCTCATGCCGCCATATTAATGGCCGGACAGGCAGTAGAAGAAGCCGCCTGACCACCCACAACCATTGCAGGGGAGAAACGCGACATGGCAAAACTCAGCGTAGTGAGCGAAGCTCAGGAAATTCAATTGGCAATAGAAATGATCCGGTTAGGCGCCAGACTGCAATTGCTGGAATCCGAAACATCGCTGTCGAGAGAACGTCTGCTGAAATTATATAAAGAGCTGAAAAATGTTTCTCCGCCCAAAGGCATGCTGCCGTTTTCGACGGACTGGTTTTTGACCTGGCAACCCAATATTCACGCTTCGCTGTTTCTCAATATTTATAAATACCTGGTCCAGCATGCCGAAATTCAGGGTATACAGGCGATCATGAAAGCGTATCAAC